>JBEBFV010000178.1:0-11114 GCA_040081795.1 Limisphaerales bacterium | reverse complement strand
GGTCGCGGCTGTAGACAGCGAGCTTTGTGCGGAAACCCGGTTCGCGGGCGACGCCCTTGACCTCGACGGTGCCGTTTGAGATTTCGGAGACCTCGAGTTTGAAGAGCTTGATGACGAACTCCGGCGCGGCGCGGCTGAGGATGATTTCCGGTCCGTGCGGGCCATTCTCGACAGCCTTCACGAAGCAGCGGATGCGCTCGCCAATCTGGTATTCCTCCGTCGGGACGCGCTCGCGGTTGGGCAGCAACGCCTCGTAGCGGCCCAGGTCCATGATGACGTCCGAACGCTCGAAACGCCGCACCGTGCCGCTGACGAGATCCCCGACGCGGTCCTTGAACTCCTCGAAGATGAGGGCCTTCTCCGCACGGCGCACCTGCGTGAGCAATGCCTGCTTGGCATATTGTGCCGCGATGCGCCCGAAGCCGGTGGGCGTGACCTCGACCTCGAGCTCCTCGCCAATCTGGGAATCAGCCTTCTTCCTGCGGGCCTCGGTGAGGGAAATCTGGTCGTGCTTGGAGATTACCTTGTCCGTGACGATGAGCTTTGCGAAGGCCTTGATGTCGCCGGTCTTGGGGTCAATCAGGCAGCGCAGCTCGCGGGCCGGGCCGACGGCCTTTTTGGCCGCAGAGACGAGCGCTTCCTGGACGGCACCGACGAGGACATCCTTGCTGATGCCCTTCTCGCGTTCCCAGAATTCCAAGATGGCTAGAAAATCGGCATTCATAATTCGACCCGTGCTTGCGCCCCATCAGGGGCAAAAAAAAGCCGGAAAAAATTCCGACTTCACACGCTGGCGACCAGCAACTTCGTTTACCGCGCCGCAACCTATGAGGGGCCAAATTCACCGTCAAGCCCCATTTCCGGGCCGGCGGGCATGGCGTAGGAGGGGACACCCTTGTCCCGGCTGACCCGCTGCAAAGCCGAAACTCCGGGACAAGAGTGTCCCCGTCACGCGCTGCTCACTTCGTCCCGCCGCGGAGGATTTCCCACCGCTCGCCAAAGAAGCCCGCAGTGGCGATGCCCCCGGGGAACCGCGAGCCGACCGGGACGTTCAGGTCAATGACCGCGTAGTCCGGCAGCTTGGGCACCTGGCGCGCGTTGTTGAGGTAGTCGTATTCGCGGAAGGTGAAGCCGCTGTTGAGCACGACGTATTTCTTCGGGTTGAGCGGGTTGGGGAAGAGCAGCACGGGCGCAAAGTGCATAGCGTTATTCCGACAATTGCAAAGCCACGAGCCTAGCTCCGATCCTGCATTGCTTTCATGGCAGCGCATAACGGTGAACCACCTTTGTGTCCGTGAACACCAGCCAGAGTTCGGTGCCGCGATTCGTCGAGAAGACCCGGCCGTAGTCCTCTTTGAAGCCTTCGACCTTGGGAGTGAACCTTCGTATCACGCGGCCGGCTGTGTCGAAGACCCACAGGTGCGGTCCGGCCAGCGTGACGATATGCCTTCCGTTGTAGGCGAACGTGTAGCTCAATGAACCTTCCGGCAGCGTGAGGCTCTGCCGCGTGTCGCCATTCGCATCGAAGAGATGGAGGGTGGGCGGTTTGCCCGTGCTAAAACGGTTCACCGTGCAAACGGCGAACGAACCGTCCGGCGCGACCGAGGCATCGCCAGGCCGATGCAGCCAAGTGCCGTCAGCACCCCGACGGATGGTCCGCTCTGTCTTGCCCGCCGCGTCCACGAGGAAGGCGTTGTTAAAGCCGAGCACCAGCATCCGGCCGGCAGCGGGCAGCGCGTGCCACTGTTCCGTGATGGAGTCGAGGCCGAGCTTGCGGAAGCCAACTCGTTTTCCCGTCGGGTCGAACTGCAGGAAGCCGGCGCGCTCACCCGCGCCGGCTCCGTCGCTGAGGAACACCGACCCGTCGAGGCGGACGGTCAGCTGGGCGACACTCAGCTTCCCCTTGAAGTCGCCGACCTCCGGCTTGCACACAAGCAACAATGCGCCGGTGCTGTCGAAGACGTGAACCGCCCCGGTGCGCTCGTCCGCAGCGTAGAGGCGGCCGGCTTGGTCCACGGTGACGCCGGCGATGCGGCCAAGCTGAACGGGATTCGGGGCCTGACCCAGCGTGGCGGTCACGACGCCTTGTTCGTCGAGCCGGTGCAGCGCCTCGCCGTCATTCGCCCACAACCGGCCGGCGGGCGACACCTTCACCCCGCGCACCACGTCGAGCACGCGGCTGTCGGCGTGCTTCGGCTGGAACTGGCTCCGAACTTTCCCGGCAGCCGTCATGCGGACAACCGGCGGCTTGCCTTGGAAGTCGCCGACCACCACTCCGTCATTGATGTCGGCAGCGAGGTCAGAAGGGTAGTTCGCCTTGCGCCCCCATGCGGCATCCAGCTTCACCACGCTGCGGAACTTCCCGCCGGAGTCGAAGAACTGAACCGTGTGGCGGATGATGTCGAGCACGGCGACGCGATTGCTCGTAGTGACGGTCATGGCTTCTGGACTGAACAAAGCTGCATCGCCGCTGCCGGAGTTCTCCTTGATGCGCCACCGCACACGTCCTGACGGGTCGAACGCGATCAACTCATCCTCGATGGTGTAGCGGTGGTGCTTACTTGTCAGCGCAACGAGCCCGCCGCCCGTCAGGCGCGCCATGTGCTGAATCGGTGGGCAGTCGAAGCCCTTGAGCGGCGTTTGCCCGCCATCGTTCGCGTCGAGCCACCAAGCGGTTGTCACGCCGCCCGCGCCGCCGGTGGTCGTCGTAATCAGCCAGCGCTCGCCCTCCATCCACGTCGCACGCGGCCAGTCGTGCTTGTTCGTCGCGGCGGGGAACTGGATGGGCGTTTCGCGAACAAGTCGGCCATCCGGCTCGACCAAGACAAAGGTGTATCGGCCTCCCTGCTCGTCCCGCACGAGGCCAATCCGGTCGCGCCCGTCGAAGTCGAAGTAGAGGACATTCCGCACGGGCGAAGTGAGCGCGCCGGTGGATCCCAGCTTGAACGACCCCAGCAGGCGCAGTGGTTCCTTGGAAGGCGTGACTGGAGCGGCAGCCTCCACGTTGGGGTCTGGCGATTTGTCCCGCGCGATCTCCCTCACTTCCCACTTGCCATTTGCTCCCGCGAGGACGCGAAAGGTGACGTGTTCGGACTTCGTGGCGGAACGGATGGTGAAATGGTTGGTCCGGCGGGTGTCGAAAATGGCACCTTGGCGGCGAATCCGCTCCTGTAGTTCATCCTCGGCCTGCTCGTTCCCAGGCACCATGTAGTCCTTTGCCAGTGTCAGTGACCAAACCTCCTCCCGGCTCAGGTTCAGCAGGGAAAAGCGCGCGCCAACCTCCGGTGACTCGAAATGCCACCAATGAACCAGCGTCAGCGGTGTCCCGGCGATACCGCGCGCCTGCAACACCATCTGACAGCCCGACGTGGGCGGTCTGAGGCGGTTCTTGCCAAGCGACTTCCCGGTGGAAAGCCGGTATGCCCACCAGGATTCTTCGCCGTGGCCCAGACTGCCGTCATGCACGCGCACCACGAGCCAGTCATTCACCCCGTCAAACACCAGACCATTCGCGCGTGGCTCCGGCGGACCGTGAAGGGCGAGACTGTTCTTCCGCACCGCCGCTTCGTTCAGAACCAGTTCGCCACCCGCACCAATGATCACCACTCGGAAGTCACCCGATCCTTTGCCGCGTCCGCCCTCGGCGAACCCGTCCGCGCCATGGCTGTAGGAGTAGCCAGCGACCAACCCCGTGTCGGTCACGGCCGCATCGAACAGGGTGAAGGGCTTCTCGCTGGACCAGACTGGTATTCCCTTCCGCGTCAGCCGGTAGGTCGCCGCGCCGCGCCCGTGCAGATCACTGGGATCCACGACGCACGCGAACTCGCCGGAAGGTGACGTGTAGGTGCGCAGGTTGACCGGCTGCGGAAATCGGTCGAATGCCGTCGCGGGCAGGGCCGCGACCATCAAGGCGATGACCATTAAGGCGGCAGAAGGGGGTTTCATGCGCGCGAGGGTTGATTCCAAGACGGAATGAAACAGGCGCCGACTGCGCGTGCAAGGTGGAAACTGCGGCGGCTACTTCTTCGGCGCGCGTCTGCGGCGGTGAGCGGAGCGCGGCCTTCAGGCCGCAGATGGCGGCGGCGGGAGTGGACATCCTCCGCGTCGCACCACAGGGACGCTTTTGCGGCGTGAACGCCGCGCTCCCTCTACTTCGTCCCGCCGGGAATAACTTCCCACCGCTCGCCGAAGAAGCCCGCTGTGGCGATGCCGCCGGGGAAGCGCGAGCTGACCGGGATGTTCAGGTCAATCACCGCGTAGTCGGGGAGCTTGGGCACCTGGCGCGCGTTGTTGAGGTAGTCGTATTCGCGGAAGGTGAAGCCGCTGTTGAGCACGACGTATTTCTTCGGGTTGAGCGGGTTCGGATAGATCATCACCGGCACATGCTCGCTGGCCGGGAAGGACTGCGCGCCGGCACGGACGGTCTGCGCGTCCCAACGGAGCGGCAGGCGGTCGAGGATGCGCGCGAGGAGCTTGTTGCTCGCCGGGTCGCCCCAGAGGACAAGGTTGTGCGCGGCGATGTCGGCGTCGGTGATGGCGATGTCGTCCTTCATGCGCGCGTCGCCACGGAACTGCCGACGCCAGTGCTCCACGGCGTGCTTCATCTCGGTGTCGGCCCATTTGCCCACGCGCGCGTTCAACGGCTGGCCTGTCGGGCGCACCATGAGGAAGCTGTCGAGGAACGCGTCGTCAATCGGTCCCTGCAGCCCGGGGCGTTTGCGCAGCGAGGTGTCGTCCACGAACGCGGCGAGCGACCATTTGCCCGCGAGCTTGCGGAAGTGCGCGGTCCAGGACCTGTCGGTTTCGACCATCGGGGCGTCGAGCTTTTGGTTGTCCACGAGCACGCGCGGCGCGCTGCCCTGAAGGAGCTTGCAGGAGCCGGCGGGGAACTGCAGCGAGAAGGCGGACACGTTGGCCGTCTTCACGCGCACCATGTTCTCGGCAAGAATCTGCGTCGCGTCCACACGCGCACGGCTCCAGTGCTCTTCCATGCCATCGAGCCGGACCCAGTGCGACTGGTTGTAGCGCAGAGTCCAGGTGGTGAAGCGCACGGTGTCGGGCGACGGGTCCTTGCCCAGCGCGACGATGGCGTCTATGCGGCGGTTGATCTCGACGATGGAGTCGGGGTGATAGCGGTGCGGCGTCTTGTCCGGGCCGATGATGTGCGTGAGGCTCATGTTCTCGGCGGCGAGCGCCTTCGCCATGATGTCGGCGGCCTGCTTCTGCGAGTCCGCCTCGCCGCTATAGGCAACGGTCGGGAGGTTGAAGAGGTTCACCGCGTAGTCCGTGCAGTCATACATATGCCAGAGCTTGCGCTCGAACCACGTCGGCTTGAGTTCCTCCTTCTGGAAAACTTTCAGGAAGTCCGGCGTCTCGCTGAAGCCCGCGCCCGGTGCCGCAGCCGCCCAGACACCGGGGTAATGCGCCGCAAACTGCCACGCCGCCGCGCCGCCCATCGAGAAGCCGCGCACCACCAGCCGGCGCTCGTCCACCGGGTAATACTTCTTCGCGTGCGCGAGCGCCTCGAACAGATCCACCTCGCCCGCGAGCTTGTTCGCGTTGCAGTAACGGCCGTAGAGATGCAGCACAAGCGCGCCGGGCGGAACGAACTGCCCGGGCGACTTGTGCCGCTGGTCGAGGAAGGACATTTCCGTGAGCTTCTCGCCGCGTCCGTGCGCCCAGAAGTCCAGCCGCAGCGGCGCGCCGCCGGGCGCGAAGTTCGGCGGGACGACGAGGCCGTAGGGCTGGATGGAGCCGTCAATCTTCGACTGATACGCGCGCACCACCAGGCCGGTCTGCGCGAGCCACGGGGCCTTGCCCTCGCGGAGCGCCGCCGCTCGTTCGCCGCCGCGCTTGAGCAGATCGCGCGCGGTGGCGACCTCGTTCGTCGTGTAGAACTCGTCGTGCCGCAGCGCCCAGTCCACGGCCTTGTGGTAAATCTGCACGTCGGGCAGGAGGTCGAGCAGGGCGGGCTTGGCCTTGAGCAAAGTGCGCAGCGCCTCGATGTCTTTCGCTAGCGCGTCGGCTCCTGCCTGGAGTTCCGTGCGGGCAGCGGGGGCGATTGGAATTCCCTCCGGTGGCACCCGGCGGACCGTGTCGAACTTGTTGTCAGCCGGGCCGTCGGCAAGAGCGGTGATGGTGAACGCGAAAAGCGCGGCAAGGCGAAGCGAGGTCTTCATGCGGTTGGACAGACGATAGCAACCGCGCGGGCCACGCAAAGACTTTTGCTCCGTAACGGGGACACTCCTGTCCCCGTGCCGGAGGATTCGGGAGGCATCCGACTGCGGGACAGGAGTGTCCCGCTTACGCCATCGCGCGGGCGATGGCGTTCCACCAGGCGTCGTGCAACTCGGCCACGGGCGCGGTGAACTCGCCGCTCGTGGTCTTCACGGTCAGCGCGTCGCCGCCCACGGTGCCGATGCGCGCGGCAGGGACGCCCATGAGCTTCGCGCGCTCGATGACTTTCGTCGCGTCGAGCGGCTTGCAAGTGATGACGACGCGGCTCTGCGTCTCGCCGAAGAGCAGGGCGTCGAGGCGCGTGTCCTTCATTTCGGACAAGTCCACCGTCGCGCCGATGAGCCGGGGCGTTTCGCGCGCGGTCTGCTGGGCGATGCAGCTCTCGGCGAGGCACACGGCCAAGCCGCCTTCACTGCAATCGTGCGCGCTCTTCACCGCGCCGGTGTAAATCAAGCCGAGCAACGTCGAGTGCAGCGTCTGCGCCGCTTCCAAGTCCACGCGCGGCGGCAGGCCGGTCTTCTTGCCGTGCAGCGTCTGGAGCAGCGCGCTGCCGCCGAGACCTTGCAACGGGTCGGCGGTGTCCACAGGCGCGCCGAGCAAGATGATGGCGTCGCCCGCATCCTTGAACCACGAGGTCGTGATGTGCTCGGGCTTCTCGATGAGGCCGACGACGGCGACCGTGGGCGTGGGGTCAATCGCGCCGAGCGCGCCGCGCTGGTTGTAGAGCGAGACGTTGCCGCCGGTGACGGGAGCGTTGAAGGCGCGGCAGCCTTCCGCTAGGCCGCGCACGGATTCCTTGAGCTGCCAGAAAATCTCCGGGTAATGCGGGTTGCCGAAGTTGAGGTTGTCGGTCGCGCCGAGCGGGGCGGCACCGGAGCAGGCGAGGTTGCGGCAAGCCTCGGTGATGGCGGCCTTCCCGCCTTCGTAGGGGTCAAGATAGACGTAGCCGCCGTTGCAATCGCAGGTGAAGGCGACGAATTTGTCGGCCACTTGCGCGGTGGCGGGAGCGGGTTGGCCCGCTTGCGCGGCGGCATACTCCGCCTTCGTGATGGGCAGGCTGTCGCCTTTGATGCGGATGACGGCCGCATCGCTGCCGGGGCAGACCACGGAGCCGTCGCGGACCATGTGGTCGTATTGGCGATAGACCCAGTTCTTCGAGGCGATGGAGTGGTTGGCGAGTAGCTTCTTCAAGTCGCCCGCCGCATCCGTCGTGTCGACGATGCCATCCAGCCGGAACGCCCGCACCGCTTCCATGTAAGCCGCTTCCTTTGACTCGCGCTGATAGACAGGGGCCTCGTCCGTGAGCTTCTTCGCCGGCACGTCCACGACGATGTTGCCGCCGTGGCGCACGACCATCCGGCCCGTGTCGGTCACGACGCCGATTTCCGCCCACGGCAAATCCCACTTGTCGAAAATCTTCTTCACCTCTTCCTCGCGGCCTTTGTGCACCACGATGAGCATTCGCTCCTGCGATTCGGACAACATGATCTCGTAGCTGCTCATGTGCGGTGCGCGCTGCGGCACCTTGTCCAACTCGATTTCGATGCCCGTGCCCGCGCGCGCCGCCGTCTCGCACGTCGAGCAGGTCAGCCCCGCCGCGCCCATGTCCTGCATGCCGGCCACACAGCCGGTCGCGAGCAGTTCAAGGCACGCTTCGCAGACGAGCTTCTCCATGAAGGGGTCGCCCACCTGCACCGCGCCGCGCTGCTGCTCGGCGGATTCCTCGGTCAAGTCCTGCGAGGCGAACGCCGCGCCCGCGAGTCCGTCGCGACCCGTGGCCGGGCCGACGTAGAAGACCGGGTTGCCGATGCCGTGGGCCGCGCCGCGCGTGATCTGGTCGTGGCGCAGGACGCCGAGGCAGAAGGCGTTGACGAGCGGATTGCCCTCGTAGCTTTTGTCGAAATAGACCTCGCCCGCGATGGTCGGGATGCCGAAGCAGTTGCCGTAGTGCGCAATGCCGCTGACCACGCCGGAGAAGAGGTGGCGCACATCCGGGTTGGACAGTTCGCCGAAGCGCAACGAGTTCAGCGCCGCGACGGGCCGCGCGCCCATCGTGAAGATGTCGCGGATGATGCCGCCGACGCCCGTGGCCGCGCCCTGGAACGGCTCGACCGCGCTGGGGTGGTTGTGCGACTCGATCTTGAACGCGATGGCCACGCCGTCGCCCACGTCAATGATGCCGGCGTTTTCCTCGCCCGCGCCGACGAGGATGTTCGCGGCCTTGGTCGGGAACGTCTTCAGCACGGGCCGGGTGTTCTTGTAGGAGCAGTGCTCGCTCCACATGACGGAGAAGATGCCCAGTTCGGTGTAGCTGGGAGGGCGGCCCAAGATTTCGAGCACCTTCTGGTATTCGTCGGGCGTGAGGTTGTGCTTGGCGACAAGCTCCGGGGTGATGGCGGGTTCGGTCATCGGGCGTCAGGTGAACAGATTCAAAAAGCGCGGCGAGAATGGGCAGTCGCGTCGGGGGCGGCAAGCAAATCGGTGGCTGGCAATCACAGCAAAGGGTTTGACTTGGTTTTCGCCCTGACAATAATCCCTTCAAACCGAACGACGTATGCCGAGACTAGTCTTACTTACCGAAGGATTCACCGGGCGCTCCTTCGAGTTGAAGGCAGAGCGCTCCACGGTCGGGCGGTTGGAGGACAACAATTTCCAGATCCCCGCGCCCTCGATCTCCGGCCACCACTGCGAGATTCTGCTGCGGGGCAATGACGTCGTGGTGAAGGATCTCGACTCGACCAACGGCACTTTCATCAATGGCGAGCAGGTCACCGAGGCCACGCTGCCCGTCGGCCAGACAGTTCGATTCGGCTCTGTCGAGGCGCGGTTGGAGGCGTCCGCCCCCACGGGCGCTTCCGGGAAAAAGATCTTGGACAAGACCGCCGTCCTGCCGCAGGGCGTGAAGATGAACGACTTGGAACAGGGCACGCAGAAGATCACGACCTTCGACAAGAACTCGCCCTTCAAGAAGAAGAGCAACAAGACTACGCTGATCTTCATCATCGTGGGCGTCGTGATCGCCGTGGCCATCATCGGCACGCTGGTGTTCGTCTTCCTCGGCGGGGACAAGTAGCCCGCCGGACCGTTCAGCCCTTCAGCCAGCCGCAGACTTCCTTCGCGGAATACGTGATGATGATGTCCGCCCCGGCGCGGCGCATTCCCAGCAGCGATTCCATTGTCACCGCGCGTTCGTCAATCCAGCCGTTCGCCGCCGCCGCCTTGATCATCGAATACTCTCCGCTCACCGCGTAGGCCGCCGTCGGATAGCCGAAGGTCGTCTTCACGCGGTGCAAAATATCCAGGTAGGCCAGCGCCGGTTTCACCATGACCATGTCCGCGCCCTCGGCGATGTCCAAGGCCACTTCGCGCAGTGCTTCCTCGGCATTGGCCGGGTTCATCTGGTAACTGCGACGGTCGCCGAACTGCGGCGCGGACTCCGCCGCCTCGCGGAACGGGCCGTAAAAAGCGGACGCATACTTCGCGGCGTAGGCGAGGATCGGCGTGTCGGAAAAACCTCCTGCATCCAGCGCGCTGCGGATGGCCCGCACGCGGCCGTCCATCATGTCGCTCGGAGCGACGACGTCCGCGCCGGCCTCGGCGTGACTCACTGCTGTGCGGGCCAGCAGCTTGAGCGAGGGATCGTTCAAGACCTTGCCCGCCGCGCGATGCACGATGCCGCAGTGGCCGTGGCTCATGTATTCGCAGAGGCAGACGTCCGTGATGACCAGCAGGCCGGGCAATTCCTTCTTCAGCGCGCGGACGGCTTGCTGGACGATGCCGCTGCGGGCGTAGGCACCCGATGCCTTCTCGTCCTTCGCGTCCGGGATGCCGAAGAGCAGCACCGCAGGAACGCCAGCGGCGTGCGCGGCCGTCGCGTCTTTCACCAACTCGTCCACAGACAACTGAAAGACTCCGGGCATCGAGCCGATGGGGCGGCGCTCCTTCTTCCCAGGCCTCGCGAAGAACGGCAGCACGAGCTGGTGCGCCCCCAACTGCGTCTCCGCCACCATGCGCCGCAGCACGGGCAACTGGCGAAGGCGGCGCGGCCGGCAGGCGGGGAAGGATGGTTCGCTCATGGGAAGTGACGTGCGGTTCCGGCGGTCAGCGCTGCGCCGAGACGGTCAGGTTTGTGTAGCTCTTCGCGTCGGGGTCGAGCACTGCGACGTTGAACGGAAAGAGCTTGTGCGGGTCGAGCACCATCCGCGTGTCGGACACCTTGCCGAGCGAGGCACCCGCCTTGTCGAGCAGCTCCGCCTCGACCTTCACGGAGAACCAGGCCACGTCCGAGTGATTGGTGACCATGCCGCGGACATACATCAGCGAAGTGCCGGGCTGCGTCTGCAACGAGTGGTTGAGGATCTCGATGCCGGTCTTCACTGGCTTGCCGTCCTTGCCGGTCTTGGGACGGCCTTCCAAGTAGAGCTGGCCCCAGCGAACGGCGGCCACGATGGCCAGCGCCAGCATGAGACCAACACCGACGCGGCGGAACCAGTTGGGCTTCGTCGGTTCGGCGGGCTTGATCACCACCGCCGTTCCGCAATCGGGGCAGAGGGTCGCGCCCGGTGGAAGCCTCACGCCGCAAAAGTCGCATCGCACCGGCTTGATGGCGGGTTGGTCATCCTCGCCGTCAACCCACTGTGCCTTGACCACGGCGGATTTCTTGTCCATCGGCTTTGCGCCGGGCTTCGCGCCTGTCGGGCGGGCGGCGGGATTGGCGGCGCGGGCGGCGGCGAGAGCCGCCTGCTGCACGGGGGTAAGGGGTTTGCCGGCGACGGGCTTCGCCTGCGCGGCACCGGTGGGCACCTTGAGCGTGACGCCGTCATTGGTGCGCTTGAGAAAGTAGCCGTCGCGTTTCTCCGCTTCCGCGATGGCCGAGT
>JBEBFV010000606.1:0-2965 GCA_040081795.1 Limisphaerales bacterium | reverse complement strand
CCTATGAACAAACTACTGTTGCGCACTTGCTCCTTGTTGCTCCCCCTCGTCCTGCCCGTCGCGGCTCTCGCTGCGGAGCAGGAAACCTCCACTCACCTCCACTCGAACTCCGTCCCGCAGGCGCTCGGCCTCATGGTCGCGTTCGCGATGGTCGGCATCGCGGTGGCCATCGTGGGCTACCGGCTGTTCGACAAGTTCACGCCCGGCGACCTGCACAAGGAAATCCTGGAGAACAAGAATGTCGCCGTCGCCATTATCGCGGCGTCCGTCATCCTCGGCGTCTGCATCATCGTCGCGGCGGCCATCATGGGCTGAACGCGACGTGCCATATCCACGGTGAAACGGAGCCAACACATCCGGCTGGTGCTGGTGGGCGGGTTGTCCACGGCGGCCTTGGCGGGCGGCGCGAGCGAGGCGCAGGCGCAGTCCACGCCCACGCGCGCCTACGCGCTTCAGGGCAACGCCTTCACCAACGACCACTATCTATCCTACGCCGGCTATTACCACGCGCCTTACCGCGCCTGGTTTCCGCTCCGATACAATCACTTCGACCCGCAGCAGCAGAAGTATTTCCACGGCGGCTTGTGGACAGAGCAGCCGCACCAGAGTTTCACCAACATCTCCACGCCGCTGCCGCAGGCGGTGAGCGCCGCCATCGCCGCGCAGCCTCGGCCACCGGTCCAAAGCAGCACGACGCCCCGCAGCGGCTTCGGCAGCACGTCGCGCTCGTCATGGGGAAGCATCGGCTCGTGAGCATGAAGCACGTCCTGCCTACGCTGGTAGGGCGCGGTGTCCTCACCGCGCCGGTTGGGTGTCCGATTGGTCCAGCGGCGCGCTGGGGACAGACGCGCCCTACCAGCGCGTGCCCACATTCACCCGGCGGATGCAGTCACATGCCATGACACGCCATCTCACCAACCCGCGTGCAGACTGGCCAGCGAAGGTCGAGCAGGTCGGCCTCACCTACCACTCCCACGCGCACGGCCCTTATTGGGACGAGTCGGCCTGCTACGAGTTGAGCGCCGATGAAGTCGCTGCGCTCGAAGCCGCCGCGAACGCCTTGCACCCGCTCTGCATCGAGGCGGCAGGCGCGGTGATTCAGCACGGCTGGTGGGACCGCCTCGGCATTCCCGCCGTCGCCGTGCCAGCGATTCTCCAAAGCTGGGAGCGTGACGACTTCAGCGTCTATGGCCGCTTCGACTTCGCCTTCGACAGCGCCTCTCCGCCGAAGCTGCTCGAATACAACGCCGACACGCCGACCGCGTTGCTTGAAGCCGCCGTGGTCCAGTGGTTCTGGCTGCAAGACACGCGCCCGGCCAGCGACCAGTTCAACTCCATCCACGAGCGGCTCATCGCCGCGTGGCAGCGCTGGGGCGGCAAGACACTTCACTTCAGCGCCATCAAAGACCACCCCGAGGACGAGCAGACCTTGCTCTATCTGCGCGACACCGCCGAGCAGGCGGGCGTGGCGACGCAATTCGTCCACGTCGAGGACATCGGCTGGAACGGCAGGGACTTCGTGGACCGCGCAGACGCGCCCATCGCGCAGTGCTTCAAGCTTTACCCGTGGGAATGGCTCTGGCACGAGGAGTTCGGAGCACACCTCACGCAGGAGCGCACGCGCTTCATCGAGCCGACGTGGAAAATGCTGCTGAGCAACAAGGGCCTGCTGCCGATCCTTTGGGAACTCTTTCCCGGCCATCCAAATCTCCTGCCCGCCTACGAGGCGCCCGAGCCGCTCGGCCAAAACTTCGTCAAGAAGCCCAAGCTCAGTCGCGAGGGCGCGAACGTGTCGCTCGTGCAAGCGGGCCGAGTCGCTGAGGAAGTCGGCGGCGATTACGGCCACGAAGGCTTCATCTATCAGGCAGTCGCGCCGCTGCCGGAGTTTGCGGGCAACCATCCCATCTTCGGCGTGTGGGTGGTGGACCACGCAGCGGCGGGCCTGGGCATCCGCGAGGACACGCGGTGCATCACGGGAAACTTGAGCCGCTTCGTGCCGCACTATTTTAATTGAGCCATGAGCAGTGAAAGCCAACTGAACCACCCGTGGCGCGGTGAACTGACCGTCCGCGTGCTGCGTGTTGCGGGTTGCGTGCCTTCGCTCGGACGTGCTCGAAGTCCAGCAGCCCACACGCAACACGCAGCACGTAACACCTTCCGCCCATGAGCCACGCCAACCCCACCCCCGTCCGCGTCGGCATGACCGGCACCTTCGCCGGGAAGCCCTACACCATCATCGCGCGCGTGGTGATGGGCATGGAAGAGGAGGGCGAGACTTACTACTGGAACGAGTTCTTCCTCAGCGACGGCTCCGACCGCATCGCGATGCTCGTGTGCGAGGAGGTCTATGGCGCGCAGCAATGGCGGCTCTTCACCGAGTTCACGCCCGCAAAGGTGTTGAACGCCCGAGATGCTGGCTTGAAGAAAGTCGGCGACCGCGTGGACCTCGACGGCGTGTCCGCCGAAGTCACCGTAGTGGACGAGACGCGCGTGTATGAAATCGAAGGCAAAGCGCCTGACTGGGTGTCCGAGGGCGATGTGGCGCAGTATTTCAACGCCGAGGCCGGTGGGAAAATGTGGGTGGTGAGCTGGAGTGGCGACGAGGTGGAATACTATCGTGGGATGCAACTGCACCCGGAGGCCGTCGCGCAGGCGCTGCGGCTGCCGCCGGATTCCTTCAAGCCGGCTACGCGAAGCGGCTCGCTCATTGGCTCGGGAGGCGGCTTGAACTTCGGCGTCATCAGCGCGCTGCTCACCTTCGCGGTGGGCGGATTCTTCATCTTCCGTTCGTGCAGCCCCGGGCCGCGCTACTCAACTACGCACGCCTCCGCTCCGCCGTCGGTTGTCCAGCCGCAGCCCGCTCCGCCGCCACCGCTGGCTGTTGGCGTTAATGTCACGCTTGATGGCAAGGCGTTCCGTGTCGTCGGCCACCGCGTGGTGGAATACACCAAGGTCAACGTGCGGT
>JBEBFV010000177.1:0-11179 GCA_040081795.1 Limisphaerales bacterium | reverse complement strand
TGTGAGCGCCGGTTGCGTGAACGGCGGTCACAGACCGCCGCCGCAGCGCCTCATGTCACTTCTTCTTGAGCCGCTGCTCGAAGTAGGCGATGAGCGCCGCCTCGGACTTCTCGGCATCCGCGCCCTTGAAGCCGTGGCCCGCGCCTTCCAGCGTGATCAACTCCACCGGCACACCGCACGCCGTCAGCCGGTCGCGCATCCAGACGGCTTGCTCGTAGGCGACGTATTTGTCCTCGGTGCCGTGGAGGATGAGCGTGGGCGCGGCGTTGGGCGTGACCCAGTTCAGCGGGCTGGACTGGATGTGCTTCGCGCGGGCGGTGTCCACATCGCCGCCGAGCCACATGGGCAGCACGACATGGGCGTCCACGCTCTTGCCGTAGGACTTGGTGAAGTCGCTCGGCCCATACACGTTTACGACGCAGGTCACGGCGCTGGAGAAGCCAGGGTTGTCCGCGCCCTCGAACTCCGTCACGCCTGCCGTCACACCGAGGAACTGCGCGAGATGCCCGCCAGCCGAGCCGCCCGTCACGCCGATGCGCGCCGGGTCAATACCGAGCCTCGCTGCGTTCGCACGCAGCCAGCGCACAGCGGCCTTCGTGTCGTGGACGGCGGCGGGGAACTGGTGCGTGGGCGCGAGCCGGTAGCTGATGGTCGCAGCCACGAAGCCGCGCTGCGCAAGCGTGAGGCAGAGCTTGTTGTATCCCTCGCGGCTCCCAGCGCGGAAACCGCCGCCGTGGATGCACAACACGACGGGCAGCGGACCCTTCACGCCCTTGGGCCGTGCGAGGTTTAGCTGGAGTTTCGCGCCGCCTGCGTTGGCGTATTCCACGTCGCGCTCGAACGTGACGTTGTCGGGAATGGCGAGTTCAGCGGCGCGCAACGAGCAGGAAATGAAGCACAGCAGGACGGCGAGTGATGTAGTGAGGCTGGTTTTCATGGCGGACATTTCGGTCAGCGTGTCACCTGGCGAGGCGACAGGCAAAGCCCGTTTCCGCACGCGAAGGACGCGAAGGACGCAAAGGTGAAAACTTGGACGAGGACTTTCTCCTTCGCGTCCTTCGCGTGAGGCATCATCGGCTGGGAAGCTACTTGGCCGGAGCGGCGAACAGCTTCGGCATCAGCGCCTGCACCGCTTCCATGATGCGCGTCTCCTGCGTGCCGTCGAAGCGGGCCGGGCGGTTGTAATAGACCATCGCGCCCGCCGCCTCGTAGCCGCCCTCGTCCCAGACGCGGCGCGAGGGGATGTAGCAGGGCACGTCGTTTGAGTAGCCGTTCACCCAGACGCGCGCGCCGTCGAACTCGCGCTTGATGCGCAGGCCGTAGTCCACGACGACTTCGCCCGGCAGGAAAACCATCGCGAGGTCGCTGCCGAAGCTCCAGACCTGCACGAGATAGGGCAGGCGATCGGCGATCTTCTCGCCCTTGTCCAGCTTCGCGAGGGCGAACTTTGCGCGCAGGCCGTCCGCGCCCGGTTTCTTCGCCGCCGCTTCCCACTCGGCTCGCGTGGGCAGCTTGTCGAAGGGCAGCGCGATGCGCCTGGTCACGCCGCTGAGCGGGCCGCGCAACTCGGCGAACTTGCCGTCCTTCAGCAGCCGCGCGACTTCGTCCGCGAGCGACTGGCCGTGCTTGTCCGCCAGCTCATAGGTGCCGCGCGGGTAAGGGTTCTGGTCCGCGCCGCAGCCGATGGCCGTGAGTGCAACGACACCGGGATTCGCCTTCTCGATGGCGAGCTGCGCGCTGCCCGCCCAGTCGGCGTGGATCTTGTTCAGGCCGCTGGTTGTGCAATGGCAGGCATAGTTCACCAGCACGGCGCGGAGGATTCCCTCCGGCGAAGTCACGCGCAGCAGCGGCAGCTCGTGGTCCACAGGACCTTCGGGATACTCGGCGTTTTGAAAGCCCGTTGCCGTGGGCTTGCGGCGGTTCTTGGCAAATTTCACCTCGCCCTTCGTCCACGCGATCAACGCCTTCTTCCGATCCGCCAGCGCGGCAAGGGCGAGCTGCTCCAGCTTGTCGGTGAACTCGTGTGTGTAGCGGTCAATGTTGCGCTGGTGGTCCGGCGGGATCGGCACGCCGAAGATGGTCGGGAGCACGCCGTTGAGCATCGGCGCGGAGTGCGTGTGGCTGGAGCAGATGGCGAAGCGCTCGCTCGTGACTCGCTTCGACGCGAGACGCTTGAGCAGCTCTGTGCGGATCCACTCCGGCACGCCGCAGTTGTCCACAGTGATGAGGATGAACGGACCTTCCGCGTCGCTGCCGATGGCGAGGGCTTTGGCGCGGATGCGTTGCTCGACGCCTTCAAACTCGGCGCGCCGTCCGCCGTAGCCGTTCAGCCGCACGGGATAATCCGGCGTCAAGTCCACCTGCACCACGCCGACGGCGCGCGTGGCGGACTCGCGCGGCAAATGGGTGCAGGCAGAAAGGCTGACCAGAAGGACGACGCAGCCAAGGCGGAGAAACGCGCGGCGGAACATGGCCGGAGTGTCAGCGCGCCCCCGGCGCCCTGTCAATGAAGCGTGAACCCGAACCTCAGGCCGGCGCGTTGGCCTGGATCTCCGCGAGAATGTCGGCGATGCGCTCGATTTGTTCGTGGCACTCGGCGAGCGCGCGAGGCACCTCGGCGGCGAGGTGGTCCGCGTCGGTGGCGCGGTCGGCGGCGGTGACCCTGACGAGCAGCTCAGGCGTGATCTTCTGCGCGGCGGCGGCGGCCAGCAGCTCCTTCTCGGCGCGCAGCAGGGGCTGCATCTGACGCGCGGCGTCCTCGGCGAAACGCACCTTGTCGCGGACGGCCTCGAGCAGCGGCTCCAGCTCGCAGGCGATGGCGGCGGCCAGGGCGCCCGCGTTGCCGGACTCGCCGGTGCGCTGGAGCTGGATGGCGAGGCGGAAGTTCTCCTTCTCGGCGCGGTCGCGCTCGGTGATGTCGCGGCCCACGATGACGAGGCTCATGCTGCTGCTCTCGCTCTCGCGCACCACGCTGGCGTGGGCCTCGAACTTGCGCCAGTAACCCTGCTTGTGCTGGAGGCGGTATTCGAGCACCTGGTCGGTGCCCTTGCGCAGGGCGGACTTGATGATGTCCACCGCCTCGGCGCGGTCCTCGGAGTGGATCAGCGAAAAGATCGAGCCGCGCAGCAATTCCTCCGAGGCATACCCGAGCGAGTGGATCACGGACGGGCTGAGGTATTGCGGCCTGCCGTTTACGTCCACGACGATGATGAGGTCGGCGGCGTTCTCGGTGATGAGGCGGAAGCGTTCCTCGCTGCGGCGGAGGCGCTGCTCGGTGCGCTTGTAGTTGGTGACGCTCTGCTGGAGCAGCTCCATCGAGTTGCGCAGCTCGGCGGTGCGGGATGCGACCATGCGTTCGAGCTGGTCCATCTTGAGCGTGGCCTCCTGCGCAAGCCGCCATTTCTCGGTGAGCGCGCACGCTAGCTGCAGAACCTCGACGTTGTCGAAGGGCTTCTTGAGCAGCACCAGCTTGTCCGAGTAGCCGACCTTGCCGACCATCTGGTCCCAGGAATAATCCGAGTAGGCGGTGCAGATGACGATCTGCGTGTCGGGCGCGACCTCCCAGATCTTCACCGTGGTCTCGATGCCGTCAATGCCCGGCGGCATCCGCACGTCCACGAAGGCCATGGCGTAAGGTGTGCCGGCCGCTCGCGCCTGCCGGATCATCTCGACGCCCTCGAGTCCCTGCGACGCGTAGTCCAGGTTGAATGTCGCGCGCCGCGGACGCGACTCGGCGGTGTCGCCGAAAAGCGCCTCCTCCGCCGCGTCCATGCCGCTGGAGCTGCCGCTGTCGGTGAGCACCTTTCGGAAGTCCTCGTGGATCGCCCGGTTGTCGTCAACGACCAGGATGCGCTTGTTTTCGGGGATGCTGCTCACGGTGGTTAATGCCCAGTGCCCAATGTCCAGTGTCCAATGAATGACCAAGCCCAAATGCCCAATGACCGTGCGGAGGCTGGCGAACCCCGGCTGCGATGACGCCGGGCATTGGTCATTGAGCATTCTTTGGTCATTGGGAATTGGTCATTGGCCATTCGCCTTCGGCTGGGCCGGCAGATCGAGGCTGAAGGTCGCGCCCTTGCCCAGCCCCTCGCTGTGAACGCTGAGTGAGGCCCCCATCTCCTTCGCGGCAAGCGCGGCGCTGTGCAGGCCGAAGCCGTGGCCGCCCTGCCGCGTGGTGAAGCCGTGCCCAAAAATCTTGGTTTGATTCTCCGTCGCGATGCCCATGCCGTTGTCGAGCACCTGGATGCTGACGCCGCCCTGGCCGTTGGGCGCGATACGGACGGTGAGGTGCTTCTTGCCGTCGAGGTTCGCCTCCATCGCCTGCTTGGCGTTTCGGATCAGGTTGTTGAGGATTTGCAGCACCTTGTGCTTCTCGGCAAACACCGTCGGCACCGGGCTGAACTGGCGGTTCACCGTCACGTCGTGGCGCGTGAGCGCGGTGAGCTGCATCCGCAGCGCCATCTCGACGAGGTCGGAGGCGATGATCGGCTCGATGGTCCCGCCGACCTTCGCGTAACCCTGCTGCGTGGCGACGATGTCGCGGATGTGGTCCACGCTCTTGCGCATCTCGTCCAGCTCGCGCAGGAGCGTCTGCTGCTCGTCGGCGAGGTGCTTGCCGAGCTGTTCGAGGTAGGCGGGGATCTGCCTGCCCTTTTCGTCGTTGGTCAGGAATTCGCTGAGGTTCTGGCCGTGATCCTTGAGCATGGCGGCAAGGCGCGCGAGGTTCACGGCCTTGCTGCGGCGGACCATGTCGCTGACGAGCGTGGCGGCGACGTTCACGCTGTTCAGGACGTTGCCGACGTTGTGCAGCACGCCCGTGGCGACCTCCGCCATGCCGGCGGCGCGCGAGGCCTCGATGAGCTCCTTGCCCTTCTCGTGCAGCTCATCCTCGGCGCGCTTGAGCGCTGTGATGTCGCGCGAGATGCCGATGATGCCAGTCACCTGGCCGATGCGGTCGTAGATGGGCACCTTCGTCACCGAGGCCCAGATCGGCTCGCCGTCGGGGCCGATCTGCTTCTCCACCTTCGCGATGATCGCCTCGCCGGTGGCCATGATGTGCTCCTCGTCGTGGACAAACTGCCGCGCCAGCTCGGGCGGATGGAAGTCAAAGTCCGTCTTGCCGATGACCTGCTCGGGCGAGGTCATGCCCACGCGCGTGACGAGCGCCTTGCCGACCTTGATGAAGCGCGACTGTGCGTTCTTGAAGTAGATGCGGTCCGGGATGTTGTCGAGCAGCGCCTGGAGCATGTCGCTGGCGTTCTGCAACTCCTCCTCCGCGCGCTTGAGGGCGGTGATGTCCTTGCTGATGCCGAAGGTGCCGATGATGTCGCCCGCCGGGTTGCGCCACGGGAGCTTCGAGGTGAGCACCCATGTCGAGCGCCCGTCGGCCAGCGTTTCCTTCTCGACCTTGCCGAGGATGGGCCTGCCCGTGCGGATGACCTCCTGCTCGTCGGCGAAGGCCTGCATGCCGTGTTCCTCGCTGAAGAGGTCCAGGTCGCTTTTGCCCACCAGCTCGTTCGCGTCGTCGTGACCCACGCGGTGCGCGAGCGAGATGCTGGCGCGGACGAAACGCGATTCGAGGTCCTTGAAATACACGGCGTCCGGCACGCTCTGAAGAAACATGTCCATCAGCGCGCGCTCGAACTGCGCCTCCTGCTCGAAGCCCGACTTCGCAGAGGTCTGGGCGGCGAAGCGATCACGGTTTAGCGAGGCCGTCGAGGCCTTCGCTTCGCGCAGCTCGCGGAGCAGCTCGCCCTTGGCGGCCAGCGCGCGGATCAGGGAAACCGCCTCTGCTGGATCGAAAGGTTGCCGCAAAAGGACCACCCGGTCAGCCGCGCCGAAACGCGCGCGCACAGCATCGCTCCCCGGCGGTGCGTCGGCTGTGGGGCACAAGACCAGTTGGAGGTCACCGTCCTCGTCCGCCAGTTGCGCGGCTGCTTCGAGCGCGGGGAAAGCGTTGACCGGCGACAGCGCCATAAATGCCACCGCGTAAGGCCGGTCGGAAGCCCGCTCCAGCCGGGCGATGCCCAGCGTCTCGGCCACGCGGCAGGGCGTGACGGCCAACGACGGGCCGCCATCTGTCGAGGCGACAGCGGCGCGCAAGACCTCGTGCAAGGCCCCGGAGTCGTCCACCGCCAAAACGCGCGCCTGGTTTCCGCCGCTCATCTCGTAGAAAGCCGCGCCCGCGCCGTGGCGCATTACGCCAACCACGCGGGCTGATTTCGGCGGGACTGTAGGCAGACCGCGCAGAGCGGTGAAAGGCCAAAGTTCACGTGGGCCGGGCGGCGCGTTGACTCGCCGCAAGTTTCAAGGCCGCTCGACAACTTGCTCCGGCTGGCGAGCTGTTGCGCTCAACCTGGACAATGATGACCGGCCTGCGCCCGCAAGCGATTTCTCGAAGTTCGCTTTGCGCGCGGGCCAGTCGGTGTCGAGCATCGCGAACCATGCGGTGTCACGGTTGCGGCCCTTCACGACCATGTGCTGGCGGAAGATGCCTTCAAACTGGAAGCCCAACCGCAGCGCGGCTGCGCGGCTGCGGGAATTCTCCGAGTTGCACTTCCACTCCACGCGCCGGTAGCAGAGGTCATCGAAGAGATGCCGCAGCAGCAGGAAGACAGACTCGGTGTTGACGGGCGTGCGCTGCGCGGCGAGGCCATACCAGATGTGGCCCAGCTCGGCGACGCCGTGCGCCGGCGTGATGCGCATGATGGAGATCATTCCCAGACGCCGCCCCGGAGCCGGCCGTTTGTAATCGCCGCTCTTGCCGGGTGGCCCTTCAGACGGCGATTGCAAATCGCCAGCACGGACGGTGAAGAAGAGCGGGTCCGCGCCGTCCTGCACGCTGCGGAGCCAGTCGCGAAAGTCCGCCTCGCTCGCGAACGGGCCATACGGGAGGTAGCGCCAGATTTCCTCCGCCTCCGCCGGCTCGTGGCCCGCCCGATACAACTCCGCCGAGTCAACGTCCGCGCGCAGCGGCGTCAGCCGGACATAACGGCCTTCGTGAACCTGGCGCGGCGGCACCGGCCATGTGGCGGGGAACTGTATGGCGACATTCATCAGGATCGGCAGTTCAAACCAAACTCGCCTCGCTGGCTACGCGAATTGTCCCGCCTTCCGGTGCTTTTGTGATGGAGCAGCAGGCTTGACCAGCCGCACGCTTCACCGAAACCTCCGCGCATGACCACCGCGCAGTCACGCCGCCATTTCGTTCGCTCTTCCGCCATGCTCTCCTTGCTAGGACTCGGCCCGCAAATCTTCGTGCCACGGACTCTCGCCGAGTCGCCGCTCTCGCCGCCGAACGAGAAAATCCAGAAGGCTCGCGAGGTCGCGTTGTCCGTGCTGAAGCCGAGCCAGCGCGACCTCGACTACGGCTTCAAGCTGCACGCCGAGTCGCTCGTCTTCGAGAGCTACGGGTTCGCCCCGCGCGCGGCGCTGGACGGCGCGAAGTTTGGCGAGTTCGCCGCGGGCGGCGCGACGGATCCGGAGCTGGCGGACTTGCGCGAGGAGATGGGCATGACGCGCTGGGCCACCGACGCAGGGGAGCGAAAGGAGTTTCTAGAGGCCTTCCGGGCCGCTGGAGTCACGTGCGTTTTCCAGAACACCGGCGAGGAGGGCAGCGACCCGCTCCGGCTCATCAAGCGTCTGGCGCGCTTCACTTACGCGACTGACCTTGCACGCGCGGACTGCTTCAAGGCCGCGAAGCCCGAAGACATCGTCGCCGCGAAGAAGGCGGGAAAGCAGTGCCTTTACTTCACGACCAACGGCGTTCCGTTACGGCAGCAGTGGGAGAGCGTGCGCGACGAGCTGCGGCTCATCCGCATCTTTCAGGAACTCGGCGTTCGGATGATGCACCTCACTTACAACCGCCGGAACCCCATCGGCGACGGCGCGGGCGAGCCAAACGACGGCGGCCTCTCGGACTTCGGCCACGCAGTCGTCGCGGAGATGAACCGCCTCGGTGTCATCGTGGATGTGGCGCACTCCGGCTGGCGCACAAGCCTCGAGGCGGCGAAGGCGTCGCGAAGGCCGATGGTCGCGAGCCACACGACGTGCGGTGGACTCTACAAACATTTTCGCGGCAAGCCCGACGAAACCGTGAAGGCCATATGCGACACCGGCGGGCTGATTGGCATCTGCTGCATCCCGCGCTTCCTCGGCGCGAACGGCGATCTTGGCGCGTTCCTCGACCACATTGATTACGCGGTGAAGAAGTTTGGCGCGGACCATGTGGCGATTGGGCCGGACATCTCCTACACGTCGCGCAACGAGGAGGCCGAACGCGCGAAAGTGCCGAAGCGCAAGGACGGCTCCTCACCCGTCTCCGCCGCCGGCGCGCGCTGGGAACATCTCTGGCCTGCGGACGATTACCGCCCCAAGCCGCACGCGGACCAGAGCCTCGCCTGGACGAACTGGCCGCTCTACACCGTCGGCCTTGTCCAGCGCGGCCACAGCGACGCGGTCATCCGGAAGATACTCGGGGAAAATGTCCTCCGCGTCGCGCGCGCCAACTTCACCGGCGAGTGACAGGTCCGCAGCGTTCAGAAGAGGTTTACACCGTTGAGCGCCACCGCTCCATCGTTCCTCTTGGCCGAAAAATTAGTTCGCGTTGGCGCGCGGCTTTGACGCATGATGCCAAGCTCTATGTCGTTTAGCGCACTCAATCTCGACCCCAACATCCTCCGCGCCATCACGGACGCCGGCTACACCGAGCCGACGCCCATCCAGACCCAGGCCATCCCGCACATCCTCGCCGGGCATGACATGATCGGCATCGCCCAGACGGGCACGGGCAAGACCGCCGCGTTCACGCTGCCCATCCTCACCAAACTCGCGGCAACCGCTGGCCAGGGCCGTGGCACACGCGTGCTGGTCCTCGCGCCGACGCGCGAGCTGGTGGTGCAAATCGAGGAAAACGTCCGCGCCTACGGCAAGCATCTGCCGCTCAAGATGGCGACCGTCTTCGGCGGCGTCGGCGAGAATTCCCAAATCAAGGCGCTCCAGGCAGGACTCGACATCATCGTCGCCACGCCCGGCCGGCTCATGGACTTGATGGGGCGGCGTTACGCGGACTTCACCAAGCTGCAATACCTCGTGCTCGACGAGGCTGACCGCATGCTGGACATGGGTTTTCTCCCGTCCATCCGGCAGATCGTCCGCTCGCTGCCCAAGCAGCGGCAGACGCTGCTCTTCTCCGCCACGCTGTCGCGCGAGATTGAGGGGCTGACGCATGAGTTCCAGCGTGCGCCCAAGCTGGTGCAGATCGGCCGTCGCTCGAACCCCGCCGAGACCGTGACGCAGTGGGCCTATGAAGTGCCGCGCTCGCGGAAGGTCGCGCTGCTGGGGCATCTGCTCAAAGACCCGAACATGAACATGGTGCTCGTCTTCGTGCGCATGAAGCACTCCGCCGACCGCCTCGCGCGCCAGCTCGAACAGCACGGCATCGTCTGCGCGACGCTGCACTCGAACCGTTCGCAGAACCAGCGGCTCCGGGCGCTGCGCGACTTCAAGTCCGGCGTGGTGCGCGTGCTGGTGGCGACGGACATCGCGGCGCGCGGCATTGACGTGGACGGCATCTCGCACGTTGTGAACTTCGACTTTCCGATGCACTCGGAGGATTACGTCCACCGCATCGGACGCACGGGCCGCGCGCACGCGGTGGGCGACGCCATCAGCTTCGTGACGCCGGAGGACCACGGGGAGCTGCGCTCGCTGGAGCGCTTCATCGGGCGCGGCCTGGTGCGCAAGAAGGCGGAGGGTTTTGACTACACGGACCGGCCCGAGGTGCGGACGGCGGGAGAATTTGGTCAGCAGCGTGGACAGCAGAATCGTCCGCAGCATCGGCAGCAGCGTCCGCAACAGCGTCCCCAGCAGCAGCAGCGCTCGCAGCATCCGCTGCATCGCGAAGACAGTTGGCAGAGCGGTTTCGCTCCCGAGCCAGGTTCGCCGGGCAGCAGCCAACGGCCCCGAAGCGGGAATCGCCCCGGTGGCAATGCGTCTGGTGGGCCGCGTCCCGGTGGCCGGCCGTTCCGGCGCAGTTGGGGCAGGTAGGGCGTGAGGCGGACACTCTTGTCCGACGTGGCCCGCATCAGTGATGCCCCGAACATGGGGGACAAAAGTGTCCCCGTTACGGCGTCAACCCGCGTCCATCCCACGCCAATTTAAGCGATGCCTTGCGCCTTGCATTCACGTCCATTCCCGGCAGAAAGTTTCGCCGCGCGAATTTCAACCGGCGGCAGAACGTCGCGATGAACGCAGAACGAAACACCTTGAGATTATGGAACTGACACGCACCGCCTACGGCTCCTGGAGTGGAGGCCGCTACATGCACTTTGGCGTAGATGTTGGCGAGGAACGCTACCTCGCGTGCATCCGCCACGCCTACGAGCAGGGCATCCGCACGTTCATGACCGCAGACGTTTACAGCCTCGGCGAGGCGGACACGATGATGGGCCGCGCGTTGCAGGGAATTCCCCGCGACACCTACTGCCTCATCGGCATCATCGGCCACGACATTTATCCCGGCAAACGCGACGGAGCGAAGGGCTTTCTGCGTTTCACCGACGAGCGGCTCCGCAAGCCGGACCAATACGCCGGCTACCTCCGCATGGCCGCCGAGAAGTCCCTCGCGCGCCTCGGCACCGACCGCTTCGACGCGCTGCTCCTGCACAATCCCGACTCAGTCGGCTACTCGAGCGACGCCGCGTGGAAAGGCATGGCTGCGCTGAAGGAAGCAAAGCTCACCAGCCGCCTGGGCATCGCGCCCGGGCCGGCCAACGGCTTCTCGCTCGACATCATCCAATGCTTCGAGCGCTTCAGCGGGCTCGTGGACGAGGCGATGATCATCCTCGGTCCCCTGGAGCCGTGGCCCGGAAGCTACGTGCTGCCTGCCGCGCAGAAGAGTGGCGTGAAGATTTGCGCGCGCGTGGTGGATTACGGCGGCCTCTTCCACGACGATGTGAAGCCCGGCCACGAGTTCGGCCACGGAGACCACCGCACGTTCCGCCCCGCCGGCTGGGTCGAGGCCGGCAATGCGAAGATTGAGCAGATGCGCCCGTTCGCGGAGAAATACGGAGTGACCATGCTTCAGCTCGCGTGCCTCTGGACGCTCAACCAGATGGCGGTCAAGAGCGTCATCCCCACCTTCATCCAGGAAGTCGGCCCGAACTCGAAACGCATCGAG
>JBEBFV010000176.1:0-11205 GCA_040081795.1 Limisphaerales bacterium | reverse complement strand
TTGGTGGACGGCGGCGTTCCACGGGTGGCCGTCCTCGATCCCCGGTCAGCCGTGGTCGTGTCTAGGCTGGCCGTCCCCGATTCCCGATTGGGCGCGATGGGGTCCGTGGTGGCCGTGCTCGATTCCTGGTTGGACGCGATTGGGTCAACGTAGGGCGCGGTCGTGGCGTGGGTGGGCGCGGAGGGTTGCCAACGCAAAAGGTAAAAGGCAACGGCAAAAGTGCCGAGTTTGCGCCGTCGCCACCCTTTTTCTTTTTCCTTTCACATCACCCCCATGAGCGCCGTCATTCAGCGGGTTTCCCAGACCTGCGTAACCATCGCGGGGCAGGTCCGCGGCTAGCGCCGCTGTGTTTGCCTCTGCTCGTAGTGCTTGACGGCCTGGATGGCGCGGGCGTCGCCCTTGGCGGCGTGGGCATGAATGTCGGTCATGACCGCAACCATGGCGTCGTTCAGTGCCATGCGTTGCTGGGCGGTCATGGTGGGAGTGGCCCGCAAAGTTCGCCGCAAGTTCGCGCGGTTCAGCGAAAGCGGAAGTCATGCTGGAAGCCTGACCTGCTTTGGGGTTTGCTCTGTCCGTGGACGCCGCTGCCAAAGTCACGATCGAAGCCATCCGCGCCATGAAGGCCGCGCGGCGGCGCATCGGCGCGTTGACCGCATACGACTACCCAATGGCCCGACTGCTCGACGAGGCGGGCATCCCCATCCTCCTCGTCGGCGATTCGCTGGGCATGGTGGTGCTCGGCTATCCGGACACCACGCACGTCACGCTCGCGGAGATGGAGCACCACATCCGCGCCGTCGCCCGCGCCAGGCCCCGCGCCCTCCTCATCGGTGACCTGCCTTTTCACAGCTACGAGACGCCGGAGCAGGCCGTCGCCAGCGCGCAACGCCTCGTCGTCGCCGGGGCCGAAGCTGTCAAGGCCGAGGGCGGCCGCGACATTCTCCCGCAAATCCGCGCCATCCAGGCCGCCGGCATTCCCTTCATGGGCCACGTCGGGATGTTGCCGCAGCACGTCTTGGAGGAGGGCGGCAAATACCGCATCAAGGGCAAGGACGACGCCGGTCGCGCCAAGCTGCTCGATGACGCCGCCGCGCTCGCCGAAGCCGGCGTCTTCGCCGTCGTGCTCGAACTCGTCACGCCGCCCGTTGCGAAGGAAATCACCGCACATTTCCCCTTCGCCACCATCGGCATCGGCTCCGGCCCGGACTGCGACGGACAAATCCTCGTAACCCACGACCTGCTCGGCGCGTTCCCGTGGTTCACGCCGAAGTTCGTGCAACCCAAACTCCGCATCGGCGAAGATGTGCGACGAGTCGTGCGCGAGTGGGTCGCCAGCCTATCAAGCCGATGAGTTTGGAAGCCGGATTTAACGCAAAGGCGCAAGGACGCAAAGACGCGGAGCAGATGGAGGCGGGTTGGTGCCCCAAGCAAAACTGCGCCAGTCCCCTCTTGCGTCTTTGCGCCTTTGCGTCTTTGCGTTAAAACCCAACCAAGGAACTATGATGAAACGCCTCTCCCACCTCACCCGCACCGGCGAAGCCCGCATGGTGGACGTCTCCGCCAAGCCCGTCGTGCTCCGCGAAGCCGTCGCGCGCGGGGAAATCCGCCTCCAGCCGGCGACGCTGAAGCTCATCGAGTCCAACGCCATCGCGAAGGGCAACGTGCTGGCCACCGCGCGGCTCGCGGGGATCCAGGCGGCGAAGAAGACCGGCGAGCTGATTCCGCTCTGCCACCCGCTGCCCATCACACATTGCGAAGTCACCTTTGAGATTCCCGCCCGCCGCGACCGCGTGGTCATCACCGCCTCGGCGAAGATTGCCGCGCAGACGGGCGTGGAGATGGAGGCGTTGACCGCCGTGACCGTGGCCGCGCTGACCATCTACGACATGTGCAAGGCCGTGGACAATGCGATGGTCATCGGCGAGGTGCGGCTGCTGAAGAAGACGAAGCGGACAGCGGGGAAGTAATCTGCGGCGGGTCTTCCACGTGGCGGCTGCAGACCGCTCAGAACGCGTAGTTCAACCCCGTGTTCACGGTCATGATGCCGTCGAGCTTGAGGTTCGAGGACTTGCCCTGCACGGAGGATCGGGAGTTCCCGGCATATTGGTAGGCCAATCCAAGCTCCCAGCTCCACGCCTCACTCAAGGCCACGTAGAGGTTCGCGCGCGCGATGCCGCTGAACAGCCAGTCGTCTGCGGAGACGCGCCCGGAACGCGACGCGGTCACGACGCCCGGCACCACGACGGTCTCGCTGTAGGTGTAGCTGGTGCTCGCGTAAACCACGCCAAGCCCGCCGCCGAGCGTGAGCGAGACGCGGTCGTGCAGGGGTATCTCGATGAAGGGGCCGAGGTTGAAGCCGTAGAGCGAGCCTTCGAGCTTGTTGTTCACGGTGCCGGTGCCGGCCACGGCGGTGAGGGCGCGGTCCGCAGGCACGTCGGGGATCAACGGCCCCGCGGCACCGAAGCTGCCGGAGTAGGGCGCCAGTGGCGGGAGCACCGCGCCGGGGGCGTATTTGTCCGTGGTGACGCCGACGAGGCCTGCGAGCGACCCGGAGTCGCGCTGGTGAAGCGGCATGTAGCCGAAGGTCGCGAGGATGCCGATGTTCACGCGGCGCTTCTCCGTGATGTGAAAACGCCCGAGCACCTCCTCGTAGGCCAGCTCGACACCGGGGATCATTTTGTCCCGGCTGCCGCGCGTCTGGCCGTCCGCGAGCGAGCCGGCGGAATGGAACGCAAGCGAGCTGGCACCGAGAAACGGCGCGGCGGGGTCGGCGGCGAGGAACTGCCCGGCGGTGTTGTAGCCCCAGTTCCACGTCGTGCCGCCTGCATTGCCGCTGATGTCCAGGTTGACGAAGCCGTCGTCGTAGGTGCGGTTCACGCCGGGGACGAGAGCGCCAGAGTTGTTCGGCGTGGCGCTGGTGAACTCGGTCTTGATGTTGAAGTTGAACGTCGCCTTGAGTGAGAAGCGGTTGCGCCGCCTGAGCATCGAGTCGTTCATCTCCTCCACCGGGAAACGATCCTGCGCATCGGCGCTGACGCCGACGCACGCGAGACTCACCGCCCCAAACCAGAGTTGTTTTTTCATGTCGCTGGAGAATCAGGGCACCTGGAGGAGCCGGTAGAAGCGCGTGCCCGCCGCCGTGGGCAGGCTCGTGGTGCGCGGCGGGCCGGTGTCCACCCATTGCAGCCGGCCGCCCGTGCCCGCGATGCCGGGGAAGGATGTGTCCCACGGGCCGACGGCGCTGGCGCTGAACTGGATGTAGTAGGTCTTCCCCGCAGCGGTCAGGAAATCAATCTTGAACCGGCCCAGATGAAACTCCGCGCGGTCGGGCGCGAGGACCGTGCCCGCCGGGGCGACCGGGAAGCCGCCCGTCACAACCTCGATCACGAGCCGGGGCTTTGGCGAGGTGACGCGGTCGGAGACGTAATACTCGACGTTCAGCGGGAAGCTGCCCGCCGGCGCGATGGTCGTGGGGATCAGCACGTAGGGCACGCCGTTGTTCGTGCCGGTGGCGTTGATGAGGTAAATCGCGTTGCCGAGCGAGTCCACGCCGAGGTCAAAGAACGAGATGCGCAGGAAAGTCAACGCAGTGGCGCTGCCGGCAGGGTTGAAGATGGGCAGCGCCTCCTCGGTGGCCCCGGTCTGCGAGCGCAACTGGTAGGCGTTGGTGCCGGTCGCCTTGAACACCACCGCGCCGCTGAGGAAGTAGCAGGCCAGCGGCGCGCTCGCAACGTCGAGCACCTGGTTGGTGGTGGGGATGCCCTGCAAGGTCAGGCTGGCAATGCTTTGGGTGACGCCGGCCGCGACGGTGAAGTTCAGGAAGACGACGGCATTGCTGCCTGCGGAGAGCGTGCCGGAGCCGGCCAGCGTGAGGTCGAAGCCAATCTGCCCGGCGGCCGTGGCGTTGGTTGTCGTGAGCGCCGCCGTGGTGAACGGGCTGGTAACGCTGACGAAGGCGAGCTTGTTCGTGTCGTAGGCAACACTGGCGCGCACGCGGTTCTCGCCACCCTCGGCCAGCAGCGCCACGGGCACGGCGACCGCCGCGCCGGCGGTGAGGTTCGTCGTCTGTGTGGTGACGACCTGCAGGATGCGGTTCGAGAGCGCCAGCGCCGCGTTCACGCTGGTCACGGAGCCGTCAGCATTCGTCACCTTGACGCAGTAGTTGGCCACGTCGGCGGTGGAGACGTTGGCAATGGTCAGCGTGGCGTTCGTCGCGCCAACGATGTCCACGCCGTTCTTGCACCACTGGTAAAGAAGCGTCGGCCGGCCAACGGCGGTGACGCTGAACGTCGCGGTGCCACCGGTCAGCACGGAGACGGACGCGGGCTGGACGATGATGACCGGCGGGTCTAGCACGGTGAGCGTGGCGTTCGAGCTGGTGGCGGTGCCATAAGGGCTGGTGAGGACGACAGAGTAGAGGCCGGCCTGGTTGGTCTGGACGTTCGTGAGCGTGAGCGGGTTGTTCGTCGCCCCGGAGATGGGGACGCCGGCGAAGAGCCATTGATACGTGAACGGCCCGTCGCCGCCCGGCGTGACGGAGAACGTCGCGCCCGTCCCCTTGAGCACGGTGAGCGACTGCGGATGAGCGAGGAACGAGGGCGGCGTCTTGAGCGTGAGCGACGCGTTCGTGCTGGTGGCGGTGCCGAAGGGATTCGAGACGACCACGGAGTAAAGCCCCGCATTCGCGGCCTGCACGTTGTTCAGCGTCAGCGTCGCGCCGGTCGCGCCCGCGATGTTCACCCCGCCGAAGCGCCACTGGTAGGTGAGCGGCGCGTCACCCGTCGCCGTCACGGAGAAGGTCGCGTTGCTGCCGGCGATGGACTCCACGGACACCGGCTGCACGACGATGGTGGGCGGCACGTTGACCGTGAGCGTCGCGTTCGAGCTGGTGACGGAGCCGTAGGGGCTGGTGATGACGACGGAGTAAAGGCCCGCGTTGGTCGTGAACGCGCTGGCGAGTCCGAAGCTGGAGTTAGTCGCGCCGGTGATGCTCACGCCGCCGAAGCGCCACTGGTAGGCGAACGGCCCGTCCCCGCCCACCGTGACGGAGAACGCCGCCGGGCTGCCCTGCAACACGGTCAGCGATTGCGGCTGGCCGGACTGCGGTTGGGTGACAATGAACGGCGCGGTCTTCACGTCGAGCGTCGCGTTGCTGCTCGTGACCGTGCCGTAGGGATTGCTCACGACGACGGAGTAGAGGCCGAGCTGGCTCGTCTGCACGCTGGTCAAGTTGAGGATCGCGGCGGTCGCTCCGGTGATGTTCACGCCATTGAGCCGCCATTGGTAAGTCAGCGTCGGGTCGCCGCCCGCGACGACCGTGATGGTGGCGTTGCTGCCGACGATGACCGTCTGGTTCGTCGGCGTGGGCTGCACGATGATGAAGGGCGGCACTCGCACGGTGAGCAGCGCGTTCGAGCTGGTGGCGGAGCCGAAGGGGTTGCTGACGACGACGGAGTAATTGCCCGCCTGATTGGTCAGCACGCCGGTCAGCGCGAGCGGGTTGTTCGTCGCGCCGGTGATGTTCGTCCCGTTGAAGCGCCATTGATACGTGAAGGGCTGGTCGCCCGTGGCGCTGACCGAGAAGGTCGCGTTGCTGCCCTGGATGACCGTTAGCGGCTGCGGGTGGCCGTTGTCAAAAATCTGCGGCGGGGACTGCACCGTGACGACCGCCACCTGGCTGGTGGCCGTGCCGTAGGGGTTGCTCACCACGCAGACGTAGTTGCCCTCCAGGCTTTCCTGCACGTTCAAGAGCGTGAGCGTGGCGGCGGTCGCACCGGGGATGGCGGTGCCGTTGAGGCTCCACTGATACGTGAGCGTCGGCGAGCCGGTGGCGGTGACGGAGAGGTTCAGCGTCGCGCCGTTGGTCAGGCTCTGCGACACGGGCTGGACGATGATGGTCGGCGGGACCAGCACCGTGAGCGTCGCGTTGGAACTGGTCGTGGTGCCGAAGGGGTTGCTGATGACGACGGAGTAAAGCCCCGCCTGCGACGGCTGCACGTTGGTGAGCGTCACCGAGCTGTTCGTCGCGCCGGTGATGTTCACGCCCCCGAATCGCCACTGGTAAGTCAACGGCGTGCTGCCAACGGCGTTGACGCTGAACGTCGCGTTTTGCCCCTGCACCACGGTGAGCGACTGCGGCTGGCCGGTGGCGGGGTCGCCGCCGCCCGCGCCCGGCAGGATGGCCGGCGGCGCAGCGATGACCTCGGTGGCGGAGTTGGTCACCGCGCCGAACAGGTTCGAGACGATGATGGTGTAAACGCCGCCGTTGGTGAGCTGGAGGTTGGTCAGGTTCAGCGCCGCGTTGGTCTGGTTCGCCAGCGCCGTGCCGTTGAACAGCCATTGATAGAACAGCGGCGCGGTGCCGCCGGCGACGACGGTGAAGTTCGTGTTCTGTCCCACAGTGTTCGTCTGCGAGGCCGGGGGCGCGACGGTCAGGAAGGGCAGCGTGCCCAGCGTGAGGCTCGCGTTTGAGCTGGTGGCGGTGCCGGCGGCGTTCGACACGACGACCGAGTAGAGGCCCTCGTTGATCGCCTGCGCATTGGGGATCGTGATGGGGTTGTTGGTCGCGCCCGCGATGTTCACGCCATTGAAACGCCACTGGTAGAACAACGGTGCGGTGCCGCTCGCCGTGACGGCGAACGTCGCCGTCGTGCCGGTGAGGATGAACAGGTTGGTCGGATGCGAAATGATGAGCGGCGGCGTGGGGTCGGCGGTCTGGACGCGCGTGATGAAGTTCAGCGGGATGTTGTTGAACTGCCGGAACTCGCCCACGACCACGAGCAAGGAGTTCGTGTCCAGCGCGCTGGCGTTGACGGCGGCGTTGCTGGGGCTGTCGAGCAGGCCCGCGCCGGTGCCGGGGTTGAAGGTGGTGTCGTGCGCGCCGTTCACGTCCAGCCGCGCGACGCTGCGGCGCGAGACGCCGTTGATGTCGGAGAACACGCCGACGATGAGCAGCTTGCCAGTGGGCAGCAGCTCCGCGTCGCGGATGTCGGAGTTGATGGCCGTGGCCGCCGCGTAAGCCGTGTCAATCGAGCCATCCGCGTTGAGCCGGATGATCTTCGCGCGGGCCTGGCCGTTGAAGAAGTTGAAGCCGCCATAGACGATGATTTTGCCGTCGGTCTGGATGATTGCACCGTTGACGAGGCCGGACGCGCCGGTGCCGGGGTTGAACGTCGTGTCCACCGAACCGTCCATGTTCAGCCTCACGATGCCCGACCGCGCAGTGCCGTTGAACGTGGTAAAGGTGCCTGTGACGATGCTCTTCCCGTCGGTCTGCAACTGGATGGACACGACCGGCTGGTCCGGCCCGGTGCCGGGGTTGAACGTCGTGTCGGCCGAGCCGTCGGCATTCACACGGGTGATGCGGTTGCGCGCCACGCCGTTGAAGTTTTGGAAGCGCCCGCCCAGCAGAATCTTCCCGTCCGTCTGAAGCGCCAGCGCGTCCACGCCGCCGTCTGCGGCGGTGCCCAGGGCTGTCGTGAACGCGGTGTCCAGCGAGCCGTCGTCGTTGAGCCGCGCCAGCCGCTTGCTGTTGGCGTTGCCCACGCCAAAGAAGTCGCCGCCGATGACGCACTTGAGGTCCGGCTGGAGCGCGATGGCGATCACCGAGCCGTCCGTGCCCGCCGTGGCGAATGTCGTGTCCAGCGCGCCGGTCTGCGAGAGGCGCGCGATGCGCTTGATGACCGTGCCGTTGTAGCCGTCGAACGCGCCGCCGATGTAGATCTTGTTGTCGTTGGTGCGGACCTTGGTGGCAAAAATCACCGCGTTGGCCCCCGTGCCGTTGGTAAAGGAGAGGTCCACATCGCCCGGTGCGGCCACCGCGATGCTTGCGGACGCTGCCAGCACCAAGCACAGCCACCAGTGCGGAACCAGGCCGGCCACACCTGTGCGAAGAACCCGATGAATCATGCGGTCGTGATACCAGAGCGTCCCAGGAAAAACCAATGCTTTTCCCAGTCTGGTGCTTGCGCAGTGCTGGCTCGGACCCCTGCGCAGCAAACGTTTCTGGACGTGATTTGCCGCCTCGCCCAAACTACCACCCATGAGTTCACCCGCGGCGACGTTCTCCTTCCCGACGTCCACCCTGTTTGGCCCCGGCACGCTGGGCGAACTGCCCGCCCGGATGAAAACCCTCGGCATCAAGCGTCCGCTCGTGGTCACGGACGCCGGTTTGCTGGACACGGATGCCTTCCGTGCGTTAGGCCGCACGCTCGACGAGACAAACCGCAACCGCCGCTGGTTTCTCTATTCCGGCGTGCATCCCAATCCCATCGAGTCCGACGTGCGCGAAGCGGCGGCGCTGTTTCAAGAGAAGCACTGCGACGGCGTCATCGCCATCGGCGGCGGGAGTGCGCTTGACGCAGGGAAGGCGACGCGGCTGCTCGCGAAGCGACCCGGCTTCGACTTCGCCAAGTTCTACGACGAGCCGGACTGGTCCGGCCTCGCGCCGTTCATCGCGATTCCGACGACCGCCGGCACGGGCAGCGAGGTGGGCCGCAGCTCTGTCATCACGCTCGACGCCACGAAGCGCAAGGCGGTGCTCTTCCACCCCGAACTGCTTGCCAAGCTCGTCATCCTCGACCCCGAACTCACCGTCGGCCTGCCGCCGAAACTCACCGCCGCCACGGGCGCGGACGCGCTCACGCACTGCATCGAGAGCTTCACCTGCCCCGCGTTCCATCCGATGTGCGACGGCATCGCGCTCGAAGGCATCCGCCTCATCGTGGACGCCCTGCCCCGCGCCGTGCGCGACGGCAAGGACCTCGACGCGCGCGGCAAGATGCTCGTCGCCGCCGCGATGGGCGCGGTCGCCTTCCAGAAAGACCTCGGCGTGGTCCACTCGCTCGCGCACCCACTCTCGACGATTTGCGGGATGCACCACGGCTTGGCGAACGCGCTCTGCCTCGTCGCCAGCATGAAGTTCTGTGCCGCGCGCAAGCCCGGCCTCTACCGCCGAGTCGGCATCGCGTGCGGCCTCGACGTGTTGAAGTGCGGCGACGCGGAAGCGGACGGACTTACCATCGCTTTCATCGCCGAGTTCCTCGCCGGCATCAGCCTCAACACCAAACTCCGCGACCACGGCGTAAAGCCGGAGCACCTCGACGCCCTCGTCGTGCAGGCCTGGGACGACCCATGCCACAAGACGAACGCCGTTCCCGTCACCGCCGCCGACTTGCAGAAACTTTACCTGACTTGCCTGTGACGCACTTCGAGAACCACGGAACACGCAACACGGAACACGCCAGATGAGCCACCAACCCGACGACGAGAAGCTCCTCCGCCAGCTCGGCTACGAACAGGAGTTGTCCCGCCGCATGAGCGGCTTCTCGAACTTCGCCATCTCGCTCTCCATCATCTGCATCCTCGCGGGCGGCATCACTTCGTTTCACGTCGGCCTGTGCAGCGCGGGCGGGGCAAGCATCGGGCTGGGCTGGCCGCTGGTTTGCCTCTTCTCGCTGTGCGTCGCGGCGACGATGGCGCAGGTGGCGAGCGCGTTTCCGACGGCGGGCGGACTGTATCACTGGGGCAGCATCCTCGGCGGGCGCGCGTGCGGCTGGGTGACGGCGTGGTTCAACCTGGCCGGCCTTATCACCGTGCTCGCGGCCATCAATGCGGGCACCTACGACTTCGCCACCGCCGCGTTCGGCGTGTCTCCGGAAGCGAACACCGCCACTATCCGCACCACGGTCATCGTGCTGATGACGCTTTCGCAAGGGCTGCTCAACCACTACGGGATCCATCTCACGACGCGGCTCACCGACCTGAGTGGCTATTTGATTCTCGCGGTCGCAACCGTGCTCACCGTGGCGCTGCTGCTCGCGACGAAGCAGTTCGAGTGGGCGCGCCTGTGGACGTTCACGAATTTTAGCGGACTGCCCGAGGGCGGCGCGGTCTTCCCGAAGCAGGACAACTTGATGTGGCTCTTCGCGCTCGGCTTCCTGCTGCCGGCTTACACCATCACCGGCTTCGACGCCTCGGCGCACACGAGCGAGGAGACCGTCGGCGCGGCGGTGAACGTGCCCAAGGGCATAGTGCGCTCGGTGTGGGTGTCCGGCGTGTTCGGTTGGGTGATGATTTGCGCCATCCTGCTGGCGATGCCCTCGGTGAAGGAAGGCGTCGAGCAGGGCGCGAACGTAGTGCCGTGGACGATGAAGGCCGCGCTGCCGGACACGCTCGCGTCGGTGCTGCTCGCGCTCATCATCGCGGCGCAATACCTCTGCGGCCTCGCCGCGCTCACGTCGGCGTCGCGCATGACCTACGCCTTCGCGCGCGACGGTGGACTGCCGTTCTCCGACGCGCTGCGTCGCGTGAACACGACCAGCAAGTCGCCCTCTGTCGCCGTCTGGTTCGCGGCCATTGCGGCGGCGCTGTTCACCATCCTCGTGCCCTACGTGACCATCGCGGCGGTGTGCGTCATCTTCCTCTACATCAGCTACGTGCTGCCCGTCGCCGCCGGCTTCCTCGCGCACGGCCGCACTTGGACCAAGATGGGCCCGTGGCAAATCGGCCGGCTCTACCGCCCGCTCGCCGTGGTCTCCGTGCTCGGCTGCCTGTTCCTCATCGTCATCGGGATGCAGCCGCCCAATGAACAGGCGGTGAAAATTGTCGGCGGCACGGTCGTGCTGCTGCTAGCCGTGTGGTTCGGATTGGAGAATCGGAGATTCAAAGGTCCGCCGCAGACCGCCACCATTGCTGAAGAGATATGAATCAGTTCCCGACGAAGCTGTTTGTTGATGGGGTTCACCGCGATGGTTCGACCGGCGCGCGCACTCAACTAACCAACCCCGCCACCGAGGCCGTCTTTACCGAAGTCGCCGCCGCGTCGCCTGCCGATGCCCACGCCGCCGTCGAGTCCGCCCAGCGCGCTTGGGACGACGGCTGGCGAAACCTCGTGCCCGGCAAGCGGGCGGAAATCCTGTTCAACATCGCCCGCGTCCTCCGCGAGCATCGCGAGGAACTCGCGCAGCTCGAATGCGCCAACATCGGCAAGCCCATCAGCGATGCGCGCGATGAAATCGGGCTTGGCGCGCGGGTCTTCGAGTATTACGCGGGGGCCATCGGCAAGTTCTGCGGGCAGACGATTCCGGTCGCGCGCGGCGGCCTCGACTTCACGCTGCGCGAGCCGATGGGCGTGGTCGCTGCCATCGTGCCGTGGAACTTCCCCTTCCCCATCGCGTGCTGGAAGGCCGCGCCCGCGCTGGCCGC
>JBEBFV010000605.1:0-2988 GCA_040081795.1 Limisphaerales bacterium | reverse complement strand
CGCCACGGAACCAGCGTCTCCCCGGTCCGCCGCCGCGCGCAGGAAGCGCAGCGCCTGTGTCTGGTCGCCCGTCTGGTAGAGCTGCGCGGCGTGATTGGTCATGGCTGGCAGGTGGTTGAGCTCCGCCGCGCGCCGCAGCCAGCCCAGTGTTTCCGCGTATTGCCGGCGCTTCACTTCCTGGTCGTTGGTTTTCTCCAAACCGTGGCCGCCCAGGCGGAACTGGTAAGTCTGGTAGGCCGACTCCGCGTGGCCGGCTTCCGCCGCGACCTTCAACCACGGCAGTGCATCCACGACGCGCGGAGTGTCGAGCGCGCCGCTCTGATACAGCCACACGAGACACAGCGCCGCGTCGCGATGCCCCTGCCTGGCCGCCGCCGTGTGCCAGCGCACCGCCGCATCCAGGTGCGGCTGTGGCACGCGGTCGTTATTGAGCAGCAGGCTGCCACTCGAACGCCGGCTGCCATCGAGCGCGGCTAGATGGTTCGTAAATGCAGGGGCGAGTTGGTGGACAAGGGCGAGCTGGAATTGCGCCTCCGCCTCGCCGCGCTGCGCCGCCGCGTCAAGCCGGGCCAGCTCCGCGCGTGCCGCCGCCGTGGGCTGCAATTCCACATCGAGGTGATGAAGCGGCTCCAAGTCGCCCAAGGGCACGAACCCCAGCCGCCTTGGCTGGAAGGCCTTGGCCCGCGTCGTCTCGGCGGCAATGTCAGACTGGCTCATCTTGCCCTGCGCGCGCGCCAGCGGAAACGAGACGCTCGTGTCACCCGCCGCACGTGCCACCGCATCCCAATACGTTGCCTCCTTTGCGTCTGTGGGGGCGAGCAGGTTGGACAGCCGCCGCGCAAGACGCGGGTCGCCGAGCTGCGCCGCCTCCCGCACCCACGAGACGGCCTGCGCGGGCGGGGCGTTCGCCGCGCGAAGCAGGAGCGATGGACCGTGCCCGCGTTCGGCAAGGGGCTGCGCCCAGCGGACGGTCTCCGCCGGGTCCAGCTTGTTCGCGTGACGGTTCATCGAGTTAACGCACGCCAGCCGGAACCGCGCGGCGTCGCTCCCCTTCTCCGCCGCGAGTTGATACCAACGCGCCGCCTCCGGGACGTTGCGCGCGCCTGCCACCGCGCGCTCGTGCTTCATGCCCATGCGGAGCTGCGCCTCGATCACGCCATTGCTGCCCGCGCGGGCGAACCATGCGTAAGCGTCCACGAGATCCGCCTTCCCATCGCGCCCGCGCAACTGCCGTTCGCCCAGCGCAAACTGTGCTGCGGCCTCGCCCCGTTCGGCGGCGGCGCGCACGTCAGCCACGGGGGCGGCGAGCCAGCGCGCGCCGACCGATGAATCTTGTGCAGTTGCGCGGAACCCCGTGGAACCGGCCGTCGTCAGCCCGATAATGAGTGACAGCAACTTCACGGTGCTGAAGCGAGCATTGATCGTTGTCATGGCGTGGGGACTATTTGGTCACCGGGCGGTAGCCCAATCCAAGTTGTTCATGGACGGTGGCGGTGGTGTTCATGAGCGTGCCCACCGGGACTAGCTTCAGCAGCACGTAAAGGTCCTTGGGCCGCTGGTCGTAGAAGTTAAACCAGATCAAATACTCCTGCTCCGGCTTCAGCTCCCCGCCCGACAGCGGCTGGAGGTAAACCGAAAAAGGAACGACCGTCTCCTCCCACGGCACACCCTTCATGCCGGGGCCGCCACGGAAGAACTGCCGGAAGCCTTTCATCTCCCCGGCGCGCGGCAGGATATACCAGTTGCTCGGGACGTTGCGTTGCAGCCCGGCGAAGGCCCATGCCAGATCACGCGCCTCGCCTTTGGGCACGATGAACCGGATGCCATCGAAGCCGGTGCCATGCTGGTTCAAGGTCACACGCACGAACTGCTCAGTGCTGCCAGAATCCTTCAGCTCAACCTTTGTGAACGCATCCGCCGCCGCCTGCGCTGCGCGCGCGAACGCCTGGCCGTTGGCGGGCGTTTCCTGCGCTACCCACCTTGCACGTGCGGAGGCGGCCTCTCGCAACAGCGCGGCGGCCGTCGTGTCCGCCCCTCGCAGCGTGGTGGCGGCGCAAACCAACACCATCACAACGGCAACGCCCGCCAACGTGCATCGGTAGCGTGGCGGGCTGATCAGGTTGTTGAAATCGAAGCGAGTTTTCATGGCTGTTGTCAAAGTTGAGATTTTATCGCGAGTGGAGAGCGACGCTACTTCACCAGTTTCGGCGCGAGCCGCTCGGCCAGCTCCGCGCCGGCCATCTGCAAGGCGGTCTTGGCGGCGATTTGCTCGGAGAGATCCACCGCCACGCTGGTCTGCCGGTCCACGATCAACGTGCCGGAGGCGGTGTCGCGGATCTTTAACTCCACGCGGGCCTTGCAGATTTGCAGATTGCCCTTGCGCGGGCCGCGTTCGCTGAAGGCTTCGCCTAGGACTTCAAAGTCGGGCTTGGTCTTGGACTGCGCGTCCACAAGCGTGAAGCCGCATTCGCGCAGGAACAGGCCAATCTCCGTCTCCGCCGCCGGGTCCACCGTGGGCGCGCCGAAGTGGACCTCGGGAATCTTCACCAGCACGGTCGGGCGCTTCCCGGGCTTGAGGAAATTCTTCAATGCGTCGAGTCGCTCCTCGTGCGTGCGGACCTTGGCGGCGAGCGTGTCGCCCTTGGTCGTGATGGTCTTGGCAATCTTGCCCGACAACTCGCTCGCAAGGTCGGCGAGCGAGGCATTCGCGTTGCCACGAGCGATCTCGCCATACACGCGGCTGGTCTCGGCGCTGATGATCTTGGCCACGGCGAGGGTTTCGTTGCCGGCCTTGAAGACGCGGCCGGTGACCAGGATCTTCGCGCCCGTGAGCTGCCCGACCTTCGCGGCGGTCTCGGCCTTCACGGTGCCGGAGAGGCCAAGCTCCTGTTCGCCCAGCGCCTTTTCCAGCTCGGCGCGTTCCAGCGTGATCAGGTCACCCTCGGCGGAAAGCAGGGCGTTGAGCAGCGTGGCGATCTTCGGGCCAGC
>JBEBFV010000604.1:0-2994 GCA_040081795.1 Limisphaerales bacterium | reverse complement strand
TGTGTATAAGAGACAGTAGAGATGACTTCGAAGAAGAAAGCCACCGTCGGCACCGGCTCCGTGCTCATCGCGGCCATCACAAGTTGCACGAACACCAGCAATCCGAGCGTGATGATCGCCGCCGGTTTGCTCGCGAAGAAAGCCGTGGAAAAAGGTCTGAAGGTGAACCCCGCCGTGAAGGCGTCGCTCGCGCCCGGTTCGCGCGTGGTCACGGATTACCTGAAGAAGACCGGCCTCACGCCTTACCTCAACAAGCTTCGCTTCAACCTCGTCGGCTACGGCTGCACGACGTGCATCGGCAACTCCGGTCCGCTCGACGCGAACATCGAGGAGGCCGTGGTGAAGAACGATCTCATCACCGCCAGCGTGCTCTCGGGCAACCGCAACTTCGAGGCGCGCGTGCATCAGAACATCAAGGCGAACTTCCTCATGTCGCCGCCGCTCGTCGTCGCGTTCGCGCTCGCGGGCCGCGTCGATCTCGACCTGAGCTGCGAGCCGCTCGGCAAGGACAAGGACGGCGAACCCGTTTATCTCGCCGACCTCTGGCCCACGCTTCAGGAAGTGCGCGACGCCATGCAGTCGTCGCTCAAGCCGGAGATTTTCCAGAAGCTCTACAAGAACTTCGCGTCGCAGAATCCGAAGTGGAACGAGATCCCGTCCACCGTCGGCAACGTCTATGAGTGGGACCGCCAGAGCACCTACATCCAGGAGCCGCCGTTCTTCACGAACTTCGGCATGGAGCCCGGCAGCATCAAGGCCATCACCGGCGCGCGCGCCCTGGGCATCTTCGGCGACAGCGTGACCACCGACCACATTTCGCCCGCCGGCGCGATCAAGAAGAGTTCGCCCGCCGGAAAATTCCTCGGCGACAACGGCGTCGAGTTCGTGGACTTCAACAGCTACGGCTCGCGCCGTGGCAACGACCGCATCATGACGCGCGGCACCTTCGCCAATGTCCGCATCAAGAACCTGATGCTCGGCGGCGAGGAAGGCGGCAACACGCTCTACTTCGGAGCGCCGGTCTCCGACCCGGCGAGTCCCGAGAAAATGAGCATCTACGATGCTTCAATTAAATACCAAGCCGCCGGCACGCCGCTCATCATTCTGGCCGGCCAGGAATACGGCACTGGCTCCAGCCGCGACTGGGCGGCGAAAGGCACGAACCTGCTCGGCGTGAAAGTCGTCGTCGCGCAGAGCTTCGAGCGCATCCATCGCTCGAACCTCGTCGGCATGGGCGTGCTCCCGTTGCAATTCAAGGAAGGCACCACCGCGCAGACGCTGAAGCTCGACGGCACCGAGACCTACGACATCGTCGGCCTCGACGCCTCCATCAAGCCCCAGCAAGACCTCACGCTGCGCATCACGCGCAAAGACGGCACCGTGGAAAACCTCGCCGTCGCCTGCCGCATAGATACCCCCATCGAGGTGGATTACTACCAGCACGGCGGCATCCTGCCGTATGTGCTGCGGCAGTTGGTGGCGAAGGCCTGAGTCAGCATCTTCGATTCAACGCCGAGTTCCGTCAGGGGCTCGGCGTTTTTCTTTCAAGAATCTTCCCGAGTATCTGCCCCATGTCCTCGTTGTGCTGCTTGGAGGCGATGGCGAAGGCGCGGACGATGTCGAGGAGGAAGCCGGCGTTGGCGCGGGAGAAATCGTAGAAGACGGTCTCCTTCGTCTTTGCGGGGCCTGATGCGCGCGGTTTGCCGTCAGCGGCAAGCACACGATTCATCGGCAGGCAGACATAGACCATCGCCTGATTGCCGACGGCGCGCTGGCGGGGCTTGAGCTGGATTTGAATCCAGCCGTGCTCCGTCTCGCGCAGGAATTGCGGCACCTTCTGCGTCCAGCGCGTGAATCCGTCGGGGAGCGCGCCACCCTTGTTGTCCAGCGGGGTTTTCTCCGTGGTGATGCCTTCGCGCTCTTCCAGCGTGGCCTCGGCAAGCTTGGCGAGGCGGTCGCGCTCGCGGAGCAGGTCGTTGGTCGAGATGACGCCGAGGCGCAGCGCGTCCACAAGCATCTTGCTCAACTCCGCTCCGAACTTCGTCTCGCCCTTACGGACGAACTGAAGCTCCTTCACGACGTTCGGCGCGTCGGCTTCGCGGGTGTCGTAGCCGATCTGCCATTCGAGAAAGTGCTTCGCACCCAGCTCGGTTTTAGTGGGCGCGAGCGGTTCGCCGTAGCCGTCGGGCGTGCGCTCCTTGGGCCTGACTTTGCCCGAGACGTCGGTAAGCGGGAGTCGAACGCGGACGGACTGACCGGCTGGCTCGATGCGGACCAGTTTGTATTCCGTGTCGGCGGCAGAGGCGGTGGCAAGCCAGGTGAAAGTCAGGACGAGCGCGAGGACAAGCCGCAACGTCGCGCGTCCAAGGTCGTTGATGGGGTGAGTGTTCATTCCTTCTCTCCTTCCAGCTTCGCCAGCGTCGCGCTGCTTACGGGCGTGGTGCCGATGACGTTGACCTTGAAGGTCGAGCCGACGTTCGCCGGCAGGTTGCGCAGCGTCTCGGTGGCGGTGTCACCGGTCTTGCCACCCTGCCGCGTGAGGTCGAAAGTCAGTTTCACGTTGAAGTATTGCTTCGCCGCGTGGTTCGTCACGACACCGACGATGTATTGCAAGTCACCGTCCTTGGCCTTCTGCACCTCGAAGCTGAGTAGCTGCAAGTCCTCGCCGGGCTTGCGCGATGGCGGCGTCCCCCTGGCGACGACCACCGAAGTGGGGACGGCAACTGGTGGGGGCATCGGTGAAGGCCTGGGTGCGCCGCCGGGCGGGTTCGCGGCCGGCTTTGACTGCTCTGTCTTCGGCCCGCCTTTGACAGCCGCGACCACGCTCTCTGTATTGCGATACCACCGCCAGGCTTTAAGGCCGAAGAAGCCCAGCACTGAGAGACCCACCAGCACGCTCCAAACCACGGTGAAAACCTTCTTCAGCTTCGCGCCGGTGGACGCGGGTGCCGCCGGGGCAATTTCGCTCGCAACCGGCACCGGTGCCGTCCGCGC
>JBEBFV010000603.1:0-3009 GCA_040081795.1 Limisphaerales bacterium | reverse complement strand
GAAATCGCTGCCGCCTACTTCTTGCTCTCCTCGATGTAGCGGGTGACGTCGCCGACGCTGACGAGCTTCTCAGCCTCCTCGTCGGGGACTTCGATGCCAAACTCCTCTTCCAGCGCCATGATCAGCTCGACGGTGTCGAGCGAGTCCGCGCCAAGGTCCTCGATGAACTTGGCCTCGCTGACGACCTGGTCGGCGTTGACGCCGAGCTGCTCGACGATGATGTCCTTGACCTTTTGCTCAGTGGATTTTTCAGCCATGTTCTTTTTTGTTTAAGTTGGTTGTCTGTAGGCGACGTGCCGGGGGGCGTCAAGCCCCGTTTCCGTCACACACCGGCGCGCTGTTCGGGCAGGCCGCGTGCGTCGCCGCACCGGCGTTTTCCAGCAACGCGGCGGACTGTCTAACGGCTCGCACGCGGGGCGTCGAGAGGAATCATCCCCCAACTTGGCGCTCGTGCCCGCCAAACGCTGTCAGGCCGTCGTGGCCGCTTCCACCGCTTCACGAATCACCGCCTTGAACTTGGGCGTGCCCTGGTCAAATGCCGCCGCGATGGGCAGCACCGGCGTGCGGGGGACGCGGCGCTTGAACTTCTTGAGGTTCACCTCGGCGGCCGGCTCGTCCATCTTGTTCGCCACGACGAGGCGCGGCTTCTCCATCAGCGCAGGGTCGTAAAGCTCCAACTCGCTGAGGAGCTGCTTGTAGTCGTTCCACGGCTCGCGCCCGTCCGTGCCAGCCATGTCGAGGAGGATCACGATGACCTTGCAGCGCGTGATGTGGCGCAGGAACGCGTGGCCGAGGCCGACGTTCTCGTGCGCGCCCTCGATGAGACCCGGCACGTCGCAGATGGTCAGGCGCTTGAAGTCAGCGTATTCAAGAATGCCCACCTGTGGCGTGAGCGTGGTGAAGGGATAGGCGGCGATCTTCGGGCGCGCGCGGGAGATGGCCGTGAGCAGTGTGGACTTGCCGGCATTCGGATAGCCGACCAGGCCGACCTCCGCCATCATGCGCAGCTCGAATCGGTAGTGGCCCTCATCGCCTTCCTCTCCCGGCTGTGCGAATCGCGGCGTCTGGTTTCGGGCGGTGGCGAAGTTGCGGTTGCCCAGACCGCCGCGACCGCCCTTGCAGAGCACGAACTGCTGGCCGTGGACAGTGAGGTCGGCAACCAGCTCCGCATCATCCGGCCCAAGCTCGGCCGGGACCGCTTGATCCTCCGCTGCAAGGTCAATCTCCTCGGCCACCACGTTGCCAGACACGCGCAGCAACGGCCGCTTGGGCGTCGAAATGAGCATCGGTTCCTCAGGGCTGTGGCGCTTCCAGGTCTGGACCGGTTCCGACGAGGGAGTCTCGGACGAAATCGCGTCCTCCAGCGGGTCAGGGAGCTTCCAGACCAGCGTGCCACAAGGAACCTTCACGATGAGGTTCTTGCCCGCGTGGCCGTCCATGCCATTGCCCATGCCGTGCTCGCCCTGCTCGGCGATGAGGCGCGGGACATAGAATTGCCCGATGAGATTGTTCAGGTCGTGATCCGCCTGGAGGATCACACTGCCGCCACGCCCGCCGTTGCCACCGTCGGGTCCGCCCTTGGGCCGGTAAGCCTCGCGGCAGAACGCGACGCAGCCCTTCCCGCCGTGGCCGGCCTGCGCAAACACCTTGATCTCGTCAATGAACATGGAAATCCAACCGTTAAAAAAAAGGGCGAGGCCGGAGCCTCGCCCGAGAACTGGTGATGGCGGGGTTAGTTGTTGGCCGCCGCCACTTCGGCCGCCACTGGCGCGGCGAGCGGCGTGACGCCCACGCGGCGCTTGTCCTTCTCGAACTTGACGTGCCCGTCCACGAGGGCGAAAAGGGTCCAGTCCCGGCCCGTGCCGACGTTCACGCCCGCGTTAAACTTGGAGCCGACCTGGCGGACGATGATGCTGCCGGCCGAGACATACTCGCCGCCGAACGCCTTCACGCCGCGGCGCTTCGAATTGGAATCGCGCCCGTTGCGGCTGCTGCCTTGACCTTTCTTGTGTGCCATAAAATTACTTTCCGGCGAGCTGGCGGACCAGCCCGCGACTAAGCTTTGATTTCCTTGATCTTGACGACTGTGAGTTCCTGACGGTGACCTACGGTGCGGTGGTAGCCCTTACGGCGCTTCATCTTGAAGGCGATGACCTTTTTGCCGCGCTTGTGCTCGACCACGTCGGCCAGCACGGTCGCCGAGGCGATCGTCGGGTTGCCGACACTGAGCTTGCCATCGGCGTTCACGAGGAGCACGCGGTCAAACGTGACCGGCTGCCCGGCCTCGATGGCGAGCCGCTCAATCTCCAGCGTGTCACCGGCGATGACGCGATACTGTTTTCCGCCCGTCTCTAAAACTGCATACATAAGTTTGTTCCCGAAAAGGGACCGGGATAACACCAAGGTTGCATTGGAGTGTCAACAGTGCATTTCGCGTTTTCACTCCATCGCCGGCATGGAGGGGCGCCGCGTTTACGCCGCTTCAGCGTCGGCAAGTCCGAATGCCAATCGGTCAGCCATTGCCCGTCCGGACGGTGAAGCGGCCTGAAGGCCGTGCCCCGTCAGAGCCGCTTGTCATCGAGCGACTGCGAGATGGCGCTGGGCGTGGGGCGTGGGCGGAGGAGGTGCGCGATGATGGCACCGGCAAGGACGAGCAATCCCACGGCTGCGGCCAGGTAGCCCCAGTTGCCTCTGTGTGCTGCGGGCGAAGCGATGGCGAGTTGTCCGGCGGGCTTGGCCGCAGGCGCTGCGGCTTTCGGAGCTGGGACTTCGACTTTCGCCTTGGGTGTCGTAGTGGTCACGCTGGCGACGGCGGTGTTCGTTTTCGCGGCGGGAGGATTGGTTGCGGCAGAGGTCGGCTTCGGCGAAGGGACTGGCACGGTCACAACGCGCGGCGGGACGACGATGGGGATGGTTTTGGGCGCTGGCTTCGCCACGACCGTGGTATTCGTGGCGGGCTTCGCGGCGGGAGGATTTGTCGCGATGGGCGGAGCGGGAGGGACAGTCTTC
>JBEBFV010000175.1:0-11296 GCA_040081795.1 Limisphaerales bacterium | reverse complement strand
AGCCCCGGTGGGTGCGCTCCGCGGCGGAGCTTCCCACCGGCTACCTTCATGCGCGCCTCCAGCGCGGGATGGCCTCGCATCCCTCTCTATTCAGTCCGCACCAGCGTTGGCGACTTGGCTTCGTCTTCATCTTTGTCTTGCCCGAATCTTTGGGTGCCTACTCCTTTTCGTCGGCGGGTCCGCCGCCGCCGAGCCGACCGTGCTTTCCCTTCACGGATTCACGATGGGTTCCACTTGGTCCGCGAAGTTCCGGCCCGCCACGAACACGCCACCGCCGCGCGTCGTCGAGCGCGCGTTGCAGGTAAAGCTCGACGACCTCGAAGGCCAGATGTCCACCTGGCGCGCGGACTCGGACCTGTCCCGCTTCAACGCCTCGCGCGACACGAACTGGTTCCCCGTCCCGCGCGACACGGCGGTGGTCATGCGCGAGGCGCTGGAAGTCAGCCGGCTCACGGACGGTGCGTTTGATGTGACGGTGTTCCCGCTCGTGCAACTCTGGGGTTTCGGCCCCGGCGGGAAGAAAGGCCGCGTGCCCACCGGCGCGGAGATCGTCGCCGCGCTGAAACGCGTCGGCTGGCAGAAGCTCCACGTCCGGCTCGACCCGCCCGCGCTGCGGAAGTCGCAGCCCGGCGTGGCCGTGGACTTGTCCGCCCTCTGCCCCGGCTACGCAAGCGATTGCCTCGGCGAACTGCTCGAAGCGCGGGGCATTCGCGACTACCTCGTGGAAGTCGGCGGTGAGTTCCGCGCGCGGGGCAACGGCACGCTCGGCCCCGGCTGGCGCGTGGGAGTAGAGCGTGCCGGCGATTTGCAATCGCCGTCTGTGGCTGGCGTCAGCACGCAGGACGGCGGTTACAAACCGCCGGCACGAGCACTCGCCGCCACGGTCACGGTCACCAACCAATCCCTCGCCACCTCCGGCGACTACAGGAATTTCTTCACCGTCGGCAGCCGTCGCTTCTCCCACCACCTCGACCCGCGCACGGGGCGGCCAGTCGAGTTCGGCATCGCCTCGGTCAGCGTGGTTCACGAGTCCACGATGCGCGCTGACGCGCTTGGCACGGCGTTGACGGTGCTGGGCTTTGGGCAGTCGTGGGCGTTGGTTCAACGCGAGAAGCTCGCCGCGCTCTTCATCTTGCGCCATGGGGACAAGCTCGAAGTGCGGGCCACGGCGCATTGGCCAGCTGGGACGAAAACGGATTAGCCACAAAGAGGCGCAGGAGGCACAAAGGTGGAATATTTTGCGCCTTCTGTGCTTCTTTGTGGCTTAACTCGGCGGTTGCCAGCCACGCAGCGGTTCCCCACTCTCCCGCCGTGAAAAGCCGTTTCCTTGCCTCGCTGTTGCTCGCCTTTGCCGTCGTCCTCCCGCTCCGCGCGTGGGATTACGAAGGCCATCGCACCGTGAATCTCCTCGCGCTCGCCTCGCTGCCCACGAACTTCCCCGCCGCCTTGCGCGACGCTGCGGCGCAGGAGCGCGTCGGGTTTCTCGCCGGCGAGCCGGACCGCTGGCGCAACACGAATGACAAGCCACTGCGCCACCTCAACGGCTTGGACCACTACTTCGACATGGAATATCTGACCGACTACTACGCGATGTCGGCGGCGAGGCTCAGCCCGTTCCGCTACGAGTTCACCGCACAGATGGCCGCCGTGCGTGAGAAGTCGCCGGAGAAGTTTCCCGCCGACGAGAAGGACAACGACCGCATCAAATACATGCCCGGCTTTCTGCCGTGGGCCATCGCGGAGAACTACGCGAAGCTCAAGTCCGGCTTCAGCTATCTGAAAGTTTACGAGGACATGGGCACGGCGGAGGAGGTCGCGCAGGCGCGGCAGAACCTGCTCTACATCATGGGCACGATGGGCCACTACGTCGGCGACGCCTCGCAGCCGCTGCACACGACGAAGCACTTCAACGGCTGGCTGGGCGCGAACCCGAAGGACTACGCGACGAACAAGACCTTCCACTCGTGGATTGACGGCGGCTACTTGCGCAAAGTCGGCGGGCTGAAGGACGCGGAGTTGCGCGCGGCATTGCGCCCAGCCGCCCCGCTCACGCTCGACGGCGCGACGGTGCGCGATGCCGAGGAGGTCTTCAAGCTGGTGATGCGGTTCATCGCCGAGCAGCACAAGCTGGTGGAGCCGCTTTACGAGATGAACAAGGACGGACGCCTCTCCGGCAACGGTGAAAAGGGCATGGAAGGGTTCCCGGTCCTGAGCAAACAAATCAGCCTTGCCGCGCAACTGCTTGGCGACATCTGGCTCACCGCCTACCAAAGCGCGCCCGTGGACAACTTCCTCAAGAACCAGCTCGCCACGCGCAAGCTCCAGGCGGAGGCGAAGGATGGGAAGTCCGACGCGAAGCCGAAGGCCAAGAAGAAGTCGGACAAGTGAAACGCGTGGTTGACCACTCTACGCCATGCAGCACGCCTTCTCCCTTCCTCGGAGGAGGGGAGAAGGTGGCCGCAGGTCGGATGAGGGGTGGGCCCGCCAACGCCGACGCACGTCACCCCTCACCCCAACCCTCTCCCCTCCTCCGAGGAAGGGAGAGGGAGCAGGTTTCGGGCAAGCGAAACAGTTTTCTTCCATGAAACGCGCCGCGAACTTCCGCCTCGTTCTCGTCACCGCGCCGGACTTGAAGACAGCCCGCGGGCTGGCGCAGGCGGCGTTGACCGCGAAGCTCGTCGCGTGCGCCAACCTCGTGCCGAAGATTGAGTCCCACAACTGGTGGCAGGGGAAGCTGGAGTCGAGTGCGGAGGTGCTCATCCTTTTCAAGACCACGCGCGCGAAGCTCAGCGCGCTGGAGAAGCTCATCGTGTCCAGGCATCCTTACGACACGCCGGAGTTCATTGCGCTGCCGCTGGCGGAGGGGAACGGCAAATACCTCGACTGGCTGGCGGCGAGTGTTCGCTGAACTGTAGCGGCGCTCTGTGAGCGCCGTCGAATTGCGTGCGTGGTTCCCGACTCGGCGGGCACAGACCGCCGCTACAGCGGCGTTCAGCCCAGTCCGAGAATCTTCCGGCCCTCTGCCGAGATCATGGACTGATGCCACGGCGGATCCCAAACGACTTCCACGCTCGCGTCCTCCACGCCGTTGAGGGAAAGGATTTTTTGCTGCGCGTCGCGGGCGATGGTGGGGCCCATGCCGCAGCCGGGCGCGGTGAGCGTCATCTTCACGAAGACCTTGTGGCCGCCGGCAGGAATCGGTTCGACGCCCATGTCATAGACCAGCCCGAGGTCCACGATGTTGACGGGGATTTCCGGGTCGAAGCAGGTCTTGAGCACGCCCCACACGGCTTGCTCGGAGACGGTTTGTGCTGCGGCGATGGCGGTGGTGGAGGACTCCGGCGTGAGGCCAATGGCGTCGGCGTCCTTGCCATCAATGCGGAACAGACCGCCCATGCTGTGGACGGTGTAGGTGCCGCCGAGGGTTTGCACGATGTCCACGGGCGTCGCCGCCTTCAACGTGACCTCTGTGCCGACGGGGATCTGGATGGCCGCGCAATCGCGGGAGAGTTTGACGGTCGTGCCTGCGCTCATGCGCGGAATATGGAGGCGGTCGGTGCCAGCTCCAAGCTCCAAACGCGACTCCAACCTGGTGCAGTGCGCGCTCACAATGGAAGGCGACTCCTTGAACCGTTACCCAGTGCTCTCCGCGTCCTTTCGCAGCTACGCCTTCTTCCACCCCGGCCCGCGCACAACTTGCCCGGGCTTCGCGCCGGTGTGCTCGCCATCGAGCAGGACTTGCTGGCCGTTGACCCAGACGTGGACCATGCCGGTGGAATACTGGTGCGGCTTCTCAAAGGTCGCGTGGTCCTGCACGCGCGCGGGGTCGAACGCAACAATGTCCGCGAAGTAGCCGGGCCGCAGCCAGCCACGTTGCTTGAGGCGCAAGTTCTCCGCCGGGAAGGACGTGAGGCGGCGGATGGCGTCCGCGAGTGGGATGAGCTTCTCGTCGCGCACGTAGCGGCCCAGCAGGCGCGCGAAGCTCCCGTAGGCGCGCGGGTGCGTGCTGGACTTGAGGAAGACGCCCTCGGGCGCGAGCGATGGCGAGTCGCTGCAAAAGCTCACCCACGGCAGCTTGATTTGCTTCCGCACGTTGTCCTCGCTCATCAGGAAATACACCGCGCCCACGCGGCTGCCGTCCTCGACGACCAAGTCCATCGCAGTTTCCTCCGGCGACTTGCCGCGCAGCTTGGAAACTTCGGCAAGCGTCTTGCCGGTGAGCGGCTTGAGCTTCTCGTTCTTGAAGCCGACGAGAATCACGCGGTCCGCGCTGCCGGCGGCGAGGTAAAGATTTTCCCACTTGTCCGTGGGCGTGGACATCTCGCGGCGCACGCGCTCGCGGATGGCGGGGTCTTGCAGGCGCTTTGCCCACTCTGGGTAGCCGCCCTCCTGCACCCACGGCGGCATCGCGGCGTCGAGGCCGGTCTGGCCGGCGGTGTAGGTATACATGTCCGCCGTGATGGCGAGGCCGCTGGCGCGCGCGGCCTCAATCTTGCGGATGACGGTGTCGAGCTTGGGCCAGTTCGCCTGCCCGGCGGCCTTGAGGTGATAAACCTCGGCGCGAATCTTCGCCTCGCGCGCGATGGTGAGCAGTTCGTCCAGCGCCTCGACGAACTGATTCCCCTCGCTGCGCAGGTGCGAGATGTAGAGGCCGTCGTATTCCGCCGCGACTTTGCACAGCGCAATCAGCTCGGCGGTCTTCGCGTAGAAGCCCGGCGCGTAGATGAGCGACGACGCCACGCCCAACGCACCGTCGCGCATGGCGTCGCGCACGAGCGCCTGCATCCGTGCCAGCTCGGTGGCGTTCGGCGCGCGGTCTTCGTAGCCCAGCTCGTGAATGCGCACGGTCTCCGGTCCGATGAACGAGGCGACGTTGCAGGAAATTTTCCGGCGCACGAGGAAGCGCAGGTATTCGTCGAGCGTGGTCCACTCGACGGAATATTTGATGTCGCCCTGGTCCTTGGCGATTCCCGCCTTCATCGCCGGGTTCAACGGCCCCATGGACCAGCCTTCGCCCATGACTTCGAGCGTGACGCCTTGCCGAATCTCGCTTTGCGAACGGCCATCTTGAATCAGCGACTCGGTCGCCCAGCTCAACATATTGATGAAGCCCGGCGCGACGGCGAGGCCGCGCGCATCCACCGTGCGCCGCGCCGTGATGCCGGTCACGCTGCCGACACCGACGATTTGGTCTCCGCGCACTGCGATGTCGCCGGTGAACGGCGCGCCACCGCTGCCGTCGTAGAGCGTGCCGTTGCGGATGAGCAGGTCGCAGTCCGCGCGCAAGGTGGCACATCCCGCCAGGGAGGCGGACGCGGCGGTTGAGGCGAGGAATTTGCGGCGCGAGGTCATGATGGGAGTGTTCGGAGCGGGAGAGATGCGGCAAGGAGAAAGTCGCCGACGTGGACGCATCTCCGCCATTGCGACGGCGGCTGGGCGCGGGGTTTAATGCCGCCACGAACATGAATCCGTATCTGCACTTCGTCTCCGAATACGCGCGCTTCGCGAAGGACGGCAAGGCCTGGCCGCTCGGTGGCTTTCCGCCTTGTCCGAGACCTGAGGTTCCAGCAGATGCACCGGTGGCACTCACCTTCTCTCCGCACCCGGACGACGAGGTCATCATCGGCGGGCTGGCGCTGCGGCTGTTGCGCGAGGCGAAGTGGAACGTCATCAACGTGGCCGTCACGCAGGGCAGCAGCAAGGCGCGGCAGACGGGACGCTGGGAGGAACTTGCGGCGTGCTGCGACTGTATCGGCTTCGGGCTGGTGCAGACGGTGCCGGGCGGACTGGAGAGGGTGAACGTGGCGACGCGCGAGAAGGATCCGGCGCATTGGGCGGCGTCCGTGAAAGTCATCGCGGACATTCTGGCGAAGCATCGGCCGCAGGTGATTCTCTTTCCCCACGACACCGACTGGAACAGCTCGCACATCGGCACGCATCACCTCGTGATGGACGCATTGCGCACGCTGCCAGCGGACTTCCGCACGGTGGCGGTGGAGACGGAGTTCTGGGGCGCGATGACGTCGCCGAACTTGATGGTGGAACTCAGCGCGCCCGACCTCGCGGACCTCATCACGGCGCTGACGTTCCACGTCGGCGAGGTGCGGCGGAATCCGTATCACCTCACGCTTCCGGCGTGGATGGTGGACAATGTGCGACGCGGCGGCGAGGTGGTCGGCGGGCAGGGCGGGGCAGTGCCGGACTTCACTTTCGCAACGCTCTACCGGCTGCGGCGCTGGAATGGGCGGGAGTTGGAAAAGGTGTTTGAGGGCGGCAAATCCCTCGCGTGCGGGCAGAATCCGGCGGGGTTGTTCGTCTGACAGGTAGGACAGCGCGTCCCGCCTGTCCTTCTGATTGTCAGATTCCACTCAAGCGGTTTGATTTGAATGGAGGTCAGGCAAGATGCACTGACCTACTCTGGCTTCTTGAACAAATAGTGCGAGACGAGCCACTCGTTCCCCTCGCGGTAGCCCCACAGCTCCGCGCAGGCCATGTAGAAGAGCCGCCAGTAAACCCACCACTTAGTCTCGTTTGCCGCACCGTAAGTCGCGGCGAGGAGTTTGCGAATCTCCGGCTCGTTCGCGTCCATGTTCGCGAGCCACGCGTTCGCGGTCTTCTCATAATGCTGGCCGTTCACCCGCCAGTGATTCACGAGGCGGAGGTCGTCCTGAAAGTAGAGCAGCAGGTCGTCGCTGGGCATGATGCCGCCGGTGAAGAAGTAGCGCGCCATCCAGTCCGTCTCGTCCCGCGCGACGAAGTGGTAGGCAAACTCCCGGTGCGTGAAGATGTGGACGAAGAGCTGTCCGCCCGGCCGCAGCCAACGGGCGACGTTCGCCATGAGCCGCTGGTAGTTCTTCATGTGCTCGAACATCTCGATGGAGACGACGCGGTCGAACAGCCCGGTAGCAGCCGACGTGAGGAGGCTCTGACTGGTTTCGAGTTTCGGGTTTGGAGTTTCGAGTTGAGATGGAGCCTCGTCACCTCGGCTGCTACCGGGAGGCTCAAACCGGTTCATGTCGCAGGTGATGATGCGGAGGTTTTTCAGGCCGCGCTTCGTCGCTTCCCCGTCAATGAACTCCTTTTGCGTCCGCGAATTCGAGACGCCGGTGATGCGGGCCTTGGGAAACTGCTCGGCCATCCAGAGCGAGAGCGAGCCCCAGCCGCAGCCGAGTTCGAGGATGTCCTGACCGTCGGCGAGTTGGGCGCGCTCGGCGTAGAGCGCGAGCATCCGCTCCTCGGCCTCGGCGAGCGTGGTGACACCGGCGGACCAGAGCGCGCCACTGTATTTCAGGCGCGGCCCGAGGCAGAGCTGGTAGAAGCGCGTGGGCACCTCGTAATGCTGCTCGTTCGCCGCCGCCGTCTCGATGGCAATGGGCGATTGGCGCAGCTCCTCGATGAGGGTCTGCAAGTGCGCGCGCTGCGCCTCGGCGCTGCCTTTGTCCTCCTCGCGCAGCCGTTGCGCCAGCAGGCGTCGGATGCCGAAACGGAGGAGCGGGTCGGGGAGGAGGTTGCGTTCGAGCAGGGAGTCAATCATGGGGTTTCTTCAGCCACAGATGGACACAGATGAAAAACAGATTGGGGATTCGGCAGGAGGGCAAGAATGATGATTGAGGGCGACTTCTTGTCCGCCCTCGCTTCTGAGAAAAACTTCTCCTCGCGCCATCTGTGTTTCATCTGTGTCCATCTGTGGCCAAGCTAAGTTTTCTTAAACCACGGCACGAAGGCGCTGGTGGTGCGCTGGTAGTCGCGGTAGGCGTCGCCCTTGGACTTGAGGGACAGCTCCTCGGTCATGGGGATGCCGGTGACGTTGAGGAGGAAGTGCAACATCAGCGCGGGCGCGATGAGGCCCAGCCAGCCCCACGGCGAGCCGAGCGCGAAGACGGCGTAGCCCACCCACACCAGCCACTCGAAGAAGTAGTTCGGGTGCCGCGAGTAATTCCACAGGCCGGCCTGGCAGACCTTGCCCTTGTTCGCCGGGTCCGCGCGGAAGCGGGCGAGTTGGCGGTCGGCGAGGGATTCGCCGAGGAGGCCGATGAGCCAGAGCGTAACGCCGAGACAGCCTGTAATACCGAAGCCGTAGCCCGTTGCGACTCGTTGGCTGTCCAAGTGCACAACCACCAAGGGCAGCGACAGCACGATTTGGAGTGCGCCTTGGAGTTGGAAGAAGCCGAACATTTTCCGGTTGGTAGCCTCGCCCCACTCCTGCCGCAACTTGGCGTAGCGAACGTCCTCGTGCAGGTGGTGTGCGCGGACGCGAATGAGCAGATGGAGGCCAAGACGGAGGCTCCAGAAGAAGACCATGATTGTGATGGCCTGCTGACGGGGGAGCGCTTGGAAATCGAGGTCTTCGATCCCAAACATGAAGAGTATGAAAGCCAGCGGTGCAAACCCAGCGGACCACACGATGTCCACGATGCCGTTGTTCCGTAGCCAACGCGCGATCAGCCAAGTGATCGTCATCTCGATGACGACGAATGCCAGCGCGAAGCCGAGCATGGTGAGCGCAGCACTCAGCATGGCTGGTGGAGCGCCGATCTCCGACCCGGCGTTGCGTGACGACGCGGTTCGCGCCGGGTCGGAGCCCGGCGCTCCGAGCGGAGTGGCTCGCCGTCGCGGAGCGACGTGATGAAGGTAGCCGGGGGCAAGGCCGCAGGCCCGCAGCCCCCGGTAGCCGACCAACGACGGCCCGCGCCCCGAAGGGGCGCATGAAATGTGCGTGCGCGGCGTTCATGCGTCCCCGCCGGGACGCCACCGTCTTCGGCCGTCAACCGGTGGCGGCGGCTCGGGGACTCGCCTTGCCACCGGCTACCTTCATGCGTCCCTTCGGGACGACGCGCGGGTGGTGGGCAGGGCGTCATTTGGTTTGCGGGGGCTTCCTCCTCAACACCAAGTCTTCCATCGTCGCGTTCGCCGGCAGGCGGAAGAGTTCGCGGAGGAGGTAAATCGCCATCGCGATGTTGCCGAGCAGGAGGATGGCCACGAGCCAGAGGACGCGGGCGAGGTTCGAGGTCTCCTTGTAGGCGAGCCAGACGTAGAAGGTGAGGAACGCAAAGTAGGTGTCGAACAGCGTGGCGATGAACCACGGGTGCGTGAGGACTTCGCGCGGCGTTTTCCAAAGCGGGACTTGCAGGCTGGCCCACGTCGTCACGGCGAGCATGGCGATGAGCACGAAGCCGGCGGCGAGGCGGAGGAAGGGAATCATGGGGGAATGACCAATTGCCAATTCTCAATGACCAATGAATGGCCAATGCTCAATGCCCGCAATGGGCGAACGGTGCGGCTGCGCTCGCCGGACATTGGGCATTGATTGGGCATTGCGTCATTGGCCATTGGGAATTGCCATCAGCGACCGGTTGTTCGGCCGCGTGTAGATGGCTTGCACGACGCTGATGTTGCGGTGGGCGAAGGCGGCTTCGCAGTAGCTGAGGTAGTAGTTCCACTTGCGGATGAAGCGGTCGTCGAACTTGAGCTTGTGCAGCTCCTCGTGGTGGGCGTTGAAGCGCGCGCGCCACTCGCGGAGCGTGCGGACGTAGTGCAGGCCGAGGTCGCGCAGCTCGAACATGTGCAGGTTGGTCATCCGGTCAATGGCCTGGTTCACTCGGCCCACGGACATGAGCAGCGAGCCGGGGAAGATGTGCTTCTGAATCCAGTCCACGCCCTTGGCGAACTGGTGGTAGCGGCTGTCGGGGCTGGTGATGTATTGGAGGGCGAGGAGGCCGTGGTGTTTCAGCAGGCGATGGCACTGCGAGAAATAGCCGTCCACGTAGTTCTCTCCGACGGCTTCGAGCATCTCGATGGAGATGATTTTGTCGAACCGGCCCGTGATGTCCCGGTAGTCTTGGATGCGGACTTCGGCGTTGTCGCCGATGCCCTCGCGCACAAAGCGCTGGCGACAGTAATCGTGCTGGGCCTTCGAGAGCGTGAGCGTGGTGACGTGGCAGCCGTATTTCTTCACCGCGAAGCAGGCGAGGCCACCCCAGCCGGAGCCGATTTCGAGGACGTGGTCAGTGGGTTTGAGGCGGAGCGTGCGGCACAGCGCCTCATACTTCGCGGCCTGCGCGGACTCGATGGTCTGCTCGGGCGAGGTCCAGATGCCGCAGGAGTAGGTCATCGAGTCGTCGAGCCAGAGCTTGTAGAAGTCGTTCCCGAGGTCGTAGTGGTCGGCGATGTTCTGGCGGGTCCACTTGCGCGAGTTGGGGCGGAGGAGATGTTTCAGGCGGTTGCCGAAGCGCAGGAGATTCAATGCGGCAGGCTGCGCGTGCGAGCCGGACATGCCGGGTGCTTGCTCGACGTTCTCGATGAACCAGCCGAGCACGGCGGGGAGGTTGTCCGTGTCCCAATCGCCGTCCACATAGGCTTCGCCGAAGCCGATGTCGCCGTAGAGCACACAGCGCTTGAAGAACTCGGGGCGGTTCACGCGCAGATGAGCGGTGATTTCCGGCGCGTGGCCGAAACGCCGCGTCGTGCCGCCGGGCAACGTGACGTGCAGGCAGCCCAAGGTCATGCGGGCAAGTGCCTGCTCGATGGCCCGCTGGTAGAATCCGGCGCGGAGTATCTGGACCGGCGCGTCGGCCTCGGAACGTGTAATGGTGCTCATGTGGGCGGCGGAATGCTAACGCGAAGACGCAAAGGCGCAAGGCGGGGAAATCATGGAGTGAGGCGGACACTCCTGTCCGCCGTGACGCATCAGTGGTGACGACGGGACGCGGGGACAGGAGTGTCCCCGCCACGCAACGACTCATGCGGGTTGAAAACGCCTTGCTGGAGGTGCGGGTTCGCGGCCTTGCGATGCCACGGGACGTTCTTCCACCACAGCTTCAGCGCGTGCCAGTGGATGAGGGTGATGACGCGCAACGTGACGAGCGGATACTTGAGCGTGAGGCGCGCGAGGTTTGCGTCGGTGAGCGGGACGCGGCGGCCGGTGAGCGCGGTGAGGAGCACGGGGCGGTCGCCTTCGCGGTCGTCAATGTGGAGGTCGAGCTGCTCGCCGGGGACGCGGAGCTTGAAGTCGAAGGCGAGGTCGAGCGCGGAGAAGGGCGAGACGTAAAAGTGCTTCAGCACGAGGCGGCGGAAACGACCTTCGCCATCGAAGTGCTCGGGTCCGAGGAGAAAGGGCTTCTGTTCGCCGAACGTGTTGCCGACCTCGGCGACGGCGCAGAGCGGGCGGTCTTGGGCATCGAGGCAGAAGTAGAACGAAACGGGGTTGAAGATGTAGCCGAAGACGCGGCAATGGGTGAGGAGGAGGACGCGGGTGTCGGGCGGGAGCGGGAGGCCTTGGGAGGAGAGCCAGGTGAGG
>JBEBFV010000174.1:0-11358 GCA_040081795.1 Limisphaerales bacterium | reverse complement strand
CTGGGAGCTTAGTTGGAATTTACTGCCGGTCACTTGAATTTCACTTCGGCCTTGGGCTGCTCGCGGTAAGTGGTCTCGCGGCCAAGGGACCATTCGCCGTTCTTGAGATACTCGGCCTTCACGTGGAGCGTGCCGTCCGCGCGGAACTCGCTGGTGGCGCGGACCTCGGTGACGCCGTTGGCGCTGCCGGAAACCTTCTCATGGCTGATGAACTTGCCTTCACTGAAGGTCATCGTGCCGGTCGTCATGAAGCCCGCCGTGGTGAAGTAATGGAATGTGAGCGATGCCTTCTCCTTGTCCCAGCGGATGATGCTCTCGCCGCCGTAAATGCCGTCGTTGATGGAGTGGAGCACGCGGATGGCCTGGCCGTTCAGCACCCGTTCCCAGCGCGAAATGTCCACGACGGGTTTGTCCGGCGTGGAGTTCTTGAACTCGCCGCGCCAGGTCTTGCCGAGGTGCGGGCGGAACAGCTCAAGCTCCTTGGCGAGCGGGGCGGTCTCGGCTGCGGCGGCGAGGCATGCAGAGCAGGCGAGGGCGAGGAGGACGCGAAGTGCAGGCTTCATGTGTGTGCGATTGGTTCGGTGTGGAATAGCAAAACGTGCGAGCGAGTCACGCGGATTCCGGTGCGCTACTTGTAGTCCGCGCCGTTCAGGCTGGCGACGACGCTCTTGAGCCAGCCTTCCAGCTCGCCGCGCATCTTCGCCGTGCGCTGCGGCTCGGCGGCGAGCAAGTCCTTGGACTCCGCGCGGTCGGTGGCGAGGTTGTAGAGTTCCCATTTCACCGCGCCGGCCTTGGTCTCGATGCGGTGGAGCTTCCAGTCGTTGTCCAGCCACGCGGCGTGCCGGCCGAAGGTTGTGTCAGGATAATCGTTGCGAAGTTGCGAGGCGGGGATTGGCTCGACTTCGTTCCACGGGACAAACTTCCCGGCTGCCTGTTCGGCGGCGAGGCGCTTCATCCACTCCTCGCTCGGCGTGCGCACGCCGCCGATGGCGAAGTCCCAGAAGCCCATCGCGCGCGGGCGCGAAGTCATCTTGCCATCGAGCAACGGCACGAGGCTGATGCCATCCAGCACGGGTTGTTTGGCGACCTTCGCGCCGGCGAGTTCGAGCAGCGTCGGGTAAATGTCCACCGTGCCGCAGGGGACGGTGATGACGCGTGGCTGCTTGAGGCGCGCGGGCCATTCCATGAGGCCTGGCACGCGCAGGCCACCCTCGTAGATCGCCGCCTTCCTGCCGCGCAGGCCGCCGGTTGAACCCTCGGCAATCGCGCCGTTGTCGCTGTTATACCAGAGCAGCGTGTTGTCCGCGACACCCTGCTCGCGCAAGCCCGCGCGGAGCTGGCCCATCGCGCGGTCCATCGCGGTGATCTCGGCCAGGAAGTGCTGCTGCTTCGGCGGTTGGTCCTTGTAGAGCGCAAGGTCGCGTTCCGTTCCGATGTGCGGGCCGTGCGGCGAACCGAACCAGACCACAGCGAGGAACGGCTTGTCGCTCGCCTTCGCTTTCGCGACGAACTCCAGCGCGCGCTTCACGATGACCTCGGAGCCTTCGCCGGTGAGCTTCACGGCCTTGCCCTTGTCGCAGAGCAGCGGGTCCACCTCGAAGAAGTTGGGCGCAGAAAGCCATTCGTCGAAGCCGCTGTTGCCGGGGTTCACCGGGCTGTCCGCGCGCACGGAGCCGAGATGCCATTTGCCGAAGTGGCCGGTGATGTAGCCGGCGGACTTGAGCGCCTCGGCCACGGTGATTTCCTGCGGACGCAAAGTGTTGCCCCACGAGAACGCGCCCATGCGATTCGGCGTGCGACCGGTCATCACGCTCGCGCGCGTGGGCGAGCAGACGGGCGCGCCGGCGTAGAAGCGGTCGAAGCGCCAGCCCGTGCGCGCCATCTCGTCGAAGACCGGCGTCTTCACGGTCGGATGGCCGTTGTAAGCCATGTCGCCCCAGCCCTGGTCATCGGCCATGCAGAGGATGAAGTTCGGACGCGGCGCGGCGTGAGCTGCGATGCTCAAGGCGAGCAGCACGCTCCAGATCGGCAGGCGGGATTTCATGGCGGGAGCTTAACCATCGGCGGACGCGAGGAAACCCGATTTTGTTCCAGTCGCCCCGCATCCGGGCTTGGACAACGTGCGCGTGTCCTGTAAAACGTCCCGGCTTATGAGTTCACGCAGCAGCGCAAAGAAGAGTCCCGCCTCGAAGCACGCGGAGTTGCCGTTGGTGCCGAAGACGTTTGGCAAGCTGATGGCGGCCAATCGCTCGGAGATCGCCATCCGCATTTTCCGCGCGGCGACGGAACTGGGGCTGCGCACAGTCGCGGTCTATGCGCAGGAGGACCGCTTCTGCGTGCATCGCTTCAAGGCGGATGAGGCGTATCTCGTCGGCCAGGGCAAGGGTCCCGTCGGCGCGTATCTGGACATCGAGAGCATCGTGTCGCTGGCCAAGGAGCGCGGGGTGGACTTGATTCATCCGGGCTATGGCTTCCTGTCGGAGAACGCGGCGTTCGCGCGGGCGTGCGCGGCGGCGGGCATCACGTTCGTCGGGCCGCGCCCGGAGCTGCTCGAAATGATGGGCGACAAGACGGCGGCGCGTTCGCTCGCGCAGAAGATTGGCGTCCGCACACTGCCCGGCACGGAGGAACCCATTTCCGACCGAGGCGATGCGCTGAAGCTGGCGAAGGAGATTGGCTTCCCGCTCATCATCAAGGCGGCGTTCGGCGGGGGCGGGCGCGGGATGCGCGTGGTCCACAAGGCGGGCGATCTGGCGAACCTGCTCGACGAGGCGCAGGCGGAGGCTGGGCGCGCGTTCGGCAATCCGGCGGTCTTCCTGGAGAAATACATTCCCAACGCGAAGCACATCGAGGTGCAGATTCTCGGCGACCAGCACGGCAACGTGATTCACCTGCACGAACGCGATTGCTCGGTGCAGCGCCGGCATCAGAAGGTCGTGGAGGTCGCGCCGTCGTTTGGTTTGCCCGAGCACGTCATCAAGGAGCTGTGCGCCGCCGCCGCGCGGATGGCCGGCGAGATTCGCTACGACAACGCGGGCACCATCGAGTTCCTCTACGACCTCGACCGGCACGAGTGGTTCTTCATCGAGATGAATCCACGCATCCAGGTGGAGCACACGGTCACGGAGGTCATCACGGGCCTGGACCTCGTGCGCGCGCAAATCCTCATCGCGCAGGGGCATCGTCTGCACGGCCCCGAGGTCGGGATGCCGCCGCAGAATCAGATTCCGCGCAACGGCTACGCGGTGCAGTGCCGCGTCACGACGGAGGACCCGGAGAACAAGTTCACGCCGGACTACGGCAAGATTCTCACGTATCGCAGCGCGGGCGGTTTCGGCGTGCGGCTCGACGGCGGCATGGGCTTCGCGGGCGCGGTCATCACGCCGTTCTACGACTCGATGCTCGTGAAGGTCACGAGCTCCGGCCAGACCTACGACATGGCGCTCCAGCGCACGGACCGCGCGTTGCGCGAGTTCCGCATTCGCGGGGTGAAGACGAACATTCCGTTCCTCGAAAACCTGATTCACAACCCCACGTTCCGCAGCGGTCAGGCCACGACCACGCTGATTGACAACACGCCGGAGCTGTTCGCCTTCAAGCATCGCAAGGACCGCGCCTCGAAGCTGCTAAACTTCCTCGGCAACGTGGTGGTCAATGGCAACCCGCACGCCAAGGGCTTCAAGCCCGAGAAGCCCTTCGCCCTCGCGCAGCCGCCCGCTTACGACCACAAGCAAATCCCCGCCGACGGCACGCGCGACCTGCTGCACAAGCTCGGGCCGAAGAAGTTTTCGCAGTGGGTGCTCAAGCAGAAGCGCCTGCTCGTGACCGACACGACCTTCCGCGACGCGCACCAGTCGCTCATGGCTACGCGCGTGCGGAGTTACGACATGCTCGCCGTGGCGGACGCGCTCGCGCGCCGCGCGCCGCAGCTCTTCTCGCTCGAGATGTGGGGCGGCGCGACCTTCGACACCGCGATGCGTTTCCTCCACGAAGACCCGTGGGAACGCCTGCGCGAGCTGCGCAAGCGCGTGCCGAACATTTGTTTCCAGATGCTCTTCCGCGGCAGCAACGCCGTCGGCTACACGAACTACCCGGACAACGTCGTCGCCGGCTTTGTGAAGCACGCCGCCGCGTCGGGCATGGACATCTTCCGCGTGTTCGATTCGCTGAACTACACGCCGAACCTCCGCGCCGCGATGGAGGCTGTGCAGGACACGCACGCGATTTGCGAGGCCACGGTCTGCTACACCGGCGACATCCTCGACCCGAAGCGCGACAAGTATTCCCTGAAGTATTACGTCGAGCTGGCGAAGGAGCTGGAGCGCATGGGCGCACACATGATTGCCATCAAGGACATGGCCGGCCTCTGCCGCCCTTACGCCGCGCACAAGCTGGTGAAGGCGCTCAAGGACGCCGTCGGTTTGCCCATCCACTTCCACACGCACGACACCAGCGGCATCAACGCCAGCTCGGTCCTGCGCGCCGCCGACGCGGGCGTGGACGTGGTGGACCTCGCGCTCGCGAGCATGAGCGGCAGCACGAGCCAGCCGAACTTGAACAGCATCGTCGCCGCGCTGCAAAACACGCCGCGCGACACGGACTTGGACCTCGACGCGCTCAACGAGTTCTCCGACTACTGGGAACTGGCGCGCGAGTATTACCGCCCGTTCGACACCGCGCCCAAGGCCGGTTCAGCGGAAGTTTATCTCCACGAGATGCCCGGTGGCCAATACACGAACCTCAAGGAACAGGCCGCCAGCATGGGCCTCGCGAACCGTTGGCGCGAAATCGCCCGCACCTACGCCGAGGTCAACACGCTCTTCGGCGACATCGTCAAGGTCACGCCCAGCAGTAAAGTCGTCGGCGACATGACCATGTTCCTCATCACGCGCGGCATCAAAGCGGCGGACGTGGTCAACTTGGAACCCGGCTCCGTGCCGTTCCCCGCCAGCGTCATTGACATGCTCTCTGGCGGCCTCGGCCAGCCGATGGGCGGCTGGCCCGCGCAGTTGCAGAAGGCTGTGCTCGGGCGGCACAAACCCATCACGGTCCGCCCCGGCGAGGATTTGCCGGACACGAACTTGAAGAAGGTTCGCGACGAACTCGGCACCAAGCTCAAGCGCGACGCGACCGACGACGACCTCTTCAGCCACCTGATGTATCCCGAGGTCTTCGCGGACTTCGCGAAGGTCCAGCGCGATTTCGGCGAGGTCAGCGCGCTGCCGACCTCGGCATTCTTCTACGGCCTGAAGCCCGACGAGGAAATCAGCGTGAGTATCGAGCAGGGCAAGACGCTGTTCATCAAGCTCGTGAACATCGGCCCGGCGGACAAGGACGGTCGCCGCACCGTGACCTTTGAGCTCAACGGCATGACCCGCGAGACGAGCATCCCGGACAAATCCGTGGCCGTGAAAGCCAAGGCCCGCACCAAGGCCGACCCGGCGAATCCGCTGGAAGTCGCCGCCCCCATCCCCGGCATCATCACCGCGCTCGCCGTCGGCGTCGGCGCGAAGGTCGCCAAGGATGACAAGCTCGTGACGATGGAAGCGATGAAGATGCAGACCACGATTTACGCGCAGGCCGATGGCGTCGTGTCCGAGATTTGTGCCCAAGTTGGCGAGACCGTGGAGAGCAAAGACTTGCTGATGAGGCTGAAGGCGTGAGCTTGCAATGGGGACACTCCTGTCCCCTATGCTTCAGCGGTGGCTGTCGGTTTCCACGGCGGACAGGAGTGTCCGCCTTACGGTGGCTACGTCAGCGGCGTCGCGGCTCCGGTCAGGGACTTGCGCACGATCTTCTTCACCATCTCCAGGTTCTTCGTCAGCTCGTAGGTGGCCTTGAGCAGCTCGTCCTGCGCGGCCTGATTGTCCAGCGCGCGGATGGCGGGCTGGAGTCTCAGCGTGGCCTTTGAAATCTCGTCGCAGGTTTGCTTGATGGAGTCAGCCGCTTCGGTGGGAGTCATGGGAAGAGTTCGGGTTAGTGCCAGTCAGCGCCGGTTAGTGGTTGAAGCAGCAGTTCACGAGAAACGATCTTCCGTCCACGGATCAGCGGTGTTCGAGTAGCCGCGCAGTTCCCAGAAGCCGAGAATGTCGCGGTCGAGGAACGTGATCTCGCGCACCCACTTTGCTCCCTTCCACGCGTAGCGCTTCGGGACGATGACGCGCGCGGGGCCGCCGTGCTCGATGGGCAGCGGCTTGCCGTTCCACGAGTGCGCGATGAGCACATCGTCGTCGAGGCACACGTCGAGCGGGTTGTTGGTCGAGTAACCGTCGTGGCTTTTAAAGAATACGTGCGTGGCGCTGGCCTTGGGCTTCACGAGGTCGGCAAGCGTGAAAAAGGCAACGCCCGAAAACTCCATGTCGAACTGGCTCCACGTCGTGACGCAATGAAAGTCGCTCGTGTCCGTGAACTGCGGCAGCGCGAGGAACTCTGCCCACGTCAGCGTGACGGGGTTCTCGACGTGCCCGCTGATCTTCAGTTCCCACTTGTCCAGCGGCACGCCGGGGTGGTTGCCGAGGTCGAGCACCGGGAAGTTGTGCACCTGCCGCTGGCCAGGCGGGAGCCGGTCAGTTGAACGGACGGCGGGCTTTTCCTGTCCGGCCATCTTGCGCGCCCAGCGTTCCTTCCGTGCGATGTAGTCGTCGTTCATCAGCCGCGCGAACCGTGCGGCGGGGCAGGGGGATTTGCAAGATTGACGGCGGCGCGGTCGAATAGCGGCGTTGACAGCGCGGTCGGGAATGTTGTCCCGTAACCGCGACATCCATTGCACCGAAACAAAATCACCATGCGCCTCACCGCCTTCGCCGCTCTCACGCTCACCACCTTGCTCCTGCCTGCCCACGCGGCCGAATGGAAGGTCACGCCCGACTGGCTGAAACTCCCCGAAGGCCGCCCGCAGCTCGGCAACCAGCACGGCGACATCGCCATCAGCTCCAAGGGCGACGCCTACGTCAGCATCATGGACCCCAAGGCCGGCGTGCAGGTCTATGGCCCCGACGGCAAATGGCTCCGCAACCTGCCCGACGCGCCCGATGACTTCCACGGATTCGTCATCAAGAAACAGGCCGACGGCGAGTTCATCTACGGCTCCCGACTCGGCGCGCAGACCATCGTGAAGCTCACGCTTGAAGGGAAGAAGGTGTTGGAAGTCCCCGCCTCCGCCATCCCCGACGAGTTCAAGAACAAGACCGGCCCGAGCAAGAAGAAGAACGACAAGGGCGAAACCATCAAGGATCCCAACGAAGGCAAGTCCTTCATCCGCCTCACCGGCATGGATGTTGCGCCCAACGGCGACTGGTTCGTCACCGACGGCTACTCCACCAGCTACGTCCACCGCTTCGACAAGACCGGAAAATATCTGAAATCCTTCGGCGGCAAGAAGGCCCCCTACGAGTTCAGCACTCTGCACAAGATCGCAGTGGACACCCGCTTCAACCCCGTCCGTGTCATCGCCTGCGACCGCGAAAAACTCCGCGTGGTGCACATGTCCATTGACGGCGAGTTCTTGGGTGTCGTCGCCAAGGACCTCCTCGCCCCCGCCGCTATAGCCGTGCAGGGCGACTACGCCCTCGTCGGGGAGATCCGCGGGGCCGTCAGTGTCCTCGACAAGGAAGGCAAGGTCGTTGCCCGCCTTGGCCACAACACCACCCCCGGCGAGACCGGCAACAACAGCCTCGAACCCGCGAAGTGGCGGCCCGGCTTTGTCACCGCGCCGCACGGCGTCGCCTTCAACGCCGCCGGCGACATCTTCGTCTCGGAATACAACAAGTTCGGCCGCGTCCACCGCTGGAACAAGCTGTAGCCGGCAACCCGGCTCAGGCCGTCCCGCGAATTTCCTCGAATTGGCAGGCTCGCCGCGTAGCTTCGCGCTCACATGAAGCTGCGCTGGTTTCTCCTCGTTGTCGCTCTGGCTCTCGCCCAAGCGGCGGGAGCCGCCGCGCGTTTCACCGGCCCCTGGGATGTCGCCGCGCTCAAGGCTGTGCCGAAGGCAGAGTGGGGCGGGCGCACCAACCTCCTCCAGCAGGTCCATTACGGAGGCGAGCCGTTCAACGGCAAGCCCACGCGCATCTTCGCCTACTATGGCCGGCCCGAGGGCAGCGGTCCCTTCCCGGCGATGGTGTTGGTGCATGGCGGCGGCGGGAAGGCGTTCAGCGCGTGGGCCGAGCACTGGGCGAAGCGCGGCTATTGTGCACTGGCGATGGACCTTTCCGGCAACGGTCCCGCCGGACGCCTGACCGATGGCGGGCCGGACCAGAACGATGGCACGAAGTTCCGCGAGTTCACCGACGCCGACGCGAAGGACATGTGGACGTATCACGCCGTCGCGGCGGTCTTGCGCGGGCACTCACTGCTCGCGTCGCGGCCGGAAGTGGACAAGAGCCGCATTGGCGTCACGGGCATCAGTTGGGGTGGCTACCTGACGTGCATCGTGGCGGGGATTGATGACCGGCTGAAGGTCGCCGTGCCGGTCTATGGCTGCGGCTTCCTGCACGAGAACAGCGTTTGGCTGGAGCCGCGATTCTCGAAGATGACTCCCGATCTGCGCGACCGCTGGGTGCATTTCTTCGACCCATCGCGGCATCTGGCCGGTGTGTCCTGCCCGATTCTCTTTCTCAACGGCTCGAACGACTTCGCCTACCCGATGGACAGCTACAAGAAGTGCTACCAACTCGTCGCCGAGCGGCTGCGGAAAGTCTCCGTCAAGATCAAACTTCCGCACGGCCACATCTGGACCTTCGGCGAGGTGGATCAGTTCGTGGACAGCCAGCTCAAGGGCGGCCCGCCGCTTGCCACGCTCACGGACATGAAGCTCACCGCTGACACCGCCAGCGCCAAGGCCACCGCGGCCGTCGCCATCGCGAAGGCCGAGTTCCACTTCACCACCGACTCCGGCCCGTGGCAGAAGCGCAACTGGCAGACGATCCCCGCCCATCTCGCCGATGGCCTCATCACCGCGAAGCTCCCCGGCGAGCGCCCGTTGGTCTGCTACCTCTCCATCACCGACTCACGCGGCGTCGCCGTCAGCACGCAGCACGAAGAATTGAACGCACCGAAATGAACACACCACTCCCCGGCTCCTTCGTCCGTAAACTCAGAAGCATTGCCCAGAAGCTTGTGCCGGTTCTCTCCCTCGGCAAATCCGGTGCGAGCGACGCCTTCGTCAAGAGCCTCGACGAGGCGTTGACCCAGCACGAGCTGGTTAAGATCAGGTTCGCCGCCTTCCAGGACGAGCGGAAGACCGTCGCGCCGCAGCTTGCCGAGAAGACGAACAGCCATCTCGTCTGGATCGTCGGCCACGTCGCCGTATTCTACCGCCAGCAGCCGGACGCGGAGAAGCGCAAGGTCGCCGTCTGATCAACGTTCAGCATTCAGTTTCAAGGCTCCGCGCTTGCCTTCCGTCCAACGCCCGACAAAATCGCCAGCACACTATGAATCGCCTCCTCCTCACGACGACACTGACGCTCGCAACCACGCTCCTTGGCCACGCTGAGAACTGGTCCAACTGGCGCGGCCCGCTCTTCAACGGCTCCAGCCCGGAGAAGAATTTGCCCGCCACTTTCAGCAAGACGGAGAACATCAAGTGGGCCGTGCCGCTGCCCGGCTACTCAGCCGCCACCCCGGCCGTTTTCGGCGACCGCGTGTTCGTCAGCTCCGCCGACGCGCAGACCTCGAAGCAGCTTGCGCTCTGCTTCGACCGCAAGACCGGCAAGGAACTCTGGCGCGCCGAGGTCGGCGAGAACGCGACAACCGACCGGCAGAACAGCAACACCTGCTCGCCGTCGCCCATGACGGACGGGAAGATCGTCGTGTTCTTCTACGGCAACGGCGACCTGCGCGGCTTCGATGTCGGCGGGAAGAAACTCTGGGAGCGCAACATTGGGCCGTTCGCCTTCCAGTGGACATTCTCCACCAGCCCGTTGCTCCACGAGGGCAAGCTCTACATGCAGGTCCTACAGCGTGATGTCGCCGTGGGCGGACGCGGCAAGCCGACGGGCAACGAGTCCTTCCTTCTCGCCATTGACCCGATGACCGGCAAAGACCTCTGGAAGCACCTGCGCCCGTCCGCCGCCGCCGCCGAGTCGCTCGAAGCCTTCAGCACGCCGACACCCTTCACGCACAACGGCCGCAAGGAACTCATCATCGTCGGCGGCGATTGCATCACCGGCCATGAGCCGGCCACGGGCAAGGAACTCTGGCGCTGGGGCACGTGGAACTCCATGAAGATTGGTCACTGGCGGCTCGTGCCGTCCCCCACAGTGGGCGCGGGTGTCGTGCTCGCGTGCGGTCCGAAGGGCGCGCCGGTTTATGCCGTGAAGGTCGGCGGCACCGGCACCTTGAGCAACAAGGCCATCGCCTGGCAGAGCCACATTCAAAAGGAAGAGGACGAGGCCACCGCCGCCCCATCCATCAACGACCGCGACGTGACGACCGATGTGCCGACGCCGCTCTTCTACGACGGCAAGTTCTACAATCTCAATGGCACGAAGAAGAAGCTCCAATGCCTCGACCCCGCCACCGGCAAGGTCGTGTGGAGCGGCGACCTCGGCAAAGGCACCTTCCAATCCTCGCCCACCGCCGCCGACGGGAAAATCTACGTCATGAACTGGGACGGCGATGTGTTCGTGGTGCAGGCCGGCGGCAGCGAGTTCAAGCTGCTGCACACGACGAACCTCAAGGACGAGGGCGACAAGTTCCTCCGCCCCAGCATCGCCATCTCGCAGGGCAACCTCTTCATCCGCACCGGACAAAAGCTCTACTGCGTCGGGAAGTGACCCCGTAGGAGACGACTTGAGGAGTCTCTGACTATCTGTCGTGCCGTTGCCTCACAAAATCGCCACGCTCCTCTACTGCTTCAACGAAGCGGATGAAGTCCTCCTGCTCAATCGCGCGCAGGAGCCGAATCGCGGCTTGTGGAGTCCGCCGGGCGGCAAGCTCAAGACCGACCTCGGTGAGTCGCCCTATGCCTGCGCCTGCCGCGAGGCGCACGAGGAAATGGGCCTGACGCTCACGCCGCGCGAACTCCACCTCACCGGCCTCATCAGCGAGCATGGCTACCAAGGCAACACGCACTGGCTCATGTTTCTCTTCGAGGTGAAGCCGCGGCTCAGGTCCGTCCCGCCACCGCATCCCGAAGGCACCTTCCAGTTCTTCCCTCGTGCCACGCTGGATGGACTCGCTCTGCCGGATACCGACCGCGAAAGCATCTGGCCGTGGTTCTGGCAGCATCGCGGCGGCTTCTTCGCCGCGCATTGCCACTGTCACGAAGGCGGGCGCAATGAGTGGGCGCTGGAGGAGTCGTGGCTACGGTCGTGAGGTAGGGTGCGCTGTCCTCAGCGCGCCAGTAGCGGCTTCAGCACG
>JBEBFV010000173.1:0-11372 GCA_040081795.1 Limisphaerales bacterium | reverse complement strand
CGTGGTGAGCGGCGGCGTCCTGCGAGATGCGATCGAGCTCGGCGACGCTGCCGGCGGTGCGCAGCTGCTCGCCGGCGGCGGCGAACACGCCCTCCAGATCCGTCTTGGCGCGAGCCACCGCGCGCTCGCAGCGCTGCTGGCTGGCGCTGGTGGTGGCGTGCTTTTCGAGCCTGGCCATCGCGAAAGGGTGGTGGCGCGCGGAGACACGGCGCGAACTGGATTCACTCGCAAACCTCGCCAGCCCGGCCGTCGCCGCCGCGCTCCAGTCGAATGACGCGGCGGGCGGCTTGCGCCCCATGCATGCTCTGCGGGAGAACCCAAACCTGCTCGTCGCGGCGGTGTTCCGCGAGGGCGGCGGTTTGTTCGCGCAGTTCCGCCGCACGGAGGGCGACGCGCTGCCGTCTGCGCCCCTGCCGGCGGCGGGCTTCCACGCGGAACGGCTGGAGCTGGTCCGGCGTGTCCAGTCTGAGACGGGCGCGGTGCTGGGCACGGTCTATCTGCGCGCGAACGTCGCGCGGGAGCAGGCGTTCGTGCGCGCATGCATGGGCGGAGCGGCGGCGGCGGTTCTGCTGGGATCGATCGTGGCGCTGGCCTTCGCGGCACGGCTGGAGCGAGGCATCACCGGCCCGATCCAGAACGTCGTGGATGCGGCTGCGCAGGTTTCGAGCGAGGAAAACTTTTCCATCCGCGCCGCGGCCGCGGGCACGGATGAGCTTGGAAAGCTGGTCAACGGCTTCAACGACATGCTCGCGCAAATCCAGCTTCGCGATGTGGAGCTGCGCCGCCACCGCGACCACCTCGGTGAGCTGGTCGCGCAGCGCACGGCCGAGCTGATGCAGTTGAACCACGCGCTATTTCAGGCCAAGGACAAGGCCGAGGACGCAAGCCGCGCCAAGAGTTCGTTCCTCGCAAACGTCAGCCATGAGCTGCGCACGCCGCTCAATGCCATCATAGGCTACAGCGAGATGCTCATCGAGGACGCGGAGGCGCTGGGCCAGGAGGAGGCGCGGACCGACCTGAGGCGGATTCTCATGGCGGGGCGGCAACTGCTCACGCTCATCAATGAGGTGCTGGACCTCTCCAAGATCGAGGCGGGCAAGATGACGCTGCATCACGAGGACTTCGACCTGGTCACGCTTGCGCGCGAACTGTTCGACACGGTGCGGCCGCAGGCGCAGAAAAACCAAAACCGCCTGGAGTTGGAGGCGCCACCCGCCGGGATGCCCATGCGCTCCGACGTCACAAAGGTCCGGCAGACGCTGCTGAACCTGCTGGGCAACGCGTGCAAATTCACCCGCGACGGCACGGTGTGCCTGAGGCTCGGCTCAGAGACGGTGGACGACCGTGACTGGGCGATCATCCAGGTCAGCGACACGGGCATCGGCATGACGCCGGAGCAATTGGGCAGGCTCTTCCACGCGTTCTCGCAGGCGGACGCATCCACGGTGCGCAAATACGGCGGCACGGGTCTGGGCCTGACCATCAGCCGGAAATTCTCCGAGGTGCTCGGGGGCGAGCTGAACGTGACCAGCAAGCCCAACGCCGGCTCGGTTTTCACCGTGCGGCTTCCCATGCGGCCCGCGCCCGCGCCCGTGCTCACCACGCCCGATGCCCCTGCCCCGCCCGCGCCGCAGCCGCTTCCGAAAGACGGTCCGCCCTCGGTGCTGGTGATAGATGACGACCCGCACACGCGCGACCTGATGGTGCGCTTCCTCCAAAAGGAAGGTTTCTCGGCGCAAACCGCCGCAGATGGTCGGCAGGGTTTGCTGATGGCCCAGCAGCTCCGGCCCTCGCTCATCACGCTCGACGTGATGATGCCGGATGTGGACGGCTGGTCCGTGCTCACCGCGCTGAAGGCGGACGCGGAACTGGCGAGCATCCCCATCATGATGATCACCATGAGCGATGAGCACGACAAGGGCTACGCCCTGGGCGCGTCCGAGTTCCTCACCAAGCCCGTGGATTATTCGCGCCTCTCCGCGCTGCTCCGCCAGCATTGCCCCACCCCCGGCGACCGCCCGATCCTCGTGGTGGAGGACGACGAGATTTCCAGCCACCTGCTCCGGCGCAACCTGGAGAAGGAGGGCTATCCCGCAGTCGTCGCAGCCAATGGCCGCGCCGCGCTCGAGATCATCCGCCTGCGCCTGCCCTCGGTCATCCTGCTGGACCTGATGATGCCGGAGATGGACGGCTTCGAGTTCGTGCAGGTGGTGCGCGGGCGCAAGGACATGCGCGACGTGCCCATCATTGTCCTCACCGCCAAGGACCTCACCGAGGAGGACAAGCAGCGGCTCACGGGCTGCGTCACCAGCATCCTGCAGAAGCAAACCGCCTCGCCCGAGGACTTGCAGAAGGAGCTGCGTGCCGCCTTCGCGCGGCACCTGCCGGTGAAGCCCGCCCCGTGAGCTGGCTGCGGCGGAAAAAACTCAAGTTCTTTGCGCGAAATCTCATGGCTCGATCCGCCATGCAGGCCCAGCTTCGCTGCCAGTCGCCCACTCGCTTTTCGCGCCATGAACACCCACACCGCCCTCCCGGTGGCGGCCCGCCGCCCGGCCGCGTTCACCCTCATCGAACTGCTCGTCGTCATCGCCATCATTGCGATCCTCGCGGGAATGCTGCTGCCCGCGCTGTCCAAGGCGAAGGACCGCAGCAAGCGCATCGGATGCCTGAACAACCAGAAGCAGATTCTCGTGGCCGCGCATGTTTATGAGCAGGACTTTCCTACGTGGTTCTACTACACGGGCAGCGTGAGTGACGACCGCGGCCCGACCGCGCTCTACCCTCGATACGTTCCGGCCCTGAAATCGTTTCTGTGCTCCGGCACCAAGAACATCATCCGCCCCACCACCATGGCCACCGCTTCGGGCTGGACGGCGTTCTTGCAGGACTTGATCACGACCTCGAACGGCGACCGCGAACGGGCCACCGGCGGACACAGCTACGAGTATTGGCTCTACTACCAGCAGGCACCCATGGGCAACGGCACGCGCAAGCAGCCCAACGACGCCATTTCGCCTGCGGTGAATATCCTCATGGTGGACGCCGATGATGTCCTTGCCGCGCCTGCGCCACAGAATTTCAACAACTGGCCAGACTCCGTGAACAACCACGGACGGGAAGGCTGGAACTGGGGCTTCGTGGACGGGCACGCCGAATGGATCAATCGCGTCCGGACGACTCCAGGTCTGGCCGCCGGCGCCATGACCATCAACGCCGCCATGGTGCCGTAAGACCGATGGCGAAATAGCAGGGCGGACTGGTATTCAGATGTCAGTTTGCGGTCGCGGGAAGGAGCCTGTCGCCCACTGAATACTGGATACTGAACGCTGATTACTGCCCCACCCGCCTTGCTTCAACTCGCCTACGCCGGTATCAATCCTTCCCATGACCATCGGCGTCCCCAAGGAAATCAAGGCCCAGGAAAACCGCGTCGCCCTCCTGCCCTCGGCGGCCTACCAGCTCATCAAGCGCGGGCATCAGGTGGTCGTCGAACGCGGCGCGGGAGCTGGCTCCGGTTATCCTGACGCAAACTACGAGCAGGCCGGTGCGAAGCTGGTCGCCGAGCACGCCGCTGTCTTCGCCGAGGCCGACTTGATCGTGAAGGTCAAGGAGCCGCTGCCCGCCGAGTATCCGCTGCTGCGCCCCGGCCAGTTGCTCTTCACCTACCTCCACCTCGCCGCGAACCGCGAACTGACCGATGCGCTGCTCAAGTCCGGCGCGACCTGCATCGCCTACGAGACCATCGAGGTCAACCGCCGCCTGCCGCTCCTCGAACCCATGAGCGAAATCGCCGGACGCATGAGCGTGCTTGTGGGCGGCTACTTCCTCGCCAAGCACTGCGGCGGCAATGGCGTGCTCCTCGGCGGCGTGCCGGGCGTCTTGCCCGGACGCGTCGTCGTCATCGGCGGCGGCGCGGCGGGCGTCAACGCCGCGCGCATGGCCCAGGGCCTCGGCGCGGACGTGACCATCCTAGAAGTGGATTTGGAGCGGATGCGCTTCCTCGACATCACGCTGCACACGGCGCACACGCTTTACTCGAACGAGGCGCACTTGATGGAACTTCTCCCTACCGTGGACCTCCTCATCGGCGCGGTGCTCGTGCCTGGCGCGAAGGCCCCAAAGCTCATCCGTCGCGAAATGCTCCGCCAGATGCGCCCTGGCAGCGTGCTGGTGGACATCGCGATTGATCAGGGCGGCTGCGCCGAAACTTCCCGGCCCACCACGCACCACGACCCGGTCTTCACCGAGGAAGGCGTGCTCCACTACTGCGTCGCGAACATGCCCGCCGCCTACGCACGCACCGCCACGCAGGCGCTCACGAATGTCACCTACCGCCACATCGAACAGCTCGCCGACCTCGGCCTCGCCGACGCCTGTGCGCGCCAGCCCGCGCTCCTCGGCGGCATCAACGTGCAGGCTGGCCGGGTTAGCTGCCGTGCCGTTGCCGACGCTCATGGGCTGCCATTCACCTCAGCGGACAGTTGAACCACGGTGTAAAGCGCAGGATGGACGAGGGGCTTGGGGTTTGGTAATGACGCGGCTGTCGGTGTTCTGACATTTGCTCTGCGCTGCTACGTGTGCCGTGGCGTGCCAACAATGCCCTCGCTACATGGCCTTCGTCTATCCCAAGCAATACGATGTGATCGTGGTCGGGGCCGGGCACGCGGGCGTGGAGGCCGCGCTCGCCGCAGCGCGCATGGGCGCGCAGACCCTGCTGCTCACCATCAACCTCGACACCATCGGCCAGATGTCCTGCAACCCGGCCATCGGCGGCCTGGCGAAGGGGCACCTTGCCCGGGAGGTCGACGCGCTGGGCGGGGAGATGGGCCGCACGACCGACATGACCGGCGTCCAGTTCCGAATGCTCAACGCGTCGAAGGGGGCGAGTGTTCGCGCGCCCCGGGCGCAGTGCGACAAGAAGGCTTACCAGTTCAGGCTCAAGTGGTTGTGCGAGCGGCAAGCCAATCTGGACTGCAAGCAAGGCCAGACGGTCAAGCTGCTTCACCGGGACGGCGAGGTGACGGGCGTGGAGACCACGCTTGAGGTGCAATACATTGGTAGGACGGTAGTTATCACCACAGGCACGTTCCTGCGCGGTCTAATGCACGTCGGAGCGAATCAGCAGTCCGGCGGGCGGGCGGGGGAAGCGGCGGCAATGGGCCTCTCTGCGGCGTTAAAGGAGATTGGAATTGAGCTGGGTCGCCTCAAGACCGGGACTCCGCCGCGCTTGGTGCGGAGTTCGATAGACTTCACGAAACTGGATGCCCAGCCGGGAGATGAGCCGGTGCCGTGGTTTACTTACTGGAAGGAGGAGCTGTGGGCGGAGGGATTGTTCCGTGTGGAACAAGGGAGCAGGGGAAGTAATCAGTATTCAGTGTTCAGTGTTCAGTCGGGAGGCCCACTGAACACTGAACACTGCTCACTGAATACTTGCCCCTATCCCCCCGGCTCCGTTCTGGCGCAGGCTGGCGGCCAGTTGCCCTGCCATATTACTTGGACGACGCCGCGCACGGCCGAGATTATCCGGGCCAACATCCACAAGTCGCCCATGTATTCCGGGGTAATCGAGGGCGTCGGGCCGCGGTATTGCCCGAGTATCGAAGACAAGATCGTGAAGTTCCCGGAGAAGGAGCGGCAGCAGATCTTTCTGGAGCCGGAAGGCATCGCGACGGATGAGATTTACGTGAACGGCTTCTCGACCTGCCTGCCGTTCGAGGTGCAATACGAGATGGTGCGCAGCATCATCGGGTGCGAGCGCGCGGAAATCATGCGGCCCGCCTACGCTGTGGAGTATGACTTCGCTTTCCCCACGCAGTTGCACCCCAGCTTGGAGACGAAGGTATGCCGCAACCTGTTTTTGGCCGGTCAAATCAACGGGACTTCCGGCTACGAGGAGGCAGGGGCGCAAGGTATCATGGCGGGCATCAACGCCGTCCGCCGGGTGCAGGGGCGCGAGCCGGTGGTCTTGCGCCGCGATCAGGCTTATATCGGGGTGCTGATAGACGACCTCGTGACCAAGGGCACGGTGGAGCCGTATCGGATGTTCACAAGCCGGGCGGAGTATCGCCTGCTGCTGCGCCAGGACAACGCGGACCTGCGGCTGTCGGAAATCGGCCGGGACGTGGGCCTGCTGCCGGAGCGCTTGTGGCAGAAGGTCGCGGCGAAGCGGGACGCCATCGCGACGGAGCTGGACCGGCTGGCGAAGACTCACCTGGGGTCGGATTCGCACGCGAAGTTGCTGCGAAGGCCGGAGGTGAGCTATGGGGACCTGCCGCACCGGGACGAGACACTTCATGTGGAGGTCATTGAGCAGGTGGAAATCACCCTGAAATACGACGGCTACATCCAGCGGCAGGAGGGAGAGATAGCCAAGTTCAGGACGATGGAAGACAAGCGCATCCCCGACTGGCTGGACTACGCGTCGCTACGCAACCTCCGCCCCGAGGCGCGCCAGAAGCTCGCGAAGGTGCGCCCCGCCACGCTCGGCCAGGCCAGCCGCATCTCCGGGGTCAGCCCCGCCGACATCAGCGTGGTGATGGTCGCGATGAAGCGCGCGCCGACTGAGGAGCCGGTCGCTTGTGCTGCCGCGGAGCATCAGGATGATGTGGCCGGACACGCGGGGTGCTGTGCGGATTTGTAGCCACAAAGAAGCACAAGATGGCTCAAGGAGGTGACGCGACCGGAGACGGGCGGCTGTTCCACATGGAACTTTCTGTTTGAGCCATCTTGCGCCTTCCTGCGGCAATCCTTGAACTTCCCTTTGACTCCGGCGTCGAAGGCACTACACTGCTCGCGCGTGAAGGCCATCGTAACCATCCTGTTCAGCCTCGCACTGGTGCTCTCGCACCTGCCCGCCTTCGCGTCTCCCGTCCAGCAGCTCTGCCAGAGCGAGGTCGCCTGCGGGTGTGGTGACTCGGCGTGCTGCATGCAGTCGGCTGACTCGACGCCCGCCCCGGTCGCCCCCGCACCCACGCCGGACAATTCCCGCACGCAACTGCTCGCCGCCTTCCAAGCCGTTGTCCACTTCGTTTTCGTCCAGCCTGACGTCGTCGTGCCGTCTGCTTTTTTCCCCGCTCCTCCTGCCCCCGCTGCCGTTCCGCTGTATGTGCGGAACTGCAGTTACCTCATCTGACTCACGACGCCCAGTCGTAGTGTGTCCACGCATCGCGTCGAGGCGTGGATTGTGTTCCCTGTTTGGCTTGGTCAGATGACGTGCCGTTATGAAATCAAATGTTTACATCCTGTTTTCAATCAATCTGTTGTGTGTAGGAAATCTGGGGCTGGAAGCGGCCTCCGTGACGGACAGCACAAACGCGATTTCCCTTTCGCCGACCATTTTGACCGCACTGTTCGACGAGGCACGCACGAACAATCTCGGTCTCCGTGCCGCCGAGGCGCGAGTGACGGCCAGCCGGTTTGGAGCTGAAACCGTGCGGAACTGGGAGGAGCCGCGCTTCACCTTGGGCGGAGTCCTCTCCGGGCCGCGCCGGGGCCGCATCGAGGAGGATGGCGACTTGGTTTACGGCGTGGACCAGCGGCTCCCGCTCTGGAACCGCCCCCGCTTGAGCAGAGACATCTTGGTCGCCGAGACGCAGACGCAGGCGACGGAAGCTGCCTTTCGCGAGGCGCAACTGCGCCGGGATCTGACCAAGGCTCTGCTCCGCATCGCGCTCGTTCACCGGACTACAGGCTTCATCACGAACGACATCGCGTGGCTGGAGACGCTCATCGCGCTCGGCGAGGAAAAGTTCCGCGCCGGGTTCGGCTCGCACGTGGACTTGCTCCAGATGCAGAACGAGAAGAGCAAGCGCGCGGATTCCATTCGCACCGAGCAAAGCCGCCTGCGCACGGAGCAAGCGGCCTTGAACCGGCTGCTCGGCCGCGAGATCCAAGCGCCCTGGCCGCGCGTCGAGTTGCCGCGACTTGTGCCGCCCATCACCTACACGTCGGCGCTCGCTGCTTACGCCGCGACGAACGAGCCGCGCCTCAAGGTGCTCCGACAGGAAAAAGCGCGTGCCGAGGCAGTGACCCGGCTCACTGAGACCATGCGCCGGCCGGACGTGAGCTTCGGCATTCAAGGCCGCCAATACAGCGGCGATGCCGGCTTCCGCGAAGGGACATTCACCGTGAGCTTGAATCTCCCGTGGCTCAACGCGCCGAAGTATCGCGCCGACCTCCGGCGCGACGAGGCGAAAGTCCGCACCGTCGAGGCCGAGATGACGGACTACGAACTCAGCGTGCGCGAGGAAGTCCTGCGTCTCACGCTCGCCACCGACGCGTCGTATCGCGAGGCCGTGCTTTATCGCGACGAAATCCTCCAGCGCACACAGCAGGCAATGGCGTCGCATCAAGCCATGTGGGAAGGAAACCGCGGCCCGCTGCGCGACATCCTCGACGGCCGGCGCTCCTATCTCGAAGGCCAGCTCATGCACGACCGCGCCATCGTCGAGCAACACCAGGCGCTCGCGGACCTCGCCGCGTTGTGCGACTTGCCGGACTACTTCCAACTCCCCCGGCTGCTGGTCCAGCTCGCCGTGCCGGCGCAGCACCAACACACTCCTCCCGCACCGTTGTCCAAATAGAACGCACACGTATTGTCCACTGATTAACCATATCTCCGGCATGAACGCCAAGTTTCCCCTAGCCTTCCTCGCCATCGCCGCGCTCGCTGCCTCCGGCGGCTGGTTCGCTGCGAATCATTTCCGCGGTGCGCACAACCACGGCCCCGCTGCCAAGACGGATTCCGCCGGGCGCAAGGTGCTTTACTACCAAAGCTCGATGCACCCATGGGTGAAGGCGGACAAGCCCGGCAAGTGCACCGTGTGCGGCATGGACCTCGTGCCGATTTACGAGGGACAAAAAGGCTACGAGCTGTCCGCGGGCACCGTGAGCCTCGGCACGAACGCGATTCAAGCGATGCACGTGCAAACCGCCGAGGTGAGCAAGCGCCCGCTCATCCGCACGCTCCGTGTGGCCGGCACAATTGATGACAACGACGCGAAGCATCGCCGGCTCTCGGCCTACGTCGAGGGGCGCATCGAGAAGCTCCACGTGAACTTCCTCGGCGCGGAGGTGAAGGAAGGCGAGCCGCTCGCGACCTTCTACAGCCCGATGCTGCTGAACGCCGAGCGCGAATACACGCTGCTCTTCCGCCAAAGCCAGATGGCGCACAGCTACGCGCTGACCGCCGAGCACAAGCGTTTGATGGCCGCCGCCGAGCAGCGTCTCTCGCGCTTCGGACTGACCACTGCGCAGATTGCGAAGCTGCCGTTCAAGGCGGAGACGAATCACCTCAGCGAAATCCTCTCGCCCATGAGCGGCACTGTCGTCACACGCGAGATTTACGAGGGCCAGTTCGTGAAGGAAGGCGACAAGCTCTTCGAACTCGCGGACTTCTTCACCATGTGGTTTCAGTTCGACCTCTACGAACGCGACTTCGCGTGGGTGCGCGTCGGGCAGGAAGTCGAAATCACCGTGCCGAGCGCGCCGGGCAAGAAGTTCGTCGCTGTCATCGCGTTCATTGACCCGAACCTCAACGACATGACCCGCAGCGCGCGTGTTCGCGTCGAGCTGCAGAACCCGCTGCTCACCGTGCAGGGCAGGTCACGCCGCGAACTGCTCCACAAGACTTACGCCGAAGCCATCGTGAAACTCGACACGCCAGAAGTCCTAGTGCTCCCGCGTTCCGCTGTGCTGCACACCGGCGACCGCACGGTGGTCTATGTGGACAAGGGCGGCGGCGCTTACGAGCAGCGCCGCGTGAAGCTGGGCCGCGCAGGCGACGAGCATTGGGAAATCCTCGACGCGGTGAAGGAGGGCGAGCGCATCGTGACCACGGGCAACTTGTTGATAGATGGACAAGCTCAACTCAACTCGCAGGCGGGTGAATCCACCAGCGCCGTGCCTGCCGCCTCTGCGCATCAGCACACGCAGGCCTTGCCACCCGGCGTGAAGCCCTACCCGCTCGACGTGTGCATCGTCGGCGGCGAGAAGCTCGGCTCGATGGGAGCGCCGGTGCCGCTGATTTTCCAAGGCCAGCTGGTGAAGTTCTGCTGCAGCGGCTGCCAGCCCGAGTTCGAGGCGAACCCGATGAAATTCCTTCAGAAACTTTCGGCGCTCCCAAAGAGCGCCGCTCCGCAAAGCACAAACACAAACATCCAAAAACAATGAAAGCCACATCCGCACTCCTAGTCACCACACTTGCCGCCGCTGTCTTCATCGGCTGCGACAAGAAAGAACCCGCCGCACCGAAGGCCGACGCGCCCAAGACCGAATCCCCAAAGTCCGGCACTGACACCAAAGCCGCTGCGAAACCCTACACGCTCGACGTGTGCATCGTCTCCGGCGAGAAGCTCGGTTCGATGGGCGCACCCGTCGTGCACGTCCACGAGGGTCAGGAAGTGAAACTCTGCTGCAAGAGCTGCCTGCCTGACTTCAAGAAAGAGCCGGCGAAGTTCCTCGCCAAGCTCGCTGCAAAGAAGTGATGACACCCGCGCCGCACACCCCAAGAAGTGATTCTGCATGATTAACCGACTTATCGAATGGTCCTTGCGGAACCGCTTCCTCGTGGTATGCGGCGTGTTCTTCCTCATCGCATTCGGCACGCGGGCGCTGTTCCGCACGCCGGTGGACGCGATTCCCGACTTGTCCGAGAACCAGGTCATCGTGTTCGCGGACTGGGCGGGGCGCTCGCCGCAGGAGGTCGAGGACCAAGTCACCTATCCGCTCTCCGTCGGGCTGCAAGGGCTGGCGGGCGTGAAGACCGTGCGCGCGAACTCGATGTTCGGCTTCTCGATGCTGACCATCATCTTCGAGGAGAAGGTGGATAACTACTTCGCCCGCACCCGCGTGCTGGAGCGGTTGAACCTGCTCGCCGCGCAACTCCCCACCGGCGTTGTCCCGCAGCTCGGCCCAGACGCGACGGGTCTTGGCTGGGTTTATCAATACTATCTCCACGTTGACCCGCAGCTTGCCCGCGCCCCGACGCACACGAACTCAGATTCCGCATTCCGCACTCCGCATTCCGCATTGGGATATGACTTGGGACAACTGCGCGCGCTCCAAGACTGGTTCATCCGCTACCAGCTCAACGCCGTGCAGGGCGTCGCGGAAGTCGCGAGCATAGGCGGCTTCGTGCGGCAATATCAGATCGAAGTCAGCTCGCTGAAAATGCGCGCGCGCAAAGTCACGCTGAAGGACGTGATGGACGCCGTCGGCGCGAGCAACCTTAACGTCGGCGGCAAGGTCATCGAGGAGAACGGCATGGAATTCGTCGTGCGCGGCCTCGGCCTCGTGAAGTCGCTCGCGGACTTGGAGAACATCGTGTTGATGGAACGCGGCGGCATTCCCATTTACCTCAAGGACGTGGCCAC
>JBEBFV010000172.1:0-11421 GCA_040081795.1 Limisphaerales bacterium | reverse complement strand
TCCGCGAGCGTCTCCGCGCGCTCCACGGCACCGACCTGAAGCTCCTCACCGTGGACACGAGCGGAACCTACGAACAACTCCGCGACTCCGCTGAACCCGAGCCAGCCTCTCAACTCTCAACTCCGAACTCTCAACTCCGCATCTGGGGTTTCATCGGCGCGCCCGGTGTCTCGCGCGGCTCGCGCGACGACCAGCACCTCTTCGTCAATCGCCGGCCCATCGAGAACCGCGCGCTGAACTTCGCGCTCATGGAGGGCTATCACACTGCGTTGATGAAGGGCCGTTATCCCGTCGCGTGCCTCTTCCTCGAACTCGATCCCGCGCAGGTGGACGTGAACATCCATCCCGCCAAGCGCGAGGTGAAGTTCCATCACGAGCGCGCCGTGCGCGCCTTCGTCACGCAAGCCATCCGCGACACGCTGCTGCGATTTCATAGCGGCGAGCAGGCGACGCCGCCGCTTACGGCTGGTAGGGCCGACCTGCCGGTCGGCCTGCGCGTCCCTACCACGCCCTCGCCAACCCAGGCACCTCCCACTACGCCGCCCGACTTCTTCCCGTCCCTCCCCGGCAAGCCCATCCCCGACTGGCCCGCCAGCGCGTCGAAGCAAACCCCGTTGCCGATGGGGTTCGGCGGACAGCCCGCATCAGTCAGCGATCAGCAGTCAGCGGTCAGCAACCAGTCAGCCGCACCCGCCACCGCTCACTCTTCACTAATCACTAATCACTCTTCCCCTCTCCTCGCCGTCCCGCTCCGCCTCGTCGGCGTCATCGGCCGGCTCTACATCGTGTTGGAGAGCGACCGCGGGCTGGTGCTCATGGACCAGCACGCGGCGCACGAACGCGTTCTCTTCGAGCAGATGCTCGACCGCCTTGAAGCCGGCGGCGAGGCGGACTCGCAACGGCTGTTGCTCCCCGAGACCGTCGAGCTGTCCGTGCGCGACGTGGAATTCCTCCGCAAGCAACTGCCCATCCTCTCGCGCCTGGGCGTGGGCCTGAGCGAGTTTGGCGAGCGCACATTCCTCCTCGAAGCGCTCCCGCCCTTCGCAAAACTTTCCGACGCGCGGCGCTTCGTCCTCGAACTCGTGGACGCGCTCAAGTCCGCCGGTGAAGGCGTCAACGCGCTGCGCCTCGGCGAGGATGTCATCGCCAAGACCGTCTGCCGCCACGCCGTGAAGGCCAACGACCCGCTCGCCGGCCCGGAGCTGGAAAACCTCGTCGCTGATCTGCGCCGCTGCCGGATGCCCTACACCTGCCCGCACGGCCGGCCCACACTCATCGAGATGAGCCTGAAGGAGCTGGAGAAGAAGTTCGGCCGCGTGCAGTGATGCGTTTGCCGGCCAAATGGTTTGACCCGTCATCGCTTTGTCTCTAGCAATGCCGGGCCAGCCAAACGACAACACATGAGCACCGACACCGTCCGTCCGCCCGCCACGCAGAAGGCCAAATACATGACCCTGCTCGCCGCCCTGCTGGGGTGGATGTTCGACGGCTTCGAGATGGGCCTCTTCCCGCTGATCGGCGGGCCTGCGCTCAAGGACCTGCTCGGTGCCTCCGCCACCAAGGCCGACGCGGACATGTGGTTCGGGGCCATCATCGCGGTGTTCCTCGTCGGCGCGGCGACCGGCGGCGTCCTCTTCGGCTGGCTGGGCGACAAGATCGGGCGCGTGCGAGCAATGTCGTTGAGCATCTTCACCTACGCGATCTTCACCGGCCTGTGCGGCTTCGCGACGGACGCATGGCACATCGCCGTGCTGCGCTTCATCGCGTCGCTGGGCATGGGCGGCGAGTGGTCGCTCGGCGTGGCGCTGGTGAACGAGGTCTGGCCGGGCAAGTCGCGCGCGTTCATCGCGGGCCTGATCGGCGCGGCGGCGAACGTGGGCTTCCTCATGGTCGCAGTCCTGAGCATGGGGCTGGCGGGCTTCATCGGCGGTGTCGAGGGGATGCTCAAGGCCATCGGCTGCTCGGACGCGACAACCACGAAGCTGCTGGCGAACTCCGCGTGGCGCTTCCTGATGATCAGCGGCGCGTTCCCGGCGCTGCTCATCTTCTTCATCCGCCTCTTCGTGCCGGAGTCGGAGAAGTGGGAGGACGAGAAGGCCAAGGGCGGGACTTCGCACTGGGGCAACGCGGACCTCGTCGGTGTGCTCATCGGCTGCGGCGCTGCGCTGGCCATCATCTGGGCATGGTCACCGGCGGCGGGCCTCAAGGCTGCGGTCGCGACGGTCATCACCCTCGTCGGGCTTGCGGTGGCGCTCTTCGGCTTCCTGCATCCGGTGCGGCAATACCTGGGCCGCGCGATTGCCGTCGGACTGCTCAAGCCGGAGTCTCAGAAGAAAGTTGTCACCAGCATGCTGCTGGGCGCGGGCCTGGCGAGCGTGGCGCTGCTGGGCACGTGGGGTTCCATCCAATGGGCGCCCCGCTGGGCCGCCCAGCTCCAGCCCGACACGGCGGAAGTGAAATACTACGCGAAGGAGAAGACGCAGATCGCCACTGCAGTCGGGGCCATCGTGGCGACGATCGCGGCGGCGATGGCGGCGGGCCGGTTTGGCCGGCGCATCACTTACACGGTCATGTGCGTCGGCTCCATCGTGTCGGCGCTGTGGTTTTATCAGGGCAATTCCACCTTCGGCACGGGCTTCCTCGTTGCGGCGTTCCTGGCCGGCGGGATCACCGCGTCGTTCTACGGCTTCTTCCCGCTCTATTTCCCGGAGCTGTTCCCCACGGCGGTGCGCGCGACCGGGCAGGGCTTCTCCTTCAACTTCGGGCGCATCGTCGCGGCCATCGGCGGCCTGCAAACGGCCACGCTGATGAAGGCCTTCGACGGCAGCTTCCCGAAAGCCGGCTCCGTGATGGCTGCAATCTACGTCATCGGCATCTTCATCATCTGGCTGGGGCCGGAGACGAAGGACAAGGAACTGCCGGAGTGACGTGGAGCGGGTGAGCGGGTGTGAAAGTGAGAAAGCAGGCAGGTGCGCCCTCGCCCTCTCACTTTCTCACCTGCTCACTTTCCCGCCTGCCTTCGTTTCGCCCGCTGCCCCAGAGCGTCATACGTCGCATACTTGTAAAGCTCCGTCAGCGTCGGGTAGTTGAAGCAGGTCTGGATGAACAGGTCCGCGCCCGATTGCGTGAGCAGCGCGGTGAGTCCCACATGGACCAGCTCGCTCGCCTGCTCGCCGATGACGACCACGCCCAGCAGCTTCATGTCCTCCTCGCGGAAGAGCAGTTTCAGGAAGCCGTCCTTGTCGCCGATGATCTGCCCGCGAGCGTTCTGAGCGTAGCGGGCGCGGCCCACCACGTAGGGCACGCCGGACTTCGCCAGCGACTCCTCGGTCTCGCCCGCCATCGAGACCTCGGGGATCGTGTAGATGCCGTAGGGCAGGATGTTCGCGACGCCGCTTTTGTATTTCAGGTCGAACGCGTGGACCATCGCCACGCGCGCCTGTTCCATCGAGGTCGCCGCCAGCGCCGGGAAGCCGACCACGTCGCCGACGGCGTAGATGTGCGGCACGGCGGTCTGGAAGCTGGCGTTGACCTTGAGGTTGCCGCGTGAGTCGGGCTGGAGGCCGATGGCTTCGAGACCCATGTTCTGCGTGTTGCCCGAGCGGCCCGTGGCGGCGAGGAGCGAATGCGTCTTGAGCACCTTGCCGGACTTGAGCTTCGCGGTGATCACCTCGCCGGTCTCGATCTGCTCGATGCCGTCGCTCATGTAAAACTCCACGCCCACCGCGCGCATTCCCTCTGCCAGCGCGTGCGACACCTCGGCGTCAATGAAGCCCAGCAGCCGGTCGCGGCCCTCGACGAGCGTGACCTTGATGCCCAGCGCCGCGAACATGCAGGCGTATTCGCAGCCGATGACACCGCCGCCGGCCACCAGCATCGTCGCCGGAATTTCACGGATGTTCAGAATCGTGTCCGAGTCATACACGCGCGAGTCGTGGAACGGGAAGTTCGCCGGGTGAAACGGGTGCGAGCCGGTGGCGATGAGCACCTTGTCCGCGCGCAAGTGCGCCGAGGGCGAGTGGCGCGGCGCGACGGCGAGCGTGTGTGCGTCCACAAACGACGCGAAGCCCGTGTAGAGGTCCACGTTGTGGCGCTTGAGATTGTCCACGATGCGCGCCCGCTCGGACTGCACCACGAGCCGCTCGCGATAGAGAAAGTCGCGCGGCGTGAGCTGCTCCTTCATGCTGAAGTGGACAGCGTGCAGCCCGCGCTGGCGGAAGCCGGACAGGTAAAGCGCCGTCTCGCGGAGCGTCTTGGACGGCAGCGTGCCGGTGTTGGCCGCCGCGCCGCCGAGCGCCGGCTCCTTCTCGATGAGCGCGACCCTCTTGCCGAAGTAAGCCGCCTGTGCCGCGCCCTTCTCGCCGGCCGGCCCGGAGCCGATGACCACGAGGTCGTAATGTTTTGCGTCCATGGGAATGCTGGGTTTTGGACGTTGCTGGTGAGTGCGGAGAAAACTTAGTCCGGCGGTGACGGCGGCGGAAGCCTGAAATCTCTGACGCTGAGTGCGAGTGTCATTGCCCCGGCCGTTGGCGGGCAAAGTAGTAGTCCAGAATGTCCTGTGGCTTGGCCGCAGGGCGGTCTTGGAATGATTCCTCCAAAGTCGGCCCGAGCACTTCGGGTGGCAGGCCCAAGCCGAGATTGCCATGCAGGAAGAGCTTCTCCAAGTGCGTGAGCTGGCCCAACTCGGGCGGCAGCATGACCAGGCGGTTGTTGTAAAGCCAAAGTTCAGTCAACGTTGTGAGGCGGCCAATCTCCGGTGGCAATGTGGTGAGCTGATTGTCGGAGAGGAGAAGCCACGAAAGCGCCGTGAGCTGGCCGATCTCGGGTGGCAACGCGGTGAGCTGGTTGTCGCTGAGGTGAAGCCGCTTCAACTGATTGAGCTGGCCCAGCTCGGGTGGGAGCATGGTGAGCTGGTTGCCGGAGAGCTTAAGCTCCGTCAGTGCCCTCAGCTGGATAATCTCGGGCGCCAGCCTGGTCAGCTTGGTGCGGGAGAGGTCAAGTTCCGTCAGCGCTGTGAGCTGGACGATCTCCGGCGGCAGCGTGTTGAGCTGACTGCCAGCGAGGGAAAGCTTCGTCAGCGCCGGGAGGCAAAAAATCTCGGGCGGCAGCGTGGTGAATTGGTTGCCGGAAAGATAAAGCCCCGTCAGCGCCGTGAGCCGGTTCAAATCGGGCGGCAGTGCGGTGAGCCGGTTGTTGGCGAGAAAAAGCCCCGTCAGTGCCGTTAGCTGGCCCAGTTCAGCCGGCAGCGTGGTGAGCTGGTTATCTTCAAGGCCAAGCAGCGTCACTGCCGCGAGTTGGCCGATCTCGGGTGGCAGCGTGGTGATCTGGTTGTCGTTGAGCATAACCAACTCCAGCTTTGTGAGCTGGCCAAATTCGGACGGCAGACTGGTGAGCTTATTGCCGGAGAGATCAAGCAACCACAGCGCCTTGAGCTGGCCGATCATCGGCGGCAGCGTCGCGAGCAAGTTGGTGGCGACGTGAAGCTTCGTCAGGCCTGTGAGCTGGAAGACATCGGGCGGTAGTGCAGTGAGCTGGTTGTTGGAGAGCGTAAGCTCCGTAAGAGCCGTGAGCTGGCCCAGCTCGGGCGGCAACGTGGTGAGCTGGTTGCCGGAAAGGTCAAACTTCGTCAGCTTCGTGAGCTGGCCGATCTTGGCGGGCAGCGAGGTGAGCTGGTTGTTGCAGAAGTAAAGCTCCGCCAGCTCCGTGAGCTGGCCGATCTCGGGCGGCAACGCAGTGAGCTGATTGCCGGAGAGGGAAAGCACCGTCAGCGCGGTGAGTTGGCCGACTGCGGATGGCAGCGTGATAAGGCGGGTGCCGGAGAGGTGCAGCACCCTCAACTCCGTGAGCCGACCGATCTCCGGAGGCAGCGTGGTGAGCTGGTTCCCGGAAAGCCCAAGCTCTTTTAGCCCCGTGAGCAGGAACAGCTCAGGCGGCACCGTGGTGAGCTGGTTGAAGCAGAGGTTAAGCTCCGTCAGTGCCGTGAGTTTGCCGATCTCGGGCGGCACTGTGGTGAGACAATTGTCGGAGAGATCTAGCTTCGTCAGCGTCGTGAGCTGGATTATCTCAGGTGACAGCGCGGTGAACTGGTTGCCGGCAAGGAGAAGCTCATTCAGCGCCGTGAGCTGGACGATCTCGGGCGGCAGCGTGGTGATCCGGTTGCCGACCGGCCTGAGGATGGGCTGAAACCACGGGAACCGCCAGAAGGAGAGGTCGAGCTTCGTCAGTGCCGTGAGCCGGCCGATCTCCGGCGGCAGCGCGGTGAGCTGGTTTTGGGAGAGGTCAAGTTCAGTCAACGCCGTGAGCTGGCCGAGCTCCGGTGGCACGCGCGTGAGGCCGAGGTCACGTAAGTCGAGCACCGTTTCCCCCTTGCGGCCACACTCGATGATGCGTTTCAAGGCCTCGGCGTAGGCAGCCTGCTCCTCAGGGGTCATCGCTGGCTCGGGCATGGGCGGGAGTATGGCGAGGGGGCGGGGGGCCTGGCAAGTGCCCGGCGCAGCCGCGTGGACGGCAGGGCCGCAGTTTTTCCTTTGGGCCGTCGCCCGCCTCCGCAAGACTTTGAGAATGACCAATGACCAATGACGCGATGACCAATCAATGCCCAATGTCCAATGCTAGGTCGCCAGCCGCACGCGAACCCGCATTGGGCATTCGACATTGGGCATTCATTGGGAATTGGACATTGGGCATTGAACATTGCATCCGATGACGGCTTCCCTAGGCAACGCCACCGACGACTGGTTCACACCGGGGCGGTTTCTCGCGCTGCTGGTGCTGTGCATTTTCGCCGCGTTCCCCGAGGTCGTCCTCGGCAGCCACACGTTTTACTACCGGGACTTCGGGCACTTCGCCTACCCGCTGGCGCACTACCACCGCGAGTGCTTCTGGCGCGGCGAAATCCCGCTCTGGAATCCCTACAACTCCTGTGGTCTCCCACACCTCGCGCAGTGGAACACGATGTGCCTCTACCCCGGCTCGCTCATCTACCTGCTCGGCCCGATGCCGTGGGCGGTGGGCTGGTTCAGCCTCGCGCACCTGCTGTTGGCCGGCGCGGGCGCGTATCGCCTCGCGCATCACTGGACCGGCAACCGCTTCGCCGCGAGCGTCGCTGGCCTGGCCTTCGCCTTCAACGGCTTCACCCTTCACGCGGTCATGTGGCCGAACAACGTCGCCGCGCTCGCGTGGGCGCCGTGGCTCTGGCTGCTCGTCGAGCGAGCGTGCAAGGAGGGCGGAAGGACCATCCTCCTCGCCGCGCTCGTCGGCGCGATGCAGATGCTTACCGGCGCGCCGGAAGTCATCTTGTTCACGTGGGGCATCGCGGTGGTCTTAGTTTTCAGTTTTCAGTTTTCAGTTTTCAGTGAGCGCGCGGGATTGGCTGCAATCGTCGAGCCGCCGAGGTCAAAGACTGAACACTGGATACTGAATACTGATTACTTCCTCCGGTTCGCTGGCATCGCCGCCCTCGTCACCCTCCTCTCCGCCGCGCAGCTTCTGCCGTTTTTGGATTTGCTCCGTCACTCGCACCGCACACTTGGCTACGACGACAACCTCTACGCCATGCCGCTCTGGGGCTGGGCGAACTTCTTCGTCCCGCTCTTCCGCATGACCCCGGACAAGCTCGGCGTCTTCACGCACCTCGACCAGCAATGGACCTCCAGCTACTACCCCGGCATCGGCGTCCTCGCGCTCGCCGCCCTCGCCGTCTGGCGACGCCGCGAGCCGCGCGTCTGGCTGCTCGCCATCGTGGCCGTGCTCGGCGTCTGGCTCGCGATGGGACAGAACGCCTTCCTCCTCGACTGGCTGAAAGCTCTCTGCCCGCCGCTGGGCTTCATCCGCTTCCCCATCAAGTATGTGCTGCTGCCGCTGATGGTGTTGCCGTTCCTCGCCGCGCTCGCTTTGGCGGAGCGCCGATCTCCGACCCGCCGTGACCCCTCCCTCGCCCCCACCGGGGGAGAGGGCCGGGGTGAGGGGGGAGTTGGAACATCGCCTTTGGCACAAGCTGCATTGCCGTTCGCCCTTCGAGACATTGCGGTCATCGCGATAGTCTTTGGCTTGTGCATTTACTTTCACGGCTTGCACAACTTCTGGGTGCGCCTGCACACGCTGGACCCGGATTCGACCGACTCGACTGTAGCCGGAGCCTTCAGCGCGTGGCGTCAGGTTTGGTTTCTCTGCATTCTTTTTGCCGCCTTGCTTTTTGTCCGCCGCGCCGTCTCACATAACGCCCGCATTGCGTCGCGCGCTGCCTTCCTCTGCGTCCTCGCCCTAAACATCCTCACCCACGCCCCGCGCCAAAATCCCACCGTCATCACCCAAGCCTACGAGCCGGGCGTCGCCAAATTCTCCACCACCATGCCGCGTCTCGGCGAGGGCCGCGCGATGGTCAGCCGCGACATGGAGGGCTTCATGGCGCACGCGAGCAATCCCGACGCCCTCAACTACTGCATCGGTGCCCGCCGCGCCGCGTTCGCAAACTGGAACCTCCTCGACGCCGTGCCCAAGGTGAACGGCTTCTTCTCCCAGTTCCCCCGCGAGCTGTCCGACACCTGGTGGCTGCTCTACGGCCACGACCGCCCGTTCCCCGAGCGCTTCGCCGACTTCCTCGGCATCACCCGCATCTCGTCCAGCGAGACGCTCTTCACCTGGGCGCACCGCACCAACGCGCTGGCGCTCGTCACCGCCGGCGCGGAACCGGTCTTCACCGACGCCACGAACACCCTGCGCGAGTTGGTGGGCACGGGCTACGACCCCGCTGGCATCGTCTTCCTGCCGAAGGAACTGCTCGCCGTCTCGCGCGCGACCAACGCCAGTGCCATCACACGCGCAACCGTCTTGTCCACACGCTGGGACCGCGAGGCCATCAGCATCGAAGTCGAGGCCAACGCGCCAGTGTGGGTCGTCATCGCGCAGACCTACTACCATCCTTGGAAGGCCTTCGAGGGCGACCGCGAGCTGCCCATCCGCCGCGCCAACCACGCCTTCCAAGCCGTCGAGGTCAGCGAAGGCCGTCACTCCATCCAATTGCGCTACGTGGACCGCGCCTTCCAACTTGGCGCTGCCCTCTCACTTGCCACGCTCGCCCTTGTGCTTTTCGGCCTGCTGTGCGCACGCCGCCCACTGAAAACTGAACACTGATTACTGAACACTCCCGCCCTCAACCTGTTCACGCCCCTGCGCTTCGCCGCGCTGCTCGCCGCGCTTGTCTTCGCCTCGTGGCCGGACGTGCTGCTCGGCTCCGCCAGCTTTGTCCTGCGCGACTTCAGCGTCTTCGGCTATCCCATCGCACACTATCACCGCGAGTGCTTCTGGCGCGGCGAACTGCCGCTCTGGAACCCGCTCAACAACTGTGGCCTGCCGTTCCTCGCGCAGTGGAACACGATGACGCTCTACCCCGGCTCACTGCTCTACCTGCTGCTGCCGCTGCCGTGGTCACTCGGGTTTTTCATGCTGTTGCATCTCTGGCTCGGCGGCGTCGGTGCCTACGCCATCGCGCGCCGCTGGACCGGCATGAACTTCGCAGCCGCCGTGGCTGGCGTGGCCTATGCCTTCCACGGCCTCACACAGCAGTCGCTCATGTGGCCAAACAACATCGCTGCGTTCGGCCTGCTCCCGTGGGTTGTCCTGACCGTTGAGAGCGGCGTCCGCGAAGGCGGGAGAAAGCTCATCGCGGCTGCACTGGTCGGCGCGTTGCAGATGCTCACGGGTGCGCCGGAAGTCATCGTGTTCACATGGGTGATGGCTGGCGCGCTCGCGCTGTTCGGAGTTCAAGGTTCAAGGTTCAAGGTTCACAGTTCTGGAGCAGATCCACGCGGGGCTGACCAAAGCACGCCCGCCCCACTAATCACTAATCACTTCTCACTCCTCACGCGCCTCCTCGGCCTCGCCGTCCTCGTCACCCTCCTCTCCGCAGCGCAGATCCTCCCCTTCCTCGACCTCCTCCGCCACTCGCAGCGCGACGCCGGCTTCGGCGACTCCGTGTGGTCGCTGCCGGCGTGGGGCTTTGCTAACTACCTCGTGCCGCTGTTCCGCTGCGTGCTCACCTCGCCTGGCGTGCCGTTGCACAGCGGCCAGAACTGGACCTCGTCCTACTACGCCGGGGCCGGCGTGCTCGCCTTGGCGTTGCTCGCCGTGCTGCGCGTATCCGACCGACGCTCGCGGCTGCTGTCCTTGCTCGGCGCGATTTGCCTCGTGCTCGCGTTGGGCAAGAGCGGCTTCCTTTACTCCGTGTTCGATGCCGTGCTCCCACTCGGAGTCATGCGCTACCCGGTGAAGTTCGTCATCCCGCTCACCTTCATCCTGCCCATGCTCGCCGCCTTCGCCATCAAGGAACTGTTCCGCGACACCGGGCCAGATAGCCGCCAACGTGAGGAGGCGGAACCCAACGAAGCGAACGCGACCGAGTCGCCAGCCCCTCTCTCAACTCTCAACTCTCAACTTTCAACTTCCCCTGCCGCCGTGGACGAACTGCGCGCCCGCATGGCCCGCCACCGCCTCCGCGCCATCGCCGCCGTGCTGACCGCCGTCGTCGTGCTCATCGCGGTGCTTGGCTGGCTCAACCCGCTCGCGGGCGAGGGACTTGAGACGCAACTCCTGCTCCTCTATAGCGCGCTTTTGGGAGGCGTCTTCCTCGTCTTCACCGTCGCCGCCGTGCTGGGCCTGCGAAACGCGAACACGCGCGCACGTAGGTTCCTCTGGAGCCTCGCCGTCCCCGGGCTTGTCTTCGCGGACTTGCGCTCCCACTTGCCCGACCTCACGCCGACCGTCGCCCCAGCCTACCTCCAACCCGGCCAGCCGGACTTGCAGGCGCTCGCCCCCGCGCCGCGCGACGGCGCGGCCCGTGCGTCACTCACTTGGCAGGCGCTGATGGAGTTCAAAAGCAAGATGCTGCCGAAGCTCGACGAGACGCTGCTCCTCCAACGCATCGGGCTTTATGACAATCTCAATCTCCTCGACAGCCTCGCCAAGACCGACGGCATTTTCAGCCTCTACCTGCGCGAGCAGCAGGAGGTGGAGGCGCGCCTCTTTCTGTCCGGCGGCACCAACTCGCTGCCCGGCCCGCTGGCGGACTTTCTCGGCGTCGCGCACGCCAGCTCGCCGACCAACATCTTCAAGTGGCATCACCGCGACACCGCGCTCCCGCTCATCACCGCCGGACAACGCCCCGAGTTCGCCGCCGCTGAGATTTCCCTGCCCGCGATGGCCGGCCCGAACTGGAACTCGGTGGAAACTGTCTTCATTCACCCGTGGGACAAGGCATCGCTGCCTGCCACCAACGCGGCAGCAGCCAAAGTCCTGTCCGCGAAATGGACTGCCCACCGCATCGAGTGCGAAGTCGAGTCCCCCACGCCCACGCTGGTCGTCCTCGCGCAGGCGTTCTACCATCCGTGGCGAGCCACCGTGAACGGCCAGTCCACAACGATACTC
>JBEBFV010000602.1:0-3046 GCA_040081795.1 Limisphaerales bacterium | reverse complement strand
CGCTACAGCAGCAGCTACGGTTACGGCGGACGCAGTCGCGGCGGCTGGAGCACGGACTTCCCCGACGCCGACCTGAACCTCTCCTATCGCCTTCAGCAGATGACTTCACTGAAGGTGGACCCGCTCGGCCGCCTGCTCGTCATCGAGGATCCCGACCTCTTCAACTACCCGTGGGTTTACATGGTCGAGGTCGGCGCGCTGCGCTTCAGCGACGAGGAGATTCCCATCATGCGAAAGTATCTCCTCAACGGCGGCTTCCTCATGGTGGACGACTTCTGGGGCGAGGCCGAGCTGGCGAACTTCATCCGCGAAATCAAACGCGTCCTCCCTGAGCGCGAGGCCATCGAGCTGGAGATGGACCACCCCATCTTCCACACCGTCTTCGACATCCAGCGGAAGAAGAACGAGATGCAATGCCCGAACATCTACACAGGCACGCAGAGCGAATACACCGGCATCACGTGGGAGCGGGAGGATGCGCGCGATGTCCACTTCAAGGGCATCTTCGACGACAAGGGCCGCATGATGGTCTTCATCGCCCATAACACCGACAACGGCGACGGCTGGGAGCGCGAGGGCGAGAACGAGTATTACTTCAAGGAGTTCTCCGAGAAGCGCGCCTACCCGCTGGGCATCAACGTCATCTTTTACGCAATGACTCATTGAAAGATTGCCCACGGATAACGCGGATGACGCGGAAAAGAAACCAATGAGCACGCTGCTGATTCACGAGAAGGACACCTACGCGATTCTCGGTGCCTGCTTCGAGGTCTATAATGAGAAGGGCTGCGGCTTTACGGAGGAGGTTTATCAGGAGTGTCTGGAGATTGAACTGGAGTTGAGGAGCATCCCCTTCGTAGCCCAGAAGGAGTTGCCGCTTACCTACAAGGGCCGGCGCCTGAAGCGGAAGTTCAAGCCCGACTTCGTCTGCTTTGCGCTCATCCTTCTCGAGATCAAGGCTGTTTCCCAGCTTGTCGATGAGCATCGTTCTCAAGTGTTGAACTACCTTCACGCGACCACTTGCCCCGTCGGCCTGCTGGTGAACTTCGGACACTTCCAGAAAGTGGAATACGAGCGCATTGTCCTGACAAAAAAACGCGCCGTAGAACCCCAGGCTGTCCCAAATTTCAAACTCTGATCATCCGCGTCATCCGCGTTATCCGCGGGCAAAACAACAAGCCAACACTGTGGAAACTGAAACACCTCCAACACCCGCCGCAGCCATCGAAACTCCCTCGCCCGCCCCTCCGCCGCTTCCCGAACCGACCGAGCAGGAAATCGTCGAGCAGCTCATCACTGCCCGGGGCAAAATCCTCGGCGAGCTGGGCAAGGTCATCGTCGGCCAGCGCGAGGTCATCGAGCAGATTCTCATCGCGCTGCTGTCCGGAGGACATTGCCTCATCACCGGCGCGCCCGGCCTCGCCAAGACGCTCCTCGTCAAATCCATCGCGCAGATTTTCCACCTCAAGTTCTCGCGCATCCAGTTCACGCCCGACCTCATGCCCGCTGACATCACGGGCACGGAAATTCTCCAGGACCAGGAGGGGGGGCGCATGATGACCTTCGTGAAAGGCCCTGTCTTCGCGAACATGATCCTCGCTGACGAGATCAACCGCACGCCACCCAAGACCCAGGCCTCGCTGCTCGAAGCCATGCAGGAGCATCAAGTCACCGCCGCCGGCTACCGGCACGCGCTGCCGGAGCCGTTCTTTGTGCTCGCCACGCAGAACCCCATCGAGATGGAGGGCACCTACCCGCTCCCCGAGGCACAGCTTGACCGCTTCATGTTCAACGTCGTGATGGACTACCTGCCGGAGGACGACGAGGTCGCCGTCATCCAGCAGACCACCGCGAACCTCCGGCCCATCATAGAGCAGCTCTTCTACGGCACGGACGTGCTGCGCTTCCACGAGGTCGTGCGCCGGGTGCCCATCGCCGAGGAAGTCGTCCGCTACGCCGTGCGTCTCGCCGCCGCGTCACGCCCGAAGCAGAAGGGCTCGCCGGACTTTGTGAACGACTGGGTGAACTGGGGTGCCGGCACGCGCGCCGGACAATTCCTCGTGCTCGGCGCAAAAGCCCGCGCCCTCCTCGCCGGTCGCGCGCACGCCACCCGCGACGACATCGAAGCCCTCGCCGCGCCCGTCCTCCGCCACCGCGTCCTCATCAACTACCGCGCCGAGGCCGATGGCGTCACGGTGGACAAGGTTGTGGCGAAGCTGCTCGATCACGTGCGCGCGACGACACCGCAATGATTTCCCCCGCCGAGCAAGTTGGCCACGCCAGCGGCGAGTTGATTGACCCGCACGCGCTCATGGCCATTCGCAGCCTTGAACTGCGGGCGCGCGTCGTGGTCGAAGGATTCTGGACCGGCATTCACCGCAGCCCCTACCACGGCTTCTCGGTCGAGTTCACCGAGTATCGCGCCTACACGCCTGGCGACGACCCGCGCTATCTCGACTGGAAGCTCTACGCCCGCAGCGACCGCTACTTCATCAAGAAGTTCGAGGACGAGACGAACCTCCGCTGCCACCTCCTCGCCGACAACAGCCGCTCGATGACCTTCGGCTCGCGCGGCTTCACCAAGGCCCAATACGCGAACACCCTCGCCGCCACTCTCGCCTACTTCCTCCACCAGCAGGGCGACGCAATCGGGCTGATGACCTTCGACGAGCAGATCCGCGAATCCCTCCCCGCGCGTCATCGCCCCGGCCACCTGCGCCACCTGATGCTCGCGTTGGAGAAGCCCGCCGTCGGCGCTGCCACCGACCTCGTCGCGCCGCTCAAGCGCATCGCCGAGATCGTCCGCAAGCGCGGCCTCATGGTGCTCATCTCCGACCTGCTTGCGCCGGTCGAGGCGCTGGAGCGCAATCTCGCCGCGCTCACCGCCACCGGCCACGAGGTGCAGGTCTTCCATCTGCTCGACCCTGCGGAACTCGCCTTCGACTTCGACAAGGCCGCGCTCTTCCACGACCTCGAATCCGGTCGCAAGCTCTACCTTGACCCCGAGGCCGTCCGGCACGAATACCTGCGGCGTCTCGGCGCGCAC
>JBEBFV010000171.1:0-11463 GCA_040081795.1 Limisphaerales bacterium | reverse complement strand
CGTCAAACGCCGCCTTGTCCATCGTGCCCCAAGCCGTGAAGGGCGTGGCCGAGCCGGGCGGGTTGGGCAGCTTGCCCCACAGGGTGGAAGTGTCCTTCAAGCGGTCAATCGTCTGCGCGGGTGTCTGGTCGGCCACGGGCAGCTTCTTGATGGCGGAGAGGCTGCCGGGGTCGTTCCGGTAGCGGCTCACCATGATGGGATAAACCTGGATGCAGACCACATGGCCGGCGTCCACCGACTCGGTGAACTCGCCGCGGGCCAGGTCCATCTCCACCTTCCGCGTGCCGTAAGTGGTGCGCGCGGTCTTGGCGGTGTCCACCATCGCCTGCGCCTCGACAGGGGTTTTGCCGTCGGGCCGGAAGGTGGCCACCGTATCCATCGCCGCCTTGACGTAGCGGAGCTGGAGCAACTCGAAGTTAAAAAGGTCAAACATGGTTCAATTCCTTGGTTGGCAGTGGTTTATGTGGAGGAATGGCCGCTTGATGGCTCGGACTGGCCCGTTGATGGCCTCAGCAGGTGCCTTGATGGAGAGAAATCGGTCGTTGATGAGAGGAAATCGGTCGTTGATGGGGGTAATTGGCACGTTGATGCGGTTTGCCGGTGCCTTTATGGGGTCCAACGGTGCGTTGATGGGGTCGAATCGCTGCTTGATGAGGGGAAATCGCCGGTTTATGTCATCAACGGACGGCTTGGAGACATCAACGGGCGCTCCGACCACATCAACCGGCGGTTTGGAGGCATCAATGGGCAGTTCCACCTCATCAAACCGTGATGACTCCACATCAAGGGCGGTCGCGGACCGGTCCAAGGCCGGTTCCGACCATCCCGCTGTGCCTTCCGAGGCCCCGACCGGTCGAGCCAATCCCCCGCCCAACTGCACCGGGGGGCCGCCGCGCTTTTCCGATCTGCCGGGAGGAATTTCCAGCCGTCGGCCAGCCAAAGACAGGGCGCGGGTGAACCGCAGCTTCACGCGGGCAAGGCATCCGGGCAGCGGGCGGGGAAAATCCGAGGCTAGGCGGGACGGAGTCAGCAGGTTCAGAACTGTCGTCATTGGTTCACCATGTGAACGTCGAGGCTGGCCGGATTGAATGTGTAACGCTTGCCGGGCGGTGCGGCGGGCATCTTCTTGAGGTAGCCGGTGGTGATGAGTTCCTGCCAGTCCCGCGGTGCGCGGTTCTTGTCCCGCTTGAACGTCAGCAAGCCCTGCGTCAGGATGCCAAAGTGCTCATCGAACAGGGCGGTGGGTTCCGGCGGGGCCGGACTGGCCGGTGCCGGGGAAGCTGAACCATCTTTGGCGGCGGGTTGCTCGGCAGCGGGCGGTGCCGAGGTCTCCGGAGCTGTTGGAGCTGTGGTCCGTTTCCGTCTGCAAGCGGAGAGGCAGACCAGACTCAGACACAGGAGCCAGCACAGTGTTTTCATCGGGAAGATGGCCAAGGCGATGAGGCGCAGTTCAGGAGTCTCTGATCACGCGTCAAGGGATGCCGTTAATCACGGTCGAGACGAATGAGAGGTAATCGTAGTCTGCGCCGGCATTGGCGGAGGTGCTGATGATCGGTTGGTTTACGGCCCCGCTTTGCCACTTGTGGTTTTCCGAGTGGCCGTCAGCGAAGTTAAGGCCGCCGGCAGAACCGTGCGCGGAGGACGGAATGTCATTCAGGTTTTTGCCGGTCCGCTGCTGCACATGGCCGAACAGGGCGTCGTTGATGGTCGGGAAGAATTGGTTCTGCAAATCGCCTCCGGCACGCGGCTTGTCTGGATTCTCGTCAATGAAGACGAAGCGATCCGCCGGCCGATCCAGCTCTTGCTCGCGGACGAAATGGGGCAGCCCCTGCCCGGTCGCCTGCCAGGTGTGAGTGTTGCCGCCGTGTCCAGGCCCACACCCGATCCGGCAGTTCATGGAAACGCTGCGCATCCGATTGACGCCGGTGCCCTTGTCTCTCGTCTTGTCGGCCGGGCACTTGTAAACCTGATAGTTGCCGCTCAGGTAGCGCCCCAGCGCCCCTTTGATCAGATAGTTGGTGTTGTAGTTCGCGTCCGTCGAGACATCCATCCGCATCCAAGGGTCCGCCGCCCAAGCCTTGTAGGTGCCATCAGGGTTCGTGGAAGTTCCATCGCTGATATGCGTGAACCGGCCGTCGGAATCACCTGAGTAAAGCACCCACGCGAGGCCGAGCTGTTTGAGGTTGTTGGTGCATTTGGTCATGCTGCCCTTGAGCTTGGCCTTCGAGAGCACAGGCAGGAGCATTCCTGCCAGAATCGCAATGATGGCGATGACAACGAGGAGTTCGATGAGAGTGAACCCGCGCGCAGATATTGCGCGCCGAGGAAGCTGGCTGGCGTTGATGGGTTTCATGGTCGCGCAGAATTTACCCTCCTCAACTTGTTCCGCACAATCGGCAGAACGGACCATCCGTTTAGAAGCATGGGAGAGGTATGCGCAAGGCTGATGGTTGATGACCGTTCCAACCTGAGCCTTCCACCGGCCCGTCGCTACACCGTCGGTGCCGACTTTTTGTCTTTCGGTGACCTTTCGGCGGTTTGCGTTGTGCCGCCCCGCCGACATGGGTAAAAAGCTATTTGCCCAAGCCACTCAGCCACGCGTGGGCGACGAACTCGACGAACTCAAGCTTGCCATGAAAGTGACCTACCATCAGGTGACGCACCCGGCGCAGGAATCCCTCCGCCTCCTCGAACTGCGCGGGCCGAGCTACCACTGCACCTGGCATTTCCACCCGGAGTATCAGCTCGGCCTCGTCATCAAGGGCGCGGGCCACCGCATCGTCGGCGACAACATCGGGCCGCTGGAGTCCGGCGAGGTCTCGCTGCTCGGCCCGAACCTGCCCCACGCCTGGCAGTTCGATGAGCCGGCGACGCGCCGAGACCGCGAGCTGCACTGCATCATCGTCTATTTCACGGAGGATTTTCTTGGCGCGGACTTTTTCAAGCGCTCGGAAGCCGAGCCGATCCGCCGCCTGCTCAAGCGCGCGGCCGTGGGCTTGCACGCGCGCGGCAAAGCCCGCCGGGCGGCCGCCGCGCTGAAGCAGGCGATGCCGTCGCACGAGGGCTTTCAGCGCGTGCTGGATCTCTTGCAACTCCTCCACCTGCTCGCCGGCTCGGAGGAGTTGGTGCCGATTTGCAGCGCCGGTTTCCTGCCCAAGCTGCCCGACCAGAATGGCGAGCGCCTCCGCAAGGTCTGCGAGCTGATTCAGGAGCGCATCGCCGAGCCGATTCATCGCGACGAGATCGCCGCCGCCGCGCACTTCAGCCCGGGCGCGTTCAGCCGCTTCTTCAAGGCGCGCACCGGGAAAACCTTCCACGACTTCGTGACCGAGCTGCGGATTGGCCGCGCCTGCCGCCTGCTCTCCGAGCACGAGATGAACGTCACCGAGGTCGCGCTGGCCTGCGGCTTCGCCAACGTCGCCAGCTTCAACCGGAGTTTCCGCCGCGCCAAGAAAGTGAACCCGACCGAGTTCCGCAAGCGGATGCCGGCGCTGAACTGACCTCCCACCTCCATGAGCTTCAAGCGAACCTTGATCCCCCTCCTCGCCCTCGCGGCGGGCGCGTCCACCGCCAGCAGTCAGGAGGTGTTCCGCGAAGTCACCCACAACTACGGCGCGCCGCCCACGACGCACTTCGCGGAACTCGATCCCGACACCAAGCGCGTCTTCACCGGCGAGCACATCGGCATGGCCACGATGAAGCGCCATGTGCCCAAGCCGCTCACGCTCGATGTCGCGGGCGCGACGCGCGCGGAGTTGAGCGTGGAATACTGGGGCGGCCACATCGGCACCGCCGGCCAGCGCTTCCGCGTCAACGACCACGGCTGGATTGATCTGCCCACGCTCTCCGGCACGCCGACGGAGCCGCAGCGCTTTTACCGCGTGCTGCTCGGCAACAACGCCTCGCCCATCCCGCTCGCGCAACTGGCCAAGGGCGAGAACCTCTTCCGCTTCACCGCCGGCAAGCAGGTCGCCTTCGCCAACGACTGGGGCTTCTACTGGATTTACGACTTCACGGCGCGCGTGTTTTACGATGCCGCGAAGAAGCCGCACCCGACCGGCGAATTTGTCTCGCCCAAGGAAGGCTCGACCTTCGGCGACACGCTCAGGCTCGAAGTGAACGCCAGCAGCCCCAACGGTGCCATCGTGCGCGTCGAGTTCATCGGCGAATACGACGACTTCGATTGGGACGGCGACGGGGTCTGGCGAGAATGGCAGTTCTCCACGCACCACGGCGTGCTGCGGCACCATCTTGGCACGGCCACTAGCGCGCCGTGGCGCGCGAAATTCGACGCGCGCTGGCTGCCCGATCAATCCGCGCCGATCCGCGTGCGTGCGCGCATCACCGACGCCACCGGCCTTACGTATCTCACGCCGCCCATCGGCAACATCGAGCAGAAGCGCGCCCATCGCGGCGTGCGTATGATCAAGTGCGATGTCGTGCCCGAGAAATGGATGTCGCGCGCCGGCAAGGAATCTCCCAAGGGCAGCTTCACCGTAAAGGAGAGTGATCTGGCCGGGGCGACCTTCGCGCGGCTGGTGCTCTCGACGTGGAGCGGCGACGTGGAGGACACGAGCGTCCACGAGCTGCGGCTCAACGGCGAGCGCCTGGCCAGCCGCTTCGGCGAATTCCACAACTACGACCAGGACGCCGTCGAGGTGCCGCTCGCTCGGTTGAAGGTGGGTCGCAACGAGGTTTCCACCTTTTCGACCTTCATGGGCCACATGTTCGAGATTAACTGGCCCGGCCCGGTGCTGCTCATCGAATACAAAAAGTGAGCGGGCAGCCGTCATCGCGTCGCGCCGCGTTACGAAGCCGATTCTGCCTCGGCGTGCTGGTGCTGCTGGGTGCGCTGACTTCCGTTCGCGGCGTCACCATCACCGAGGCGGAGCACGAGGGCCGCGCGCAATTCAAGGTCGTCACGGCGAGCGCAACTTACTTGTTCGACCGCGCGGGCGGCGGCTTCTCGCGGCTCATTGACCGCGACGGCAAGGACTGGATTTCCTTTCGCAAGGAGCCGTTGAAGGAAGTCCCCGCGTCCGCTGCGGCGGGCTTTCGCGGCATTCCCAACTCCGTCTTCGGCAAGGACAATCCCGACGCGGGCGCGGGCCATCCGGGTTTTGACAGGTGCGAGAGCGCGCTCGCGGGGGGCGACACCATCCGCACCGTGAGCAAGAGCGGGCGCTGGGCGTGGAAGTGGCGCTTCACCGAGACGAACGCCGTGTTCACGATGGAGAAGGCTCCCGCTGAAGACGCCTGGTGGTTTCTTTACGAGGGCACCATCGGCGGGCGCTGGTCGCCGCGCACGCACTACTGGGGCACTGACACCGGCGGGCCGCGACGTGAAGTCACTGACACCAAGCGCCAGCTCTTCGAGCAGTGGCGCTGGGCTTATTTCGGCGATGACCAGTCGCCCCGCGTGCTCCTCGTGGCGCAGATGGAGAAGGACGAGTTGCCCGACACGCTTTGGTTCATGGGCAGCACACGCGCCGGACTCGACGCGCCGGATGGCATGGTGGTCTTCGGCTTCGGACGCGGACCGGGCGGCAAGCCGCAGTTCCGTGGTGCCGGACAGCGTTTCGTCCTCGGTTTGGTGGAAGGCGCAGTCAAGGACGCCGCTTCTCACGCGCAACTCGCCGTGGTTGCAGGGAAGTGGACACCGGCAGCCAAGCCGGCCGCTCGCGGCCCACTGCGCGTGCATCCGACGAACCCGCGCTACTTCGCCGACGGCTCCAGGAATGCCGATGGTTCGTTGCGCGCGGTGTATCTGGCCGGCTCGCACATCTGGCAGAGCTTCCCGGACACCGGGCACCGGCTCGAATCCGGCGCGGAACCGCCGCCGGTTTTTGATTTCGACGCGTTCCTGAAACTGCTCGATGCCAGCGGCCACAACTTCACGCGGTTCTGGCGCTGGGAGCTTCCCAAGTGGACCGAGGGCGACACGAAGACCAGGCAGACCGAACACAGCCAGCCCCATCCGTGGCAGCGCGCCGGGCCGGGCCTGGCGAGCGACGGCAAACCCAGGTTCGACCTGACCAAGTTCGACGACGGCTATTTCGAGCGCCTGCGCTCGCGCGTGAAGCTGGCTGGCGAGCACGGCATCTACGCGGCGGTCATGCTGTTCGAGTGCTGGGGCGTGCAGCACGTCACCAACGCGTGGCAATACCATCCGCTCGCCGGTCCCAACAACGTCAACGGCATCGAGGCCGACGAGGACGGCGATGGCTGGGGTTTGGAAAGCCACTCGTTGCGCGACTCCGCGATGGGCCGGCGCGTGCTGGCCGTGCAGGAGGCCTACGTCCGCAAGGTGCTCGAAACGCTCAACGGCCTCGACAACGTCCTCTACGAAATCGCCAACGAAGGCGGCTCCTACTCCGCGCCGTGGCAGAACCACATGGTCGGGTTCGTGCGCCGCACCGAGGCGGGAATGCCGAGGCAACACCTGGCAGGCATCACGTTTTACTACAGCCGCGACAGGGCACGCCGTGGCAGCAACGAGATGCTCTTTCAAAGTGTCGCCGACTGGGTTTCCCCGTCCGACGGGCCGGCTGTGGGCGGAAATGGCTTCGGCTTCAAAGCAAATCCGCCGCCGGACTTCCAGGGCAAAATCATTGTCGCCGACACCGACCATCTCGGCTGGAACGCCAAGCGCACGGAGGACTGGTTTTGGAAGCAGTTCTGCCGTGGCAATCACACCTGGTATCTGGAGTGGGCCTACGCCTCGCCGACCGAAGCCGTCGCGGCGCGCAAAGGCATCGGGCAAACCGTCGCCTGGTCGCGCAAGGTGAACCTCGCCGCGATGCAGCCCTCCACGGATGCGGCCTCGACCGCCTACTGCCTCGCGAATCCGGGCCGGGAGTATCTCGCTTTCCAGCCGGGGCGCGGCGGCTTCACGGTGGACCTGCGGAACTCCTCCGCCACATTTTCCGTCGAGTGGTTCGCGCCCGGAACCGAGGCGAGCCGGTCAGGCGAAACGGTGCGCGGCGGCTCCGTGCAGAGCTTCACCCCGCCGCACGACGGCCCGGCGGTGCTGCACTTGAAGGCGAAGGAGTGACCGTCATGCGCGAATGCGATTCCAACCTTGCCCTCTCCACATGAACCCGACACTGCTTGAACACCGCTTCGTGCGCGCCGCCCAGTTGCAGGCGCATCCCCGCATTTCTTCGTCTGATGTTTCTCGAACCACATTGAAACCGATACTGCTCCTCCTGATTGGCGCGCTCGCGCTGCCCATGCTCTGCGGTTCCCTGCGCGCCACTGAAACGGCAATCCCGGATGCGAGCGGCCTGACGCACTGGCTTTACACGCCGACCGAAAAACCTGTGGCTGGAAAAACCTACTGGCTGGTCGTCGCCGTTCACGGAGCGGGCGGGACCGGCAAAGGAGCCGGCGGAGTCGCGTCGTGGGCGATAGACTTCGACGACGTGATTGTGCTTGGCCCCAGTTTCGCGCACCCCAAACGCGATCCCGATGCTCCCCGTCCGGCCACGATGCCGCGCGAGATTTTCCAGATGAGCGGCCCGGCCCACGAAGCGAAGCTCTCGGAGCTGATCGCACAGACCGGCAAGACTTGGAAGCTGCACCCGAAGATTTTTCTGCACGGCTTTTCCGCTGGCGCCCAGTTCTCCCATCGGTATGCCTTCCGCCACCCGGAACTCGTCGCGGCCGTCTCCGCACACTCGGGCGGGTCCTGGGCAAAACTCGACGGGGACGACCGGATCAACCCTGCGGCGAAGCACATTCCCTTCACCGTCAGTTGCGGAGAGGACGACCGTGGCTCCGGCGGTCCGCCCGGCACGCCGCCACGCATCGAGGGCGCGCGGCGTTTCACCGAGCAGTTGCGTTCGCTCGGCTTTGCCGTGGAATTCAAGACCTGGCCCGGAATCGGGCACAAGCACACCCCCGAGGCGAAGGCGCTCGGCCGGGCGCTGTTGGAAAAAGTGCGGGAGAAGAAATGACTGCGGAAAGGCAAACCGTTCCCCGATCTTTGCGTCGCCATGGCCTCGGCGACGAAGGTCAACCTTGCACCATCAGCGAAGGCCTGAAGGTCGCGGGAGTGAACATGAGGGCGCACCTGGCTTTTCTCCTCTTCGTCGCACTCGCCGCCCCGTGGCTTTGTGCAGCCGCCGCGCCGCCCAAGCCGAACATTGTCTTCATCCTCGCCGACGACCTGGGCCATCGCGATCTCGGCTGTTACGGCGTGAAGGACATTCGCACCCCCGTCCTCGACCGGCTGGCAACGCAGGGCGTGCGCTTCACGCAGTTTTACTCGAATGGCCCGGAGTGCTCGCCGACGCGGACGGCGTTGCTCACGGGGCGCTACCAGCAGCGCGTCGGCGGCCTGGAGTGCGCGATTGGCTCTGGCAATATCGGCCGCTACGACGATGCCATCCGGCTGCGCACGACCCACGACCTGGGCCTCCCGGCCAGTGAGACTTCACTCGGCCAGTTGCTGAAACGCGCGGGCTACACCACCGCGCTGTTCGGCAAATGGCATCTTGGCTACGAGGACAAGTTCGCGCCGGGCGCGCATGGCTTCGACCGCGCGCTCTACTGCGCGGGCGGTGGCATGGACTACTTCCATCACATCGAGCCGACGCCTGACGGGCAGAAGAAGGTGCTGTTCCTCGACGGGCGCCCGGAGAAACGCGAGGGCTATTTCACCGACCTCATCGCTGACGAGGCGGAGCGGTTCATCGCTGGGAACCGCGCCCGTCCGTTCTTTCTCTACCTGCCGTTCACCGCGCCGCACTCGCCGTTCCAAGGCCCGGACGAGCCGCAGCCGCAGCCGCTGCCCGATGACTCGCCGCGCTGGCCGCAGGGCAAGGCCCCGCCTGCGATTTACGCCGCCATGATTGAGCGGATGGACTCGGCGGTTGGCCGCGTCCTTGCCGCGCTGGACAAGCAGGGCCTCGCGAACAACACCCTCGTCGTCTTCACCAGCGACAACGGCGGCACCGCCAGCGCCCGGCCCACGGGCCTGCGCGGCATCAAGGGCACGACGTTTGAGGGCGGCATCCGCGTGCCGTGCATCGTCCGGTGGCCGGGCATCCTGCCGGCGGGAGTCACGACCAAACAGGTGGCGCTGACCTTCGACCTCACTGCCTCGATGGCGCGGGCCGCCGGCGTGAAGCTCCCGGCTGGCCGCAACTTCGACGGCCAGGATGTGCTCGCCCACCTCGCGGACAAACTGCCCGATGTGACGCGCACGGTTTTCTGGCGGCAACGCCGTGGCGACAGCACCTGGAAAGGCGCGCGTGACGGCGCGTTGAAGTATGTCGTCCGGGCGGTGGGCAAGCGCACGGATGTCGAGAGTCTCTTCGACCTCGACGCCGACGAGTCCGAAGCGCACGACCTGCTTGCCAGCCGCCCGGCGGACGCCGAACGGTTGCGCGGACTGCTGGCCGCTTGGGAGAAGGAGGTCGCACCCACCCGATGAGCACATCAGCGTTTCGTTTTCCAGGCCGGCACGATTCAGTTGAAGGTGGCCTTTCCATTAACGCAGAGACGCAGAGAGCGCGGAGAGGCGCAGAGCCGGGCAGGCTCAATCACCTTCTCCACCCGGTGATACACTTCCGGCGCTGCTCCGCGCATCTTTGCGTTCTCTGCGTCTCTGCGTTGAATTGGAGCGTTTTGTTTTCGAGTGCATCGCACCGGCTCATGGCTTGGTTTTGCTTGCTCTACGCCGCCGCCGCTTCGGGCCAGACGCCGGCCGCTCCGTCCGCCAGCCAGACCGCGACGCAGCAGAAGCCCGTCATGCTCTTCGTCCACGGCGCTTCCGGCGGCGGCTGGCAGTTCAAGCAGGTCGCCGCGCTCATGGAGGCGAAGGGCTGGAAGACTTACCGGCCGTCGTTGAGCGGCCTTGGCGAGCATTTTCATACCGCCACGACCAACATCGGCCTCACCACGCACATCGAGGACGTCGTCAACCTCATCCTCTTCGAGGACCTCCGCGACGTGAACCTGCTCGGGCACAGCTATGCCGGCTTCGTGATTGCCGGCGTCGCCGAGCGCATCCCGGAGCGCATCCGCCACGTCATCTGCCTCGACGCGTTTCTCCCGCTGGACGGGGAGAGCCTGATGACCACGCGCCGGCCCGACGCGCCGGACTCGACGAAGCACGTCAAGGACGGCTTCCTCGTCCGTCCGGCGATGAAGGCCAGCGCGCCGCCCCCGCGCCAGGTGCCGCAGCCGTTCAAGACTTTCACCGAAACCGTCGCGCTGAAAAACCCCGCCGCCGCGAAGATTCCCGGGACGGTCATCCTCACCGTGGCGAAAGGCCAGCGAGCCGAGGCAGACACGTTTTATTTTTCGACCGTGCGCGCGCGCGACCGTGGCTGGCCAGTGCACATCATCGAAGGCGACCACTACCCGATGTTGCGCCAGCCGGAGGCCACGGCCGCCCTGCTCATGAACATCAAATGAAAACCAACAACTTCATTTCCCAGTTTTGGCTGGTGATGTTCCTCGCCTCGTCGCTGGCTGCCCAGGACAAGGCCGAGCCTCCCGTCGCCGGCCCCGTCAAGTGGGTCAACGTCGTGCCGCCGTCCATCAAGGCCGACCCTGCGCTGGTTCACGGCGCGTTTTTCAGCAAGGCAAACACCACGGATATCGGCTACTTCGTGGCGCTCCCGCGCGGCTACGATGCGCCGGACGCCAAGGCCCGCCGCTTCCCGGTCATCTACTACCTGCACGGCGGCAACGGCAACGAGGGCCGGGGCGTGCAAGGCTACCCGTCGCTGCGTCCCATGCTGACCTCGGAGGACTACCCGGCTGCGTTCTTCGTCGTCGTGAACGGCGGCAACCCGAACTACATAGACACTGCGGACTCGAAGGGCGGCACCGGCTTCATCGAGCTGGTCGCGCACATGGACCGGACCTACCGCACCATCGCCGCCCCCGAGGGCCGCGTGATGCTGGGGCACTCGATGGGCGGCCGCGCCACGGGGCGCATTATCCTCAAGCATCCCGAACTCATCGGCACCGGCGTCGCCATGTCGGGCGGGCATCAGCGCGAGAAGTCCATGTCCGATACCGGCGCGGGCGGTCGCGGCGAATCCAAACTCATCAACCCCAAAGACAACTCCTGGGACAACGCGACGCTCTACGCCAATCGCGCCGATGCTCCGAAAGTCCGCCTCATGGTGGTGGTCGGGGACAAGGACTCCAACTATCAGCCCAACCTCGACTGGTGCGCCCATCTCACCAAGTTGAAAATCCCCCACGAGCTGGTCGTCGTCCCCGGCGCGGGCCACGGGATTGATTTGAAGATTCAGAACACGGACCGCCGCGTTTTTGGTTTCATCGCGGACAGCCTGAACCGTCTCCAAAAAAACTGACGCGCCATGAATCGCATCCAACAACTCGCCATCGCCCCGGTGCTCGCCTGCCTGCTGATGGGAGCAGGTTCTCTGACGGGAGCCGACGCGCTCGCGCACCTGCACGAGTATCGCGAATATCCGA
>JBEBFV010000170.1:0-11464 GCA_040081795.1 Limisphaerales bacterium | reverse complement strand
GGACACCTGGCGCTCGATGGCTCCCAACCCGCAGCGCACGGGCTTTGGCGACCACTGCTTCGCGTGGACCGGCACGGAGATGATCATCGCCGGCGGCCACGACACGGCTGCCAACACGACCGGCATCAACAAAGCGGCACGCTACAACCCGGTGCTGGACAACTGGACCCCCATGCCGGACATCCCGTTCGCCCCAGCCACCACCAGTGGCAGTTCAGTCTGGACGGGCACGGAGTATCTCTATGGCTTCGGCCACTCGAGCGGTAATCGGAAGTTCGCCCGCTACAATCCAGTCTCCAACACTTGGAGCGCCGAACTCTCCGCCAAGCCCGCCCTCGGGAATGACGGCGTGGGCATTGTGTATCACCAAGCCGCCTGGACCGGCACGGAATGGATCATCGCCGGAGGCTTTGACGGGGGTTCGCATCGGAAAGAGTGCGCCCGCTTCAATCCCATCACAGGGCTCTGGACCAGGATGCCCAACGTGCCGCTGATCTCCACGGCCCATGCCCCCTTCACCTGGACCGGCAAGGAACTGCTCATCTTCGCCGACTGGTCCAACAACAGCGACCAGACGGTGATCGGCTACCAGCCGCCCATCGAGGCCTACCAATACGTGAAGCAATGACGCGCCAAGGGTCACAATCCATTTGCTCCAGGCACGAGTCGCGCGCCCAAGCGCCCGCCGCGCTGGTAGGGCCGCGCTGCGCGCGGCCTCGTAAAACTGAATGGATTGACAGGGCCGACCACAGGTCGGCCCTACCGGGTGCACTGGCTGGCAATCCCGTAGCCTTTCTCCCTCACCCCGACCCTCTCCCGCTGGGAGAGGGAGTCACCTCGACCGCTCTCGTTCCATCCAGACGCTACTCTGTAGTCCGTGGCGAACTGCGTCCCTCCCTCTCCCAGCGGGAGAGGGCTGGGGTGAGGGAGAGCTCGTGCTTGGTCAGCATCGTGATCTTCTTCGCCACGGCGTTGTCCTCCCTCGCCGCCTCCATCGGTGAACTGGTGGATGACCGGCTCGCGGTCGAGCGGGTTTATTACGCGAAGCAGGTCGGGGCCAAGCTTCCATTCGAGCAGGCCGTGCCGCGCTCGGTCATCGAGCGCCGCGTGCAGCAGGAACTGCTCAGGGAGCGCGTGCTCAAGAATGTTTATCGCCTCGAAATCACCCCGAGGCTCGTGGCCGAGGAGGTCGCGCGCATCGAACGCTCCACGATGGCGGGCGACATGCTCGCGCAGATCAAGCTGGCGCTGGCGAACCACCCGGAGCGCTTCGCCCGCTCCGTGGCCAAGCCGCTCGTCGTGGACCGCGTGCTGCGCGCGCGCTTCGAGGCGGACGCAGCGCAGCAGGCCGGCAAGCGTGCTGAGGCGGAGAAGCTGCGGGCGCAATTGCTCGCTGCGAAGGCGGAGGAGCGTGCGGCGCTGCTCAAGTCCCGCCCCGACGTGCGCGCCATCACCTGGCAGCTCGGCGCGAAACCCAAGGCGGAGCTGGCCTCCGCCCGCCCGACGCCGCTCGGCGCGGAGAAGCAGTATTTCACCGACCTGCACGCGGACATGCAGAAGGTGCTGGCCGTGCAATTGCAGCAGTCCGGCGACGTGAGCGCGGTCTTCGGCTCGGACCAGAACTTCGCACTCTACCTCGCCACCAGCCGCACCGCCGAGGCGCTCACGGTGCAGGCTGTGGAGCTGGCCCGGCTGACTTTCGATGACTGGCTGACCGCGCAGGCGCGGACAAACCCATGAACCTCGAAGCTTCATTCAACGCAAAGCCGCAAGGGCGCAGAGGCGCGGAGGAGCGCGGCCTTCAGGCCGCAGTAGCGTCCGTCGCTCTCAGTGCATCCGAATGCGCTTCTTCCGTCGGGAGTTTCTGCGGCATGAATGCCGCGCTCCGTTTCTTTGCGTCTCCGCGACTTGGCGTCCTTGCGTTGATTTCTTCCCTTCCCAAACCGTTATGAAAAACTTGAACCGCCTCCTCTCTGGCGTGACCGCGCTGCTGGCCTTCGCGGCCGTGGCGCGGGGACAGTCGCTCTCGGACGTGCCGTCCGCGCTGCTCCACGTCACCACGAACGACTTCCAGCGCGGCGTGAACCTCCAATCGCAGCGCGGCGTGCCGCTGTCCGGCACCGTCGGCACGCCCGCCGGCTCGGACGGACGCATCCCGCTGGGCCAGCCGACGGCGACGCCCGGCCAGTTTCAGGGCATCGTCAGCTACGGTGCGGTGACGGTCGCCTCAAATCCGGCGGCCTTGGGCGCGGGCAGCTTCGCCGCGAACGCGGACGCGATTGATTTCCCCCGCTCCAAGGACGGCGCAACGGTGAAGCTCATCCTCCGCGCGCAGGTCGGCGCGTATTGGGTCAGTCAGGAATCCTCGCTGCTCTTCGGGGCCATCATCCCGACGCCGGACACGGACCTCGACGGCAACGCGCTCACCGGCGCGTCGCTGACGAACTACTGGGCAGCGGAGCCGTTCACGACGAACAGCCACGCGGGCGCGGCCTACTACTACAGCCCGCACGCGGCGAAGGTCTTCGCCACGCAGCCGGGCGACGTTCGCATCGTGTGGCGTCGCAACACGGCGCTGGCGGGCCAGCCGGCGGACTTCGCGGGCAACGAGAACGTGAAGTATGCGTTCATCGGCGGGCTTTACTACGACCTGCTGTCCACGTCGCAGGTCGTGTCGGAGGGCGCGTTCAAGCTGCCGCGCAAGCTGTATTGGACCGAGGGCGCGTTCGCCGAGACGGGCATCCGCGTGACGCTGCCCACGTCGACGGTGAAGGACTTGAAGTTCGGCTACCAGACCACCTACCCGCAGTATGTCTCGACGAACGAGGCGACGGCGCTGGGCGGCTCCTCCAGCCCGTTCGGGACGAACCAGACCGTCGTGGACACGCGCACGGTGTGGCTGGACAACGGTCTCATCTACGCGAACAACCGGGAAGGCCGGCTGTTCGTCGAGCTGCTGGGCAACACCGTGGCCGGCAGCACGCGCGCGCACCTGGGCTACGAGCTGCTGGACGTGACGCGGGAGCCGGCGGCGACGGACCTCACGGTCGAGCTGGGCGAGCGGCTCACGGCGTATGCGAACAACTCGCCGTCGGACTCGGACCTCCAGCCCGCGCCCCTCGTCAAGGCCACCGGGACCAGCTTCGTCTATCAGCACTTCATCGGCGCGGACGGGCGGCTGGAGCTGTATGCGACGCGCGTGACGCCGGAGATCAACTCTTCGCAGGTCCACTGGCTGGAGACCGGCACGGCGGGCATCCGCTGGCCGTCGCGCTTCGTCCGCTACCGCCAGGCCTGGCCCACGGACGTGGCGAAATTCAGCCACTACGTCCGGCCGGTGGTCGCGGACGAGGCGGCGGCGCAGGCGACGGCCGTCGAGCTGCCCGCGCAGGATCTGCCGTTTATCGAGTTCGAGGACGCCACCGACACTGTGCGCTCGAAGTTCACGATTGATGGCAAGTTCTACACCTACCTCGACTCGGGCCACCCGGCGTTGCGCACGCTGGTCCGCTACAACAATAACGACCAGATTGCCTTCGAGCGCGTGTTCTCATGGCTGGATGACAACCTGCGCACGACGAACTTCACCGGCAGCGTGGCGACGGAGTTGTCCGCCTACAACCCCGGCAACGGCACGTTCACCTTCGCGAACCCGTTGACCGCGCCGCGCATGGTGAACACGACGGCGTGGGTCGGCCAGCGCCTGGCCGCGCCCGGCGGCGAGGCGACTTCAAACTCGGTCGTGAAGTATCTCGCCGGCTTCGTCCGCACCAACCAGGGCACGGGCTTCAGTGTGACGGCCTACAAGAACCCTTTCGAGCTGGGCTTCGAGGAGGCGGCCAGCGGCTCCATCATTCCCATCACCGCGAGCAACACCACCGCGACGCTTGAAGTCTGGTGGTATCGCGCGAACGCGGCGGACACGGTGCGCGGCTTCGCCAAGACTTACTGGCCGTCCACCATCGCGCGCTACGCGGTCGCGTGGCCGACCAACTCGCCGAACTCGCGGGACATCATCCTGGCGAGCAACGCCGGCAGCGAGGCGCTCACGAGCTTGGAGGCGAAGGGCGCGCTCTACTTCCAGAACGACGCCACGCTGCCCGGCTACAACCCGAACGAGGAGCACGCGCTCCTGCAGGGCGGGCAGGCGTGGGCCTTGCGCGACGACCTGAACGTCACGAGCGGCGCTGGCTACTCGTCGCATCCCTACGTGCTGCTGCAATACACGGACGCGGACGGGCGGCCCAGCATGACGCCGTTCCGCGTGCTGCGCGAGCGGGACAACGTGAAGTTCGACTACACGCGCAACGCGGGGCAAATCGTGCAGGCACCGATGCCGCTCCCGTTGCTGGAGCGTCCGCTGGGCTCGCGGGTCATCGGCTCGCCGGCCCGCAGCCTCAACGTGGAAATCGTGGACGAAGTCGTGGGCGGGAACGCCGTGACGACTGCTGGTGGCATTGCGCACGTGACGCTCTCCACCACGCGGCGGCATTTCTTCCTGCCGTATGAACAGCTTGCGCTGCAGCTCGTCCCGAACTCCGGCCCGCTCACGTCGCTTTGGTTTTACAGCACGAACGGCGGCAGCTCAAACACGGAGATTAACGGCGTGGCGTCCCCGTCTCCTGCGCTCACGCTCGGCATCTGGACGGCGAGCGCGCAGCCGACAGACCTCACGCGCTACCGCTTCAAGGTCAGTTCGCTGACCGGCCTCGCCGCCGCGCAGCCTGTGCTCGTGGCGAAGGCGTCCGCGAAAATCAACTGGCTCGCGACCATCGCCGACCTCGGCACCGTGACGGGAGATGCGTATGTGGAAATCCAGTTCACCGGCATCGCCCCGGCGGAGGCGCAGAACGGTGCGGTGCTTGTCGCGCCGCTGACGGGTGCGAATGCCAATGTGTTCACCGGCTGGCGGCTCGCGTATGAGCCGTTGTCCGAGGCCATCACCGACGCGACCGCGCGCGCGCGCTTCGCAAGCTACACGTATCAGGACCGCAAGGGCGACGTGTGGTTCTATCGCGGCCCGCACAACGAGTCGCAGCCCGGCAAGCTCGTCATGCAGTTCTACTACAAGACGCTCGCCGGCTTCTGGTTCCCGTCGCTCGCCGCGAACGCGCAGCCGCCGGTGGGCACCATCACGCCTTATCTCCGCTCGCAGAATCCCGACGGCAGCTACGTCGGCGACCCGGTGTATGCCGACCTGAACACGGACAACGTCGGCGACGGCAACGCGCTCGGCATCACCTACCGCCCCGTGTGGCCGGACAACACGCCGGTGCTGCTCATGGCCGAGTCGCTCACGCTGCCCAAGCGCGGCCTGCCCTCGGTGCGCGGCCAGACGAGCCTCGACGTGCTGTATCAACAGCCGCAGTTCGCGGGCGGCCTCGGCGCCCGCGCCGCCGTGCTGCATGACCCGACGCGCGAGAAGCAGTTCAAGCTGCCGGCCGCCACCGGCTCCGGCCTGAACAAGCTGCCGGACTCCATCGCCGTCAGTGCGTATCAGGGCAAGACGTTCTTCCCGAACCTGCCGCCGCACCTCGTCGAGCGATTCTTCTACGACCCGACGCGCGGCGTGAACGGCGCGCTCGTGCTGCGCGGCGAGTTCAAGCAGGAGGTCGTGGGCGACAATTATCTCCTGCTCAACGTGCTCGGCCCGTCCGACCTCGACGCGTTGCGCAACCTGTGCGTGGCCGACGACCCGCTCAAGTCGCACTGGGACGCGGCCATTGCCAGCGGCCTCAGCACTGCGATGGAGAAGTTCGTCGAAGACCCCGGTCGTCCCGGCACTTACACTCCCGGCAGCAGCGAGAACGTCGGCCCCACCGCGCTGGCCGAGGTGAAGGACCAGGACGTGGCGGTGGACTCGTATGCGCTGACCGCGCTCGGACCCGGGGTGGGCTACGTCACGCTCATCGCGGGCAACGGCAGCGCCTTCACGCCCGTGGGCGAGCCGGTGAGCCTGCACATCCTCAAGGTCGTGGACACCCTCTATCCCGGTGAGCTGAAAATCGTGAAGCCCTCCAACCCGCTCAGCGAGATGCTTACGCTCCAGCAGGTCGTGGACCTCGGCGGGCAGGTGAATGACTACGAATTCGAGTGGCTCATCGCCGCGCCGGTGCAGGGCGTGCCGCCGACCGTGTATCAAAACACGCGCCGGCTCCTGCTCGGTGACGGCACCTGGCGGCACCTGCGCTATCCGCTGACGACTGACCAGCCGGCGACCGTCCACAACACGGACCCGAACCGCGTGCTGGCCGAGGTGACAACCTCCGTCGCGCCGGTGAGCCTCATCCCGTTCCTCACGGTCAGCACCAACGATGACAAACTCAGCTTCGTGCTGCCGACCGGTTCGCTCCAACCCTTTGCCGCCGGCACGCCGCTGACCGTGCGTGACGAGCAGGGCAATGAGTTCACCGCGACGCTCGCGCAGGTTGCCACCACGACACATCTGGGCCAGCCCGCCACGAACCTCCTCGTCTCGCTTGACGCGGGGCAGGCGAACCTGCCGGCGTCGCTCCGCGTGTTGCAGCTCTACGAGCGCCCGGTCGCGGGCCAGCCGCAGAGCGTGGTGTTCCGCGAGTTCACGCTGAACGAGGCGAGCGACTACTCGCAGTATTTCCTGAGCCTCGACCTGGCCGCCGGTCTCGGCGCGAAGGTGTATCTCGACGGCCAGCTCGTCGCGAACGTGAACCTCGCCAGCGGCAACACGGCCACCTCGGTCGCGCCCGGCGGCTTCTCCCCGCTGGCGAACGTGTATCTGCTCAACCCCGACCGCTTCTCCGGCGGCACGCGCAGCGGCGGCGTGGCAACGCACCGCCTCGCGGTCGAGCTGTTCTCCAGCGCGCAGCCGGGCGCGTTGCTGAACTACAACCTGCGCCTCGAAGCCTACGAGTCCGTGGACCAGACGGCGCTGCCCGGCACGCAATGGCTCGCGCTCGACGCCACGAAGTTCCGCGACAAGGTCCGCGCCATCCTCGGCACGGGTGCGGACGTGCGGGCGCTCTCGGACAACTATCTCATCGCCCGTTACCGCGCAACGAACACGACGCACGGGTCGTTCGCGAGGGGCTTCTCGCGCTGGACCACGCCGCAGCTCGCGGAGGGCTGGATCAAGCGCGTGCTGGCGGGCATCAACCCGTTCAACCAGCGCACCACCGACCTGTTCAACAACAGCGTCAACACCGACGCGAGCATCCTCACGCAGGCCGGCAAGCGCTGGGAGGGCGACGTGGCGCTGAACCTCGAGAACATCAACAACTACGGCCTCATCGAGATTTACGAGACCGTGCTCCGGCGCGGCCGGAACATCAGCATTGACGCGGGCATCAACTACGGCCCCGCCAACAACGCGCTGCTGCTCGCGGCCACGTATCTGAACGACCTCTACATGATGCTCGGCAACGAGGCGTGGGCGGACGCGGCCAACCCGACCATCGGCATCGGCACGAAGGATCCGACGCGAGGCGACATCGCCACCGCGCTGTTCGCGTTCAAGGGCCAGACCGCCTCTCTGCTGGAGGAGGAGTTGGCACTGCTGCGTGGTCGCGATGACTTCCTCCAGCCCGGCGTGCAGGCGCGGCCGGTTTACAACCGCATGTTCTGGAACTACACGCGGGGCATTGACGCGGGTGAGGTCATTTACGCGCTGAACTACAACATCCAGCCGGTCGCGGGCAGCGCCTCGATTGACGCCGCCGCCGCCGCGCGGATGTTCCCGCAGGGCCACGGCGACGCCTATGGCCACTATCTCACGGCGGTGAAGGAATACATGGGCCTCTTCATTTCGCCGAACTTCGACTGGGTGCCGCAATCCGAGGCCGTCACGGTGCTCGGCCAGCCGGTGCAGGTGAATTACCAGAACGAGCGCAAGTTCGCCGCCGCCGCCGCCGCCGTCGCGCGCGCGGGCAGCCAGATTCTCGACCTGACCTGGCGGCGCGATTACGTGCCGGGCGGCGATGTCGGCTGGGAGTCGTTGTCCGTCACGGCGACGAACACCACGCGGCAGGTGCCGACCACGCGGCAATGGGGCGTGGACCAGTGGGCGTCGCGCACGATGCAGGCGACGTATTTCAACTGGGCCATCGGCAACTCCATCCTGCCGGCGGTGGACCCGGACCCGACGCACGAGGGCATCCAGAAGGTGGACCGCACCACGGTGCCGGAACTGCTGGAGCTGCCCACCACAGCGCAGAACATCCAGCTCACGCTCGACAACGCGGAGGGCCACTTCACCCCGCTGGGCCTGCCCGCCGGCGGACTGGCGTTCGACATCAACCCGAACCAGGTGACGGGCGCGAATTCGCAGACGCACTTCGAGCAGTTGTTCGAGCGCGCGCGCAAGGCCTTGAACAACGCGGTGGTTTCCTTCGACGACGCGAAGGACGTGACCCGCCTGCTGCGCTCCGAGCAGGACACGCTCACCGAGTATCAGGCGCAGGTGAACCGGCAGGAGCTGGCCTACACCAACCAGCTCATCGAGCTGTTCGGCACGCCGTATCCCGACGACGTCGGGCCGGGCAAGACCTACGTCACCGGCTACGGCGGGCCGGACCTGCTGCACTTCGTCTATGTGGAAACCCCGGAGATAAAGTTTCCCTCGTTCAGCGCCTCGCAGCAGCAGACCTTCACGGTGAGCGTGGCAACGCCGCCGCCCGCCCAATCCTTCCTCGCCTCCGTGCTGCGGTTCCTGGCGACCGGTGTTAACAACAATCCCAGCTTCGTGAACTCGACGGCGAGCATCGAGTTCACGCTGGACTCGCACGGGTTCTTCCAGAAACCGGAGGCCTGGACGGGGCGGCGCGCCTCGCCGGGCAAGATTCAGGACGCCATCTCGCGCATCATCGCCACGCGGAACAATTTGGCGTCCGCGCTGGATCAGAACGAGGCTGTGAAGGATTCGTTGGACCGGCTGATTGACCTCGTCGAAGGCCGCAGCAAAGTCCGCGGGAAGCAGCAAAAGACCGACCTCATCAATGCGGCCAAGGCGAACTACGAGGCGCTCAAGGCCTTCAAGTTCAAAATCGAGGAGAAGGCGCAGGAGGCAACCAAGGAGACCATCGTGTCGGCATCGGATGCCACGAAGGAAGCGCTGCCCACCTCGATGGTGGCCGGTCTGGCCGCCGGCGGCGATCTGACCTCCGGTGGGCGCGCGGCTGTGGGGGCCGCCAAGACCACCACCGTCGCCACCAAGAGCGCCTTCGCCACCATCAAGGCCTACGCCCTCCACTACAGCTCATTCATCACCTTTCAGCAGTCCAACTTGGTTTCCGTGCTGGTCACCAAGCCGCTGCTGGCCAGCCTGGAGGACGCTCCGCTGGTGAACGAAACCGAGAAGGTGCTTCGCGAATTAAACCAGCACCTCTACGACATCAACGGCCGGCTTCTGGAATTGGACGACGCCAAGCGCAACTACCACACGCTCGTGGCGCAGGGCGACCGCATCCAGGCGGAGCGCGAAATCTTCCGCCAGCGCACGTCGGCGGTGGTGCAGGGCTACCGCACGCGCGACGCGGGCTACCGCATCTTCCGCGACGAGAAGCTGGAGCGTTACAAGACGCTCTTCGACCTCGCGGCCAAATACACCTTCATGGCCGCCAACGCCTACGACTACGAGACCGGCCTGCTCAACACCCCCAAGGGCAAGGCCTTCGTCAACCGTATCGTCAACTCCCGCGCGCTGGGCATCGTGAAGAACGGCGACCCGCAATATGCCGGCAGCAACACCGGCGACCCCGGCCTCTCCAGCGTGCTCGCCGAGATGCGCGCCGACTGGGATGTGCTGCGCGGCCGGCTGGGCTTCAACAACCCGACCGCCTACGGCACCACCGTGTCGCTCCGCACGGAGAACCATCGCATCGTGAACGGGACCGAGGGCGACACGACCTGGAAGGACGTGCTCAACCAGTCCCGCCGGGCCAACCTGCTCGAGGACTCGGACGTGAAGCGCTACTGCATGCAGATTGACCCGGGCAACGGCCTGCCCGTGCCCGGCCTCGTGGTCGAGTTCAGCACCTCCATCTTCGACGGCCACAACCTGTTTGGCCGGCAGCTCGCGGGCGGCGACCACTACTACGACTCCAGCTACTTCGCGACGAAGATTTTCTCCGTTGGCGTCGCCTTCGAGGGCTACGTGGGCATGGACAACCCGGCGGCCAACAGCGGCGTGGTCGGCTCCTCCGGCGGCACCTCGCCCACCGACCCCAGCACGCCGTTCCTGGACACGCAGGCGCTCGCCGCCACGCCGGGCGTTTATCTCGTGCCGGTCGGCGAGGACCTCATGCGCAGCCCGCCGCTGGGCGACGTGAGCACGCTCCGCACCTGGACGGTGAACGACGTGACCATCCCGCTGCCCTTCAACGTGGGCGGGTCGGAGTTCTCCACCAAGCCGCTCTACCAGTCCAGCGACTCGCTCACCGAGCCGCTCTTCGGCCTGCGCAAGCACCCGGCCTTCCGCCCGGTGTCCACCACGTCTGTCTTCACCAGCAGCATCTACGGCGGCGGCGGGCAGCTTCAGCAATCGCAGTTCACCAACACCCGCCTCATCGGGCGCTCGGTCTGGAACACGCGCTGGAAGCTCGTCATCCCCGGCTACAAGCTGCTCCACGACCCCAACGACGGCCTGGACCGCTTCATCAACACGGTCAAGGACGTGAAGCTCTACTACGTGACCTACTCCTACGCGGGCAACTGACCGCCGCTAAAACTGACTTCACCTATGAAGACCCACTCCCTCCCTGCCGGCTGGCTCCGCTGCGGTTTCGCCGGGCTGCTCCTGTGCGCCGCCACCGTTGCCACCGCGTTCCCGCCGGCACTTCCCCACACCATCTACGGCATGGCGCGGGACGAATACGGCAATCCGCTCCGCACCAACGCCGTCATCGTGCTCACCACCTCCGCCGGCCTTTCCGTGTCCGCGCGCGTGGATCCCGAGCTGGAGCCGGGCGTGAACTACCGACTCGTCGTTCCTCTCGACTCCGGCGTGAAGAGCGACGCCTACAAGACCGGCGCGTTGCAGGCCAGCGTGCCCTTCCGCATCCGGGTGACCATCAACAACGCGACGTTTCTCCCGCTCGAAATGACCGGCGACTACTCGCTGCTCGGCCAGCCCGGCAAGCAGACCCGCATTGACCTCACGCTGGGCGAGGACACCAACGGCAACGGCCTGCCTGACGCCTGGGAGCGCGCGATACTCGCCGCGCGCGGCTGGACCAACAGCCTCACCGACCTCAACGCGAACTCCTCGCCCGGCGGCAACGGCGTCACGCTGTTGCAGGAATACGTCGCCGGCACCTACGGCTTCGAGGACGCCAACGGCCTCAGCCTCACCATTACCCGCATCGAGGTTGGCGCGCCGGTGCTGGAGTTCCTCGCCGTGCGCGGGCGCAACTACACCATCCTCGGCTCGGCGGACCTGAAGGTCTGGGGCGAGGTGGCCTTCCGCCCGCTGCTGCCCGACGCCGACCCGGCG
>JBEBFV010000601.1:0-3052 GCA_040081795.1 Limisphaerales bacterium | reverse complement strand
GCGCGCGACACGGCGGATGCGGGCACGCCGCTCCTGGGCGTGAACCTCGGCGGGCTGGGATTTCTCACCGCGATTTCCGCCGGCCAGTTTGCGAAGGAGCTGCGCACCGTCTGGCAGGGGAAGTTCACCGTCGAAACGCGTCCGCTCATCGAGATCAGCGGCGCGCTGGACGGGAAGCTGTTGTCCCGCGCGGCGCTCAACGACTTCGTGGTGAGCCGCGGCTCTGGCTCGCGGCTCATCGAGCTGGAGGTCACCGTGGACGGCGAGGAACTCACGCGCTACCGCTGCGACGGCCTCATCGTCAGCTCGCCGACCGGTTCGACGGCCTACTCGCTGGCGGCGGGCGGGGCGATCGTCAGCCCTAGGGCTGAGGTCTTTACCATCACGCCGATCTGCCCGCACACGCTTTCGAACCGCTCGGTGGTCGTGAGCCTGAACTCCGCGATTGGCATCCGGGCCTTGAGCGGGAAGATCGAGACGCTGCTCTCCGCGGACGGCGAGGTGGTCGCGCCGCTGGCGGCGGGCGAGACGGTGGTGATTCGCCGCAGCGAGCGCTCGGTGCGGCTGCTTCATCTGGCGGGCGGTTCGTTTTTTCGGACGCTGCGGCAGAAGCTAAACTGGAGCGGGTCCAGCGTGTGAAAAAGAGTGTTCAGTTTCCAATCTTCAGTGTTCAGTTTGCCGCGTGCCACCTGTCATCACGCACTTGCTGACCGCTGAAAGCTGACCCTGACCGCTCCTACCATGGTCCGACTCAAAGACATTGCCTATCGCGCTGGCTGCTCGGTGATGACCGTCTCCAAGGCGTTGCGCGACGCGAAGGACATCTCCATCGCCACCAAGGCGCGCATCCAGCAGATGGCCGAGGAGATGGGCTACGTGCCGGACGCCGCCGCCGCCGGCCTGCGCACGCGCAGCACGCGGCTGTTGGGGCTGATCATCCCCACGCTGACCAATCCCATCTTCGCACGGATGGTGATGGCCATTGAGGAATGGGCCTACCAGCACGGCTACGCGGTGCTGCTCATGCATTCGCACAATGACCCGCCGCGCGAGGAGCAGTGCATCCGCCGGCTGATGTCACGGCGCGTGGACGGGCTGTTCATCTCGCCCGCGTCACGCATGGAGTCGAACGCGAAGGTTTACGAAGAGCTGCAAGCCAGCGGGGTGCCGACGGTCATCCTGGGCTCGCGCGCGAAGTTCTGCTCCGGGTTCCTGTGCGTGGAGAGTGATGACGCGACGGCCTCCGCCAGCGTCACGCGGCACCTGCTGGACCTCGGCCACCGCCGCATCGCGTTCTTCGCGGGTCCGCAGATGTCGCCATGGGCGCACGACCGTTTCGCCGGCTACAAGAAGGCGCTGCGCGAGGCGAAGGTGGAGTTTGACGACAGACTTATATTTCAGGCTGGCTCGACCATCGAAGAGGGGGAGAAGGCGGCGGTGCAATTCCTCGGCGAGTCCACCGACGCCACCGCCATCCAGGCCGTGAACGACATGATCGCGATCGGCGCGGGGACGCTGCTGCTGAAGCAGGGCTTGAAGATTCCACAGGACTACTCGCTGGCGGGTTTTGGTAACGTGCTTGTCAGCGAGCATTTCCGTGTGCCGCTCACCACCGTGCGCCAGCCCAAGTTCCGCCTCGGCGTCGCTGCGATGGAGCTGATGCTGGCGAAGCTGCGCGGCGAGAAGGCGGAGTCGAAGCGGCTGCCGGCAGACCTCGTCATCCGCCAAAGCACGGCGATGCCGGCGAGGAAGTAGGCAGGCACCACTCAAAGCACAGCGCTGTTCCCGGTGTAGAGGCGGTCTGTGACCGCTGTTCCCCGCATGTTAATCCCAGCCGACGCCGGTTGCAGACCGCCGCTAGAGGGCGCGTTTCCATCCCGCAATGAACATACCGCCGCCGCCTGTGACCTGCGGCCAGAGGCAGTGCTGCGGCTGGGGTGGCTTGTGCGATTGGAACGGGTCTGCCGTCGGCAACGGCGCGAAGTCGGGATGCGCGGATTGGAAGGCGGCGGCCACTTCCTCTGTCTCCGCCCGCGTGAGCGTGCAGACCGAGTAGATCAACTTGCCGCCGGGCTTCACCGAGGGAGCGACGTGGTTGAGGAGCTGCGCCTGCACCGACGCGAGCTCCCGAACGTCGTCGGGCGTCGTGGTCCAGCGCGCGTGCGGGTTGCGCTGCCAGGTGCCGAGGCCGGTGCAGGGAGCGTCCAGAAGCACGCCGTCGAAGCGCGTCTTGGTGGGGAGCTTCGCCCCGCCATTCCAGAGCGCGGCGCGGTAGTTGAAGCACTTCGCGCGGGCGGTGCGGTGCTTGAGTTTCTTCAACCGCCACTCGGCGCGGTCGCTGGCCCAGATCATTCCCTTGCCCTGCATCAGCGCCGAGAGATGAAGCGTCTTGCCGCCTTCGCCTGCGCACGCGTCCCACCACGTCTCGCCGGGTTTGGCACCGCAGACAACACCGACCGCCTGCGATGCCACGTCCTGAATCTCGAACTCGCCGGCGTGGAACTCGGGGCGGCGGAACAAGTCGTCCTCGCCCGCGTAGGAGAGCGCGTGGAGCAGCGGACAGGTGCTCGTGTAACCGAGCACTTGGGCGAGCGCCTTGGCGCGGCCGGGTTTCACGCGGAGCCAGAGCGTCGGCTCGGCCTGGATGGTGCGCAGCCACGCGGCGGTGACGGGCACGAGGTCGTTCACCCACGCGGGCAGCGTGCGGGCGAGGAGGTCCGCGTCACGGAAGGTCTGCGGATTCATCGCGAACTCGGCGGTGAGTTCGAGCGCGCTGCGGATTTTGGACTCGACCTTGAGCGAGTCGTCCAGCCAGCCGAGCCAGCGGAAATAGCCGAAGACAGCCTGACTGACCTGCGCCGCCTCCTCGTTGGAGAGGCCGCCGGCGTTCCGCAGGTGCTGGCGCAAGACGCCGTCGGCCGGATTCTCCCGCGAGGACTGCTCGACGATGGCTGTGGCCAGTTTGAGCCAGCGCTGCGGATCGCGGGCCGGGATTGAGGGATATTCGCCCTCGGGAAACTCCGCCGCATCAGCGCGGCGGTGGCGGGGCGGG
>JBEBFV010000600.1:0-3060 GCA_040081795.1 Limisphaerales bacterium | reverse complement strand
TCTTCATCCCCCACCGCCCGCTCAAAGATCCGCGCACCATCCTGATGCTCGATCCCGCCTGCGGATCGATGCACTTCGGCCTCTACGCCTTCGATCTGTTTGAGGTCATCTACGACGAAGCATGGGCGCTGGAGGAAAAGCTCGGCGCGGACGCCCTGAGCCGGCCGCCGGGGATGAAATCCCTGCACGACACCTATGCCGGCAAGGACGCCTTCCTGAAGGACGTGCCCCGCCTCATCATCGAGCACAATCTCCACGGCATCGACATCGACCCGCGCTGCGCCCAGATCGCCGGCCTCTCCCTTTGGCTGCGGGCGCAGAAGGCGTGGCAGCGGCTCGGCCTCAAGCCGGCGGAACGCCCGGCCATCAGGCGCTCGAACATCGTCTGCGCCGAGCCGATGCCCGGCGAGAAGGAGCTGCTGCGCGAATTCGTCGAGCGCGAATTCCCGGCAGTGGAACGCGCCGTCTGCCTGCGGCTGCTGGAGGCCATCTTCGACAAGATGCAACTGGCCGGCGAGGCCGGTTCGCTGCTCAAGATCGAGGAAGAAATCCGCAGTGCCATCGAGGACGCCCGGGACGCGTGGCAGAAACTCGCCACCCGACCGCCCGAGCTGTTCACCACCACGGAACTGAACCAACTCTCCACCGCCCCCGAACTGACCGGACTGGAACAGGCCGTGTCTTCCCTGACCACCGACCCCCGACTCCTGACCACCGACTTCTGGGAGCGCATCGAGGAACGCATCTACGCCGCCCTGCGCGACTACGCCGAGCAGGCCGAAAACGGCGGCGGCTTCCAGCGCCGGCTCTTTGCCGAGGACGCGGCGCGGGGCTTCGCCTTCATTGATGTCTGCCGCAAACGCTACGACGTGGCGCTGATGAATCCGCCGTTTGGGAGCTTCACCATCGCCATGGCTGATTTAGCCAAGACTGTGTTCGGGCGACTGGCGAATGACATCTACGCCTGTTTCGTGAGGCGAATGGGAGACATCCTCGCAGAGGGTGGTGCTGTCGGGATAATTTCCTCGCGCAGCTTTGTCACGGGGAAAGGGATGGAGGCCCTTCGCCCGCACCTGCTGGGTGAGGGAGAAACGTGGCTGAAGCTGCTTTGGGATTTCGGCGTCGGGGTTCTCGATGGTGCGATGGTGGAAACTGCTGCGTATGTCTATTGCCGTTCTACCCGTGAACCGGCAGTGCCAATTGGTTTTTGGAACGACAAACTCACCGACAAAGCCACCCTCCAATTTCCTTCCGCCAACCGGTTTTCGGAAAAGAGCTATGTCTTCTTTCGGTCGCTACCCTCGCAGCAGTTCATCTACGAGGCCGACGATGAAGTTAGAAATGGCCTAAACTCAGCTCGCCGATTTGAGCCCCATTTGGGCCGGGTCACAAAAGGTCTTTCGACAGGTTCAAATGAGCGGTTCGTCCGCTGCCTGTGGGAGATTCCACAGCATGAACTAAAATCTCGCTGGGAGTTTTTGAGCAAGGGCGGCGAATACCGATGGCTGTCATGTGACCTTCACTTGGCGCTTAATTGGGGCGGGGATGGGCGCGAGCTTGCCGTTTTTAGCGACATCACAAACGGCAACCCTGCTCGTGCGCGACAGTCTTCCGCCTATTATTTCAAACCTGCGGTTTGTTTTTCTGGGCGGAGTCAAAAGGGATTCAGCGCCCGATGGCTGCCAGCAGGTTGCATCTTTGATACGAAGAGCCCCGTTGTCGTTCCGAAAGACGTTTCTGATTTACCGTGGATAGCACCGCTCTTGATGAGTTCCGAGTATCAGCGCCTTATTTCGTTGCAGTCAAAATTCGGAAGCTATGACACCAGCGCGATTGCCCGACTGCCATTGCCACAGGAGATTCTGACAGTTTTTGTCGGTAGCCTTCCTGAGATTTGGTTTCCCCATCTCAAGCTGGAGCGTGCAACGGAAACCACTTGGTATTTTGTGCAACCACCGACGGACTCCGATTCGCTCAGAGCGCAAGCACTTGAATCTCTCGGACGAATCGATGAGTTGCTCCAAGAAACTGGACGTTCGCTTGATTTGGAGGTGCGCGCCTACACAGAAGATTCAATTAGGTCTCACGACTGCTTTAGCGGCACACAAACCGGCTTTCTCTCTTATTGCCTCGGCGTCGCCTGTGGCCGGTGGGACATCCGGTATGCGACGGGCGAGCAGGCCGCGCCGGAGTTGCCCGACCCGTTTGCGCCGTTGCCGGTCTGTCCGCCCGGCCAGTTGCAGAACGCGCAGGGCTTGCCCGCCCGCCCGGAGGACGTGCCCGCCGCGTATCCCGTCCGCATCCCGTGGGACGGCATCCTCGTGGATGACCCGAATCATCCGCTGGACATCGAACGCCGCGTCCGCGAGGTCATCGAAATCATCTGGAAGGATCGCGCCGAGGCCATCGAACACGAAGCCTGCGAAATCCTCGGCGTGAAGTCGTTGCGCGACTATTTCCGCAAGCCCACCGGTTTCTTCGCCGACCACCTGAAACGCTATTCCAAGAGCCGCCGGCAAGCCCCCATCTACTGGCCGCTCGCCACCGCCAGCGGCAGCTACACGCTCTGGATTTACTACCACCGCCTCACGCCCGACACGCTCTACAAGTGCGTCCAGCAGTTCGTGAACCCGAAGCTGGCCGACGTGGAGAAGGAACTCACCCATCTCCGCACCGTCCTCGCCGCCAACGAAGGCGGGGCCAAGGAACGCAAGCGCCTCGAAGAACTGGAAGACCTCCGCCGCGAACTCATCGAACTGCGCACCGAACTGGAGCTCTGGGCACCGAAGTGGAAGCCCAACCTGAACGACGGCGTCCTTATCACCGCCTGCCCGCTCTGGAAACTCTTCCGCCTGCCCAAATGGCAAAAGGACCTGAAAGCCTGCTGGCAGGAACTGGAGAAGGGTGACTACGACTGGGCGCACTTGGCCCACACCCTCCGACCTGACCAAGTCCGTGAGAAATGCAGAACCGACCGCAGCCTCGCCATCGCCCACGGCCTTGAGGAATTGTGCGAGGTCAAAGCGCCGGAGAAAAAAGCGAAGAAGGCCAAGAAGAAAA
>JBEBFV010000599.1:0-3069 GCA_040081795.1 Limisphaerales bacterium | reverse complement strand
CAACCCAACCCCGGGAGCCGGGCATCGTCATGGTGCCCGGCTCCTTCGTTTTCCAAACCATGCCAACCAACAATCCGTTCACCGTCGCGCAGTGGGACGCGCTGAACGCCGACCAACGCTGTGCCGTGGACGCCGTGTGCGCCCACCGGTGCGGCTTTCCACTGACCAAAGACGCGACGTTCACCGACGCCGCACTCTCCGCCGCGCTGGGACTGCTCCGGCCCACCGTCGAGTCCGTCATCCCCGACGAGGAGAACGACGGCGAGGTGGCCCTGCTCATCCAGCGGAAGTTCCGCGCCATCTACCACGCCGGCCTCACGCTCGCGGAAGGTGTCCTCGCCCGGCACGGGCACAAGTCCACGCAGGACTTCAACTTCCTGCTGCTCGTCGAGTCGGACGCCAATGACATGACGCACGTCGTCGTGCTCGATTGGGATTCACCCCGGCGCTACCTCCACGAATGGTGCGACGCGGCGGAGTTTCAGTTCGCCGACCTGGCCGCCATCGCCACGAAGGTGCTGGCGGTGCGCGATGCGCTCGTCGCCGGCGTGCTCCGCCAGCACACGATCCATGTCGTCGTGCAGGGCGGCGCGGTGCAGGAAGTGACGGACCTGCCGGGCGGCATCGCGGTGCGCATCGTGGACTACGACGTGGAACAGCTCGCCCCCGAGCGCCTCGAAATTAGTCCGCTCGACGGCGAGGCATGCACCCTCACGAGGTTCACCCCATGACCGCCGCCAAACCCATCGTGGTTCCCGGCGGCGAGTTCAAGGTGATGTTCGTGCGCGAGTCCGCCGGGCCGATGGCGCACCTGGACACGCCGCAACAGGCGGCGGACTACTGGCACGCGAACATCCCGTGCGCGCCGTGGTTCGACCCCTGCAAGGAGGCGTTGGTCGTGCTGGTGCTCAACACCCGCCGCCGCATCCTCGGGCACAACCTCGTCGCGCTGGGCGGTCTCGACAGCGTGCCGGCGGCAGCTCGCGAAGTGTTCAAGCCGGCCATTGCGACTTCGGCCCACGCCATCGTGCTCCTGCACAACCATCCCAGCGGCGACCCGACGCCCAGCGAGGCGGACATCCGCGTGACGCGCGACCTCATCCGGGCCGGGCAGTTGCTCAACATTGAGCTGATTGACCACCTCATCATCGGCGAGAAAACCGTCAGCCTTCGGGAGCTGGGTTTCTTCGCGTAACACATCAACCCCAACAACCCAACCGAGACGGGCCGGGAGTTCACGCTCCCGGCTCGTTTCATTTCCAGCCATGCCACAACTCCAACCCCGCAGCCCGGTCCGTTACCGCAACCATTTCCGTTGGCGCATCATGCCGCCCGACGGAGCCGCACAACACGGTCTCTTCGACCGCTCCTTCGGCAACAAGCCGGCCGCGCTCGCCTACCAGAAGAAGGTCAAGGCGCGGTATCCCGACAAGCCATGCTGCCTGATTGATACCGGGCGCTGGTTCGATTCTCTCGGTCACATCATCCACTAACCACAGAAAGGAAACCCATGACAGCCACGATGGAAGAACTGAAAACCACGAGCCTCTACTACCGCCAGGGCTCCAGCGACAAGGAATACCATGTCCGGCTCGAAGCGAAGGATGACGGCTTCGTCGTCAACACCGCCTTCGGTCGGCGCGGCTCGACCCTGAGCACCGGCACGAAGACGTCAGCTCCGGTCTATTACGATGCGGCGCTGATGATCTTCGAGAAGCTGGTGAACGAGAAGAAAGCCAAGGGCTACACCGAGGGCGCGAACGGCACGCCCTACCAGCACACCGGGAACGGCGAGCGCGTCTCTGGCCTGCTGCCGCAACTGCTCAACGCGATTGACGAGGCCGAGGCTGCCCGGCTCGTCAGCGACCCGCGCTGGGCCATGCAGGAGAAGAAGGATGGCAAGCGCCTGTTGCTCCGCAAGGAGGATGGGGTTGTCACCGGGGTCAACAAGCTCGGCCTCACCGTGGGCGTGCCGGAGACGGTCGTCCGCACGGCGACGCGGGACTTGTCCGGCGACTTCGTGCTGGATGGCGAGTCCATCGGCGACTGCCTGCACGCGTTCGACCTGTTGTTCCTCAACGGGGAAGACCTGCGGAGCCAGTCCTACAACCGCCGTTACACCGCGCTGCTCAACCTGCTGGCCGGCGGTATGCCCAAGCACATCAAGGTCGTGTCGTGCTGGATTGACCCGCGCGACAAGGCGTCGTGGCTGCTCACGCTCAAGCGGGAGAAAGCCGAGGGCGTCGTGTTCAAGTTGCTCGCCGCGCCTTACACCGCTGGTCGTCCGAACTCGGGCGGCCCGCAGCTCAAGCACAAGTTCGTCGCCACGCTCAGTGCGGTCGTGGCGAAGGTCAACGCGCAGCGCAGCGTCGGGCTGTCCCTGCTGAACCACGAAGGCTGGCAGCCCATCGGCAACGTCACCATCCCGGCGAACCACAAAGTTCCTCCGGTCGGTGCCGTCGTCGAGACTCGTTATTTGTATGCCTATCGCGACGGCTCGTTGTTCCAGCCCGTGTATCTGGGCGAGCGCAGCGATGTCCGCCAGGAGGAGTGCGTCGTGTCGCAGATGAAGTTCAAGCGCGACGAGGAGGACGAGCCGTGAGCAGCGACATCAAGACCCCGCTCCTCAATCGTTCCCGGGTGAAGCGATTCGCCTTGGACATGGCGGAGCAGCGAGTTCACAAGCTCACGCGCGTCGGCAGCCCGTTCTTCCTCAAGTGCGAAGTGAACCTGAAAGAGTTCATCCGTGGCTACGTGCGACGGCTGCCCTCGAAGGGAAAGACCATCCTGTGAACGCGAAACTCGTGCTGGAGCGGTATCAAGCCCTGCTGGCCTACATCTCCCAGCGCGCGGGTGATCCTGACGAGTCCGCCTTTGGGTCACTCGTGAGCATCGCCGAGCGCGCCGACCGCGATAAGCGGTGGCTGCGGAGGCAGAAATGCCTTCGCAAAACCAAGCCCTGAACGCCGAGAGGAGGCGTTCCAGCAATCCCCGGTGTCTCCGCCTGGAGATGCCTCAACCCCACCAAACCCGGCCGGTCGGCTCCGTTGTCCTCCAACGGGGCTGGCC
>JBEBFV010000598.1:0-3081 GCA_040081795.1 Limisphaerales bacterium | reverse complement strand
GCTCTCTGGGCGCAAGCCTTCCGCCAGCCCTCCGTCTGGCGGAGGGCGGTGCGGCTCGGGCTGTCCGTCGGCCTGCTGCAAGCGACCATCAACCAGGGCGACCACTGGTTGAGCGGCGCGGTGGACCGGGCCGTGGTCATCAAGAGCATCGTCTCCCCGCTGATTGGTTTCACTTTGGTGCTCGTCTCCGCCGCCGAGACTTGGGTCCACCGCACCGCGACACTGAATACTGAAAACTGAAAACTGAACACTGATTACCAAACACTCTCCCGCATGAAAGCATTCAAACTCGACTGGCTCATCCTTCCCATCCTCGGCATCGCCGTGGTCATTCTCGCGTGGCAAATCTCCAGCAAGACGTGGGCGAAGGAGCTGCCCACGCCGCACAAGACCTGGGAGGCCAGCAAGGACTATGTGCTGAAGCCGTTCGAGAAGCGCGGCGAGATGGACCAGGGCATCCTGCGTTTCACCTGGTATTCGCTGATTCTCGTTGCCAAGGGTTACGTGCTCGCACTCCTCGTGGGCACGCCGGTGGGCTTCTGCCTTGGCCTGTCGAAGGCGTTCACCAAGACCTTCGACCCCATCATCCAGGTTTTGCGCCCCGTCTCGCCGCTCGCGTGGCTCCCGCTCGGGTTGGTGTTGTTCCTCGGCGCGGGCAAGCAGGCGAGCGAGCTGGGCGCACTTTTCACCATCGCGATTTGCGCGATGTGGCCGACCGTGCTGAACACCGCCGTCGGGGTGCGCGCCATTCCTCAGGATTATCTCAACGTTGCCAAGGTGCTGAAGCTCTCGCGCTGGAAGACGCTCACCAAGGTGATGATCCCGGCCACGATGCCCTACATGTTCACCGGCTTCCGCCTCAGCCTCGGCATCGCGTGGCTCGTCATCGTCGCCGCCGAGATGCTCACGGGCCGGCCCGGCGTGGGCGGCTTCCTCTGGCAGGAATACAACGCGCTCATCTACGAGCACATCATCCTGTGCATCATCACGATTGGCGTCGTGGGCTTCATCCTCGACCGCCTGATGAGCCTCGTGGAGTCGCGCTTCAAGACTGCCTGAACCCATGAAAATCCACAAAGTCTCCTACCGCTCGCCGAAGGCAAGGCGTTCGCTTGCGAAAATTTCTGCCATGTCCGGCCCAGCTTTCGTGGCGCTCAAGCTGCGCGCACCCGCCGCCAAGGAAGTCTTCGTCGCCGGCTCGTTCAACGGCTGGCAGGTCGGCGCGACGCCGCTGCGCTCGTTGAAGGACGGTGAGTGGCAGGGCGAGTTGAAACTCACGCCGGGCCGCTACGAATACCTCTTCGTCGTGGATGGCACATGGCTGCCCGACCCCGCCGCCCGCGAAGCCGCGCCGAATCCGTTCGGCGGCTGGAACTCCGTCCTGTCGGTAAATTGAAATGCAACGAGCGCAATGAACTCAGAACCGCTTCACGCAAAGGCACAGAGTGAGCCAAGGGGGAACGGGATTCCTTCCCGCATACCGGACACCACACCCACCGTCCGCTTCTCACATCATCACTCACTTCGCAGCCTTTGCGTGAAGCCCCTTTCCCATGCCCTACCTTGAACTAAAATCCGTCTCCAAGGCCTACGGCGCGAACGGCTCGCGCACGGAAGTCTTGCGCGACGTGAACCTCGCCATCGAGCAGGGCGAGTTCGTCGCGATCGTCGGTTATTCAGGCGCGGGCAAGACGACGCTCATGTCCATTCTGGCCGGCCTGATCCGACCCGACACCGGAAGCGTGACGCTCGAAGGGCGCGAGATGAGCGGGCCGGGGCCGGATCGTGGGCTGGTGTTTCAGAATTACTCGCTGCTGCCGTGGCTCACCGTGGCCGAGAACGTCCGGCTCGCGGTGGACCAAGTCTTCCCGGAGAAATCCGAAGCCGAGCGCGCCGCGCACGCCACCGAGTTCATCGAGCTGGTGAACCTCACCCCCGCCCGCGACAAGCGCCCGCACGAGTTGTCCGGCGGTATGCGCCAGCGCGTGAGTGTCGCACGCACGCTCGCGATGAATCCCAAGGTGCTGCTGTGCGACGAGCCGCTCTCCGCGCTGGACGCGCTCACCCGCGCGAATCTCCAGGACGAAATCGCCCGCATCCGCACGCTGCACAAGCAGACGGTCGTGCTCATCACCAACGACCCGGACGAGGCCATCCTGCTCGCCGACCGCGTGGTGCCGCTCACCGCCGGGCCGAACGCGACGCTGGGCGAGTCGTTCATCGTGGACCTGCCGCATCCGCGCGACCGCAAGGCGCTCAACCACAGCCCGCGTTTCCGCCAGCTCCGGCGTGACATTTCCGAGTATCTCCTGGACTCGCGCCGCGAGCGCCACGCGACCGTCCTGCGGAAACTCACCTTGCCGGACATCGAGCCGGAGGATTTGAACATCCCTCGCACCATGCTGGGCCGCAGCCGTCCGCTGCGCTCCAGCGAACGCAAAGAAGCCGTTGTAGAAGTTAACCCCTGACATGAGCCACCACGTCGAACTTAGCGAACTTACAAAAGTCTATTCCACGCCTAAGGGGCCGGCCGTCATCGTGCAGGACTTCAACCTCCGCATTGCGAAGGGCGAATTTGTCACCCTCATCGGCCACTCCGGCTGTGGCAAATCCACCGTGCTCTCGATGCTCGCCGGGCTGAACGACATCACCGGCGGCGTCATTGTCCTTGGCGGCAAGGAGCTCGTCGGCGCGGGGCCGGACCGGGGTGTCGTCTTCCAATCTCCCTCGCTGCTGCCGTGGTATACGGCCTATGAGAACGTGATGCTGGGCGTGGAGCAGGTCTTCTTCACCGCCAGCGCCGAGGAGCGCCGGGAGATTGTGGAGTATTACCTCACCGTGGTCGGGTTGGGCGAATCCATGCACAAGCGGCCGGCGGAACTTTCCCAAGGCATGCGGCAGCGCGTCGGCATTGCCCGCGCCTTCGCGCTCAAGCCCAAGATGCTCCTGCTCGACGAGCCGTTTGGCATGCTCGACTCGCTAACGCGTTATGAGTTGCAGGCGGTGCTGCTGAAGCTCTGGCGCGACAACCGCATCACCACGCTCATGGTCACGCACGACGTTGACGAGGCGCTCTACCTC
>JBEBFV010000169.1:0-11619 GCA_040081795.1 Limisphaerales bacterium | reverse complement strand
ACCGCCGGCCCCGCCCCGCGCTTCTTCAAGCTGAAAATCCAATAGCCGCCATGCGTGGGACACCGGCGACAATCCTGTTCGGTTCGCTGCTCGGGGGCCTGCTGGCCGCCACGTTCACGGGCTGCTCTCCCACCGAGCCGCCCGCCCCGCCGCCGGAGGTTCCCCGCTCCTCGCTCGTGTTGAAGGATGGCAAACTATTCCGCCCGGCGCAGGGCGAGCCGTTCACCGGGACGGTCGTCGAATACTATGCGCCCGGCCGGCTGCAATCCCGCTCCGTCGTCTTCAACGGCCTCCTCCACGGCCTCTCCGAGGGCTGGCACACGAACGGCGTCCGGCAGGTTGCGGAGTATTTCGTCGCGGGCGTTTCCGAGGGCGTGCGGGTGAAGTGGTATCCCAATGGCGCGAAACTCTCTGAGGCCGCGATTGTCGCGGGCAAGCTCAACGGCTCCTTTCGCCGCTGGCACGAGAACGGAAAACTCGCCGAGCAGATCGACCTGCTCGACGACCAGCCGCACGGTGAGTCGCTCGCCTATTTTCCCAGCGGCTTCCTCAAGGCCCGCGTGCGACTGGAGCGCGGGCAGGTCGTCAACCGCGAGACATTCAAGGACGGCGAAGTTCCCGGCCCACCCGTGCTGACGGCGGCGGCAAAATGAGGCCGACTCCGTGAAGCGCGCCTTCCCCATCTGGCTCCTGTTCCTGGTGGCGCTGGTCGCCCCGGCGGCGGCGCAGTCGCTCGACCTGACGCGCGCGCGGGTGCCCGGCGGCGGCGGCGTGAGCGCGGGCGGGCAGTTCACGCTGTTCAGCACCGTCGCGCAGCCCGAGTCCGCCGCGCGCGCGGCCGGCGGCGCGTTCACGCTCGACTCCGGCTTCCTCGGCGCGACGATTCCCAGCCCGATTCCCACCGTGTTCTTCCCACTCGGCACGGTGACTGTGCTGGAGGATTCGGGTGCTCAAACCCGCGTGACGTATGCGGTGTTCGAGCCGGGGCAGGCGGGGGAGCCGGCGCAGCCGCCGACCTACCAGTTGTCGAACAGCAATCCCGCCTTGTTCAGCGTGGCGCCGGCCATCGCCACGAACCGCACGCTCACGTTCACACCCGCGACCAACGCCAACGGAACCGCCCTCGTGACCGTCATCGTGCGCGCGGACGGTGCGGACGTGGCGACGAACACCTTCGCAATCGTCGTGACGGCGGTGAACGATGTGCCGGTGGTGACGCTGGCCAGCAACGTCACCGTGTTGGAGGACGTTGGTGCGCAGGGTCTCGGCGGCTTCGCCGCATTCACCGCCGGCCCGGCGGACGAGTCCACACAGGCGCCCACCCACACGCTCACGGCGGATTACCCCGCGCTCTTCAGTGTCCAGCCAGCCATCGCCGCCAACGGCACGCTCAGCTTCACGCCCGCAACCAACGCCAACGGCACGGCCACCGTTACAGTCGTCACCGTGGACGGTGGCGGCACTGCAAATACCGGGGGAGACCGCACGACGAACACCTTCACACTGACCGTCACGGCGGTGAACGACGCGCCAGCGGTGGCCTACGTGACGAACAACGTCGTGGTGCTGGAGGATGCTGGTGCACAGAGCGTGAGCGGCTTCGCCACCTTCACCGCTGGTCCGGCGGACGAGTCCACGCAGACGCCGGCTTACACGCTCACGGTGGACAACGGGGCGCTGTTCAGCGCGCAACCCGCGATTGGGGCCAACGGCGCGCTGACCTTCAAGCCCGCGCTCAACGCCAACGGCTCGGCCATCGTGACCGTCATCACCGCCGACAGCGGCGGCACTTCCGGCGGCGGCGTCGACCGCAGCACGAACACCTTCACCATCACCGTGACACTCGTGAACGACGCGCCGGCGGTGGCCTACGTGACGAACAACGTCGTGGTGCTGGAGGACGCGGGCGCGCAGAGCGTGAGCGGCTTCGCCACCTTCAGCGCCGGCCCGGCGGACGAGTCCTCGCAGACGCCGGCTTATACGCTCACGGCGAACAATGCCTCCCTCTTCAACGTCCAGCCCGCGCTCGCGGCCAACGGCACGCTGACCTTCACGCCGACGGCGAATGCCAACGGCTCGGCCACCGTGACCGTCATCACGGCGGACAGCGGCGGCACGGCCAACAACGGCGCGGACCGCAGCACGAACAGCTTCACGATCACGGTGACGGCGGTGAACGACTCCCCTTCGGTGAGCTACGCCATGGGCATCGTGACCGTGCTGGAGGACGCGGGCGCGCGGACTGTCAGCAGCTTCGCGACGTTCACGGCGGGTCCGCCGGACGAGTCGGCGCAAACGGCGGCCTACACGCTCACGGCGGACAACGCCGCGCTCTTCAGCGTCCAGCCAGCCATCGCGGCCAACGGCGCGCTGACCTTTACCCCGGCGGCCAACGCGAACGGCTCGGCGACCGTGACCGTCGTCTTGCAGGACAGCGGCGGCACGAGCGGCGGCGGCGTGGACAAGGCGACGAACACTTTCAGCATCGCAGTGACGGCGGTGAACGATCCCCCCTCCGTGGCCTTCGCCACGAACAACGTGATCGCGGTGAAGGACACCGGCGCGCAAACCGCCGCCGGTTTCGCCACGTTCACCGCTGGCCCGGCGGACGAGTCCGCGCAGACGCCGGCCTACACGCTTTCCTCGGACAACGCCGCGCTCTTCAGTGTTCAGCCGGCCATTGCGCCCAACGGCACGCTCACTTTCACGCCAGCGGCGGGCACCGAAGGCGTGGCCATGGTGACGGTCGTGGTTCAGGACAACGGTGGCATGGCCAACGGCGGCGGCGACAAGGCGACCAACACCTTCGCGATCACCGTGGTGCCTTTCAGCACCGCCCCGGACAGCTACTCGGTGAGTGAGGACCGGCTGTTGACCGTGATCGCCAGCGCCGGCGTGCTGACCAATGACGTGGGCGTGGGTCTGGGCGTGCGGCTGGTGGATGCGGCCACGAACGGCATGGTCACGCTCAACGCCAACGGTTCCTTCACCTACCTGCTAGCCACCAATTTTCATGGCACGGACACCTTCACCTATCAGGCCACGAACAGCCTGGTCGCCTCCGCGCCGACAGCGGTGACCATCACGGTCAGTTCCGTCAACGACGCGCCGTCGGTGGCCTACTCGACGAACGAAGTGGTGGTGCTCGAAGACGCGGGCGCGCAGAGCTTCGCGGGCTTCGCCAGCTTCACCGCCGGCCCGACGAACGAGTCGGCGCAGACTTTGGTGGGCTACACCGTGAGCAACAGCAGCAACGCGTTGTTCAGCGTCCAGCCCGCGATTGATGGCACAGGCCAGCTCACCTTCACGCCCGCGACCAACGCCAACGGCGCGGCCACGGTCACGGTCATTGTTCAGGACAGCGGCGGCACGGGCGACAGCGGCGTGGACAAGGCAACCAACACCTTCGTCATCACGGTGACGCCCGTAAACGACCAGCCGACGGCGGCCTTGGCCGGGAACGTGACGGTGTTGGAGGACGCAGGTCCGCAGACACGGAGCGGCTTCGTGACCAGCTTCGTTCCTGGTCCGGTGGATGAATCAGGACAGGCACCAACTTATCAGGTGACCAGCGACAATGCGCTGCTCTTCAGCGTCCAGCCCGCCATTGCCTCCGACGGCACGCTCACCTTCACGCCCGCGACCAACGCCAACGGCGCGGCCACGGTCACGGTCATTGTTCAGGACAGTGGCGGCACGGGCTACAGCGGCGTGGACAAGACAACGAACACGTTCACCGTCACGGTGGCACCAGTGAACGACGCCCCAAGCTTCGCGTTCTCGACGAACTTCTTCACGCGGACGGTGGCTTGGGGAAGCAATATCAACGGAACGACCAATGTGCCCGTTGGTTTGAATGCGGTATTGGGTTTTGCTGCGGGTGGAGAGCACATTTTGGCGGTGCGGCGGGACGGGACGGTGGCGGCATGGGGATTGAACGACGCCGGGCAGACTAGCGTTCCGGCGGCCTTGGCTAGAGTCACGGCGGTCGCTGCCGGCGAGCGGCACTCGCTGGCGTTGAAGAGCGACGGGACGGTGGTGGGCTGGGGGCTTAACAACAGATTTCAGACGAGCGTGCCGGTCGGTCTGAGCGAGGTGACGGCGATTTCGGCGGGCGGGAATCACTCTCTTGCCTTGAAGTCCAACGGCACAGTTGTGGCCTGGGGGCAGAACACCTATAGCGAATCCATCGTGCCGGCGGGCTTGACAGGAGTCTCGGCCATCGCGGCGGGTTACCATCACTCGGTGGCGCTCAGGACGGATGGGACCGTGGTGGTGTGGGGCTACGGCGGCAACGGCGAGCGGGACGTGCCGGCGGGCCTGACCAATGTTGCGGCCATCGCGGCGGGCTACTACCACGTCCTTGCGTTGAAGAACGACGGCACGGTAGTGGCCTGGGGATACAACACGGTCGGCCAGGCGACGGTGCCGGCGGGGTTGAGCGGGGTGCGTGCGGTCACGGCTGGCTTCGGGCACAGCATCGCCCTGAAGGACGACGGGACGGTCGTGGCGTGGGGCATCAACAACTTTGGCCAGACCGACGTGCCGGCGGGCTTGGGCGGCGTGACAAAGGTCGTGGCGGGCGGAGTCCATGCGGTGGCGCTGGCCAGTGCGGAGACGGCCTCGGTGAATGTGCTAGAGGACAACGGCGCATTTTCCGCCGGCGACTTTGTGGTCGGCATCACCGCCGGCCCAGCGAATGAAGCATCGCAGGTGGTGGGCTTCACCGTGACCAGCGACAACACGTCGCTCTTCAGCACCCAGCCGGCGGTGGCGGCGGATGGCACGCTGACCTTCACCCCGGCGGCCGACGCCAACGGCACGGCCACCGTGACCATCGTCGCGCAGGACGACGGCGGGACGGTCAATGGCGGGGTGGACAAGCGCACCAACACCTTTTCCATCGTAGTGACGTCGGTGAACGACGTGCCGGTCGTGACGTTTGCCCAGGCCACCGTGGCGCTGCTGGAGGATGCCGGGGCACAGACATTGAACGCCTTCGCGACCTTCTCCCCCGGGCCGGCCAACGAGTCGGCACAGACGTTGGTGGCCTACACGGTGAGCAACAGCAGCAACGCGCTGTTCAGCGTGCCGCCGGTGATTGATAACGACGGGCGGCTCACCTTCACGCCTGCGACCAATGCCAATGGCAGCGTGATGGTGAAAGTCATCGCGCAGGACAACGGCGGCGTGGACCGGAGCACGAACACGTTCACCATCATCGTCCTGCCAGTGAACGATCCGCCGAGCATTCCCTTGGAGGGCGAGTTGGTGTTCCCCGAGGATTCCGATGCTAGGATTGTCGTGCCATTAACGGAATCCTTGCGCGGCCCCGCCAATGAATCCGCGCAGGCTTTCCTCAGCCAGACGACCAGCAACAGCAATAACGCCCTGTTCAACTCACAGCCACGATTCGAGGAGGGCGCGTTGTATCTCGTGATCGCTCCGAATGCGAACGGTTCCGCGCTGGTGACGGTGGTGTCGCAGGATAGTGGCGGCACGGCCAATGGCGGAATTGACCGGGCAACCAACACCTTCACGATCACAGTTACCCCCGTGAACGATGCGCCATCCGTGAGTTTCGCGCAGGCCACCGTGGCGGTCTTGGAAGATGCGGGGGCGCAGAGCATGAGCAGCTTCGTGACCTACTCGCCCGGCCCGGCAAATGAATCGGCGCAGGCGCTCGTGGGCTACACGGTCACGGTTGACAACGCGGCGGTGTTCAGCGCCGCCCCGACTATTGCGAACAACGGCATGCTGAACTTCACCACCGCCACCAACGCAAGTGGCTCCGCCACGGTGACGGTCGTCGTGCAGGACAACGGGGGCACGGCGGGCGGTGGCGTGGACAAGAGCACGAACACCTTCACCATCGCGGTGACGGCGGTGAACGATACTCCGGTCGCCAACGCTGACAGCTACACGATGAGCCAGGGCAATGTGCTCACGGTGGCTGCTGCCGGCGTGCTGGCCAACGACACGGACGTGGAAAACAACCCGTTGACTGCGACGAAACTCACCAATCCCACCCACGGCACAATCACGTTCAACGCCAACGGCGGCTTCACCTACTCGCCGGACCAGAGTTTCTACGGCGTGGACAGTTTCACTTACCGCGCTTCGGACGCCTCCTCGAACTCCACGCCCGCCACGGTGAGTCTTATCGTGCTGGCGCGGCCGGTCATCACGCCGCCGCCGGGCAAGCAGCGGGTCTTCTCCAGCGCCGCGTTGCGCTTCTCCGCCACGAACGCGCCCGACCTCAACGCCATCCGCGTGAGTGACCCGGACAGCACGGCGCTGACGCTCACGCTCACCGTGACCAACGGCACGCTCGCCGTGACCGTGACCAACGGGCTGGCCCTGCCCAACGGCTCAACCAGCACGAACACGCTCGTCATGGCCGGCGCCATCGCCAGCCTGAATGCCGCGTTGGAGAGCCTGGCCTACGTCTCGACCACGAACTACTTCGGCGACGACGCGCTGGTGCTAGTGGCGCAGGACGAGGGCGGGCGCACCAACCGGGGCAACAGCGTCTTCGACATTCAGGTTGAAATCCCGGCGCGCGGGGCCTCGCTCGAGGTGCCGCTGAACGGATTCAACAACCCCGGCGTGGGCCGGATGGTCACCAACGCCACGGTGGTCACGTTGGACACGAACCTGGTCGAGGGCATCACTTACGATCCCACAAACAACGTCGTGCGGGTGCTGCCAGTCGCCGGGCAGGACGGCTCGACGAACCGCTCGACCGTCACCGTGCTGGCTCGTTACAGCGACGGCACCACGGAACTCGTCACCGTGCCGGTCATCATCTACCAGCCGCTCCTGACGAGCGCGACCAACCAGGGTTCCTACAACAGCACGTTCGGCACGCCGCTGTTCAACCCGCAGACGAGCCTTTACGAGCAGAAGGTGAGCGTGGTGAACAACACGCCGTTCGACTTCACGGCTCTGCGCCTCACGGCCACGAACCTGCCGGCGACGGTGACGCTTCAGAACGCCACGCTGACCAACGCCGGCCGTGTCTATCTCGACTACAACCTGACGATCCCTGCCGGGAGCAACGTGACGTTGAAGGTGGAGTATTTCAGCAGCGACCTGCAGCCATTCTCGCCAGGGCTGAAGCTGGAGCTGCTCAACCAGCAGCGCGCGAGCACGGTGCCGACCAACGCCCTGATGACCGCCGTGGCCGCCAGCAGAAACGGCTACGACCCGGACCGCGTGGCGAAGAACTACCTGAAGTTTCCCACGCGCGTGGGCCAGCCCTACTACGTGCAGTATCAGGATGTGGCCGGCCCCGTCTGGAAAACTTCGCCCGTGGTCATCAACGGCACCGGGCGCATCTACAACTGGATTGACGACGGGCCGCCCGGCACGGACACCGCGCCCGGCCCCGCACGTTTCTACCGCGTGGTCACCGATCGCTGACTGCCACTCCCATGTCATCCCCCGCACACAAGGCACGCCTGCTTGCCGCGACGTTTTGCGCGCTCCACGCCAGCGCCGAGGCGCAGGTCCTGGACAAACGGCTTGAGCACCGCCACCACTTTGGCGCGAGCCTGCCGACATGGCTGAACGCACACGCGAAGTTCACCGCCACGCGGGCGACCGATCCCGGGCCGGCGCCGGGAGCTCCACCCGCCGTGGCAGACGGGCGCGTGAACCGCACTTACGACGATGGCTACAACCTGGTGAACTCCGCCGGCAACCCGGTGATCCTCGGCGCTCCAGTCACGACATTCTTCGGCTACGCCAGCGACGCGCAGGTCGTCAACGTCGTTGGGGCCGGCACGCTGGACTTGCACAGCGTGAGGCTCTCCGGCGGGGACTACACCCGGAACTTGGAGAACCAGCCTTTTCCCGGGCTGGAGTTGTTTTATCGCTACGACTGGAAGGCTGGCCGGAACTGGAGCCTGAGCTGGGAAATGGGCGGGGCCTACCAGTTTTTCAAATGGGCGCAGAATGGCGCGCCCAGCTCACAGGTCGGCCTGCTGACGGACGTGTTCGCGCTGAACGGAGTGCCGTTGAGCATCGTGGCGCCGGCGACGCAGTTCGACGGCACGTTCGTCCCGGTGCCCGGCAGCCCCTCCATCGGGAGCACGCCCACGCGCACGGAGGCCACGGTGGCGGCGGCGGTGACGGGTCCGCGCAAGCTGGAGATGCACGCGTTTCAACTGCGCGTCGGGCCGGCGCTGGCTTGGGAACCGAATGAGAATTGGCGGATCGGGGTGCAGGCGGGCGTGGCGCTGGGCGTGGGCTTCTCCCGGCTGAGTTTCGCGGAGCAGATCACCGTGGCCGCGCCGAACATCGCGCCGATCAGTCAGAGTGGCCGTTCCTCCGACGCGCACTTCTGGGCCGGGCTTTTCAGCGCCCTGCGCATCAACCGCCGCCTCAGCGAACACTGGGACGCGCATATGGAACTGCGGCACCTGCTGACCGATCCCATCCGCCACAACGGCCCGACCCGCTCCGGCGAGATCAACCTCTCCGACGGACTTGGGGTGGCCGCCGGCATCGGCTACCGATTCTGAAGTGCCGCGCCACCCACGCAAGGCGGTGATTCCTACATCAGCCGTCGTCGGTTCCCGCGCGCGACTTTGCGCTTTGAACTTCGGTTTTTGAACTCAACACTCCCAGCATGTCCGCCCCGCAGATTCTGACCACCGTTGTCGGCAGCTATCCCGTCCCCGCGTGGCTCGCCGCCTTCCCCACCGCCACCGCGCTGCGCGATGCCATCCTCGTCGTGCTCAAGACGCAGGAACTGGCCGGCCTTGATGTCATCGCGGACGGCGAGCTGTCGCGCTTCGACGTGAACCACCCCGAGACCAACGGGATGATTGACTACTTCATCCGCCCGATGAGCGGCATCCACACCTCGCTGTCGCGCGAGGAGCTGGCGAAGTTCCGCGCTGCGCAAAGTATGAAGTTTCGCACGCAGCCGGCAGGCGTCGTTCGCGGCGAAATCGGCGAAGGCACCTTGAACCTCCCCGCCGCGTGGCAGTCCGTGAAGGGCCTCACTTCGCGCCCGCTGAAGTTCACGCTCACCTCGCCCTACATGCTCGCGAAGACGCTCGTGAACGAGTTCTACCCAGACACGCGCGCGCTCACGATGGCGCTGGCCGAGGCGCTGCGCCGGCAGGTCGCGGACATTGACGCCGCCGTCGTGCAGGTGGACGAGGCGAATCTCCCCGGCCATCCCGAGGACGCCGACTGGGCGCACGAGCCAATCAACCACGTCCTCAAAAGCGTGCACGGCCAGAAGGGCCTGCACCTCTGCTTCGGCAACTACGGCGGCCAAAGCATCCAAAAGGGCTATTGGCGCAATCTCCTCCCCTTCCTCAACCGACTCGAAGTGGACCATCTCGTCCTCGAATTCGCCCGGCGCGGCTACGACGAGCTGGACGCCTTCCGCGACCTCCGCCCCGGCATCGCCCTCGGCCTCGGCGTCGTGGACATCAAGGACAACGAAGTTGAATCGCCCGACCTCATCGCCACGCGCATCGCCCACGCCGTGAAGGTGCTTGGGGCCGAGCGCATCAAGTGGGTCCACCCCGACTGCGGCTTCTGGATGCTGTCGCGTTCGGTCGCTGACCGGAAGATGGCGGCGTTGGTGGCGGGGAGGGATAGGTTTCTTGGGCAATGACGGCGTGCTCCGTGTTGCGTGTTGCGTGTTGCGTGATTAAGCACGGACGCAACCGGCCTAGCTCTCTGAACACGCAATACGCAGCACGCAACATCCCATGAAACTCCGCCTCTACGCCTACTCCGGCTGCGACACCTGCCGCCGCGCGAAGAAATTCCTCGAAGCCCGCAGTCTCGCCTTCGACGCCATTCCCATCCGCGAGCAGCCGCCCACGAAGGCCGAGTTGAAGCGGATGCTGGCGATTTACGGTGGCGACCTCCACCGCCTCTTCAACACCTCTGGCGGCGACTACAAGGCGATGAAACTCGCCGAGCGATTGCCCAAGCTTACTGTCGAGGAAGCCCTCGCCCTGCTCGCCACGAATGGCAACTTGGTGAAGCGCCCCTTCCTGCTCACGGACAAGAGCGGCCTCGTCGGCTTCAAGCAGCCGGAGTGGGAGAAGCTGCTCGTCGAAACATAGTCCGTCCGGCGCAGGCTGAGACTATGAGAGTCAACAGCCCGACCAAACCCACTCCAGCGACCACTCCGATTGGTGCTTTGACCTCGTGTGAATACGGACCGACTTGAATCACAGTGTAATCCTGCATCACGACTCCTCTGGCCGCCGCAGCAAAAGGGTCGAGGCGACTGCCAGCAGAATCTTCGGTCACGCCATACACCCACAGGCCGAAGCGGGCCGATCCGCTACCGATGGTCCAATCAGGCCCCCTTGAGCGACCACCCGCAAAGACACGCACTGAATACACGGTCTGCGCCTGACTGCCAGCGGATGCCATCAGCAGGACCACAGCGAGCATCAACATGGTTTTGAGTGCGCGCATTGTCGTAGGGTGACGGATTGCTGCTTTGTTACTGCCAACCTCCGCGTAAGTCGAGTCAGCCATTCACCTGATGCCGCTTCATTCCCCTCGCCAAGTCCCGCCCGTCCGTCGCATCTTCCGCCCGACGATGATGAACCTTCGCACCACGATTTGCCTGCTGGCATTGGCCGCCGCCGCTGTCGCGCAGCCGATTGAGCCGGGGAAGCTCAACACCATGATCGAGGCGCTCACCCGTCTTGGGCCAGAGGCGGTCAACGCCAATCCCAAGCTCGTGGAAGCGCTGGGCAAAGTCCTCGCCGCCACGCGCGGCACGCCGCAGTTCGTGCAGCTCGTCGAGCAGTTCAAGCTCGCCGGCCAGAACGCCGGCTTGCTCGAAGTCGCCGTGAAGAATTCCGCCGACGAGGCCGGCGTCACCGCGCTCCGCCTCGTCCTCGCCAATGGCGACACCGCCGCACTCTCCGCCGCACTCACGGGCAAGGACACCGCCGCCGCCACGAAGCTCGTCGAGGCGCTCGGCAATACCGGCGCGAAGCAGCTCCCCGCGCTCCTGCTCCCGCTCGTGCCCGACACTGCCCGCGACGCAAACCTCCGCAAACAATCCGTCCGCGCGCTCGCCCGCACGCAGGACGGCGCGGCGGCGCTGCTCAAGCTCGCGCGCGAGGACAAGCTGCCCGCCGACCTCCGGTTCACCGCCACCGCCGAGCTGAACGCCGTGCGCTGGCCCGAGTTGAAGGCCGAGGCCGCGAAGCTGCTACCCCTGCCGCCCGGCCAGGGCGACAAGGCATTGCCACCCGTCGCCGAATTGCTCGCGATGAAGGGCGACGCCAAACGCGGCGCGGAAGTCTTCTCCCGCGAGACCGTCGGCTGCGCGAAGTGCCATGTCGTGAATGGCCAGGGGACGGACTTCGGCCCCGCGCTCTCCGAGATCGGCAGCAAGCTCGGCAAGGACGCGTTGCTCGAATCCATCCTTGATCCCAGCGCCGGCATCTCCTTCGGCTTCGAGGCGTGGTCGGTGGAGGCCAAGGATGGCGAGGAATTCTTCGGCCTCATCGTGAGCGAGACCGGCGAGGATCTGTCCGTGAAGACCGTCGGCGGCGTGGTGACCAAGCTGAAGAAAGCGACGCTCGCCCGCCGCCAGCAGAGCAAGCTCTCCATCAT
>JBEBFV010000597.1:0-3088 GCA_040081795.1 Limisphaerales bacterium | reverse complement strand
CGCGGGAGAGCGTGCTGATCATCAGCGTCTTGGCGAGGCCGGGCACACCTTCGAGGAGGTTGTGGCCGCCGGCGAAGATGGTGGTGAGGAGTTGTTCAAGCACCTCGCGCTGGCCGACCACGACCTTGCCCAGCTCGGCGAGCATGTCGTTTTGGCAACGGTGCAGTTTTTGGATTTGTTGTTCGATGGGTTCGCTCATGGGTGGGGTTGCGTTGGAAATGGGGTTGGAGTGCGGTGTTGTCGGTTGGTTAGAGAATCCCTCGGGTCGTGCCACGGGTCGCTACCAAATCTTGCTCAACGGCTCCCGATAGCGTAACAAATCCGCATGAGCACCACTGAAATGGCCGTTCAACGAGTCGCTGGCCTGGATGAACCGCTGGCCGCGAAGCTCCTCGCTTGGCTCGACAGCCAGCAGCCAGCACCAACCGCCCCGCCCCAAGAGAAACCACTGGGTGCCCACGCGATGATTGGCTTCGCGCTGCGCGAAGGTCGTGCGCCGCGGACGACGGCTGAGTGGATGAAGGAACTTCGCGAGGGGGACGCGGACTAGCATGTCGTGGGTAGTGGACACCTGCCTGCTCATCGACATCTCGGATGCCGACCCGAACTTTGCTGCCGGTTCTGCGGCGCTGCTGAGTGCCAAACGAATTGAGGGACTGGTCGTGGCCCCCGTCACCTACGTGGAACTCGCTCCTGTGTTTGCCGGAGATGTCGCCCGGCAGGAACTCTTTCTCCACCACCTGCAAGTCTCCTGGTCGCAGGCATGGAACCGAGCCGAGACCTTGGCGGCGCACGCTGGCTGGCATCGCTACGTGCAGGCCAAGCGGCTTCTCCGCACGCCAAAGCGTCCGATGGCCGACATCCTCATTGGAGGTTTCGCAGAGCGGTTCGATGGCTTGCTGACGCGCAACGAGACAGAATTCAGGAGCGTGTTTCCGAATCTGCGCCTCGTTGTCCCATGACGATGCCCGGAACGCAGCGCTGACCTGCCAGCCCCAACGGGGCTGCGTCCTCCAGCCCAGGGTTGCGAGGGACGAGCTACCCTGGGGCAACGAACGCTCCCAGCAGCCAACCCCAACGGGGTTGTGGCCGGGGTGCCGCACGAGCCGCAACCCCGTTGGGGTTGGGCCGTTTTGCGACTGACACCCAAGGTAGCGCCGGGAGCGCAACCTTGGGCTGGAGGACGCAGCCCCGTTGGGGCTGGCCGAGGCGGCGCGCTGTTCGATGGATTCGCTCATGGGTGGAGATTCAACGCCGAGTGGGTGAATCGGGCGGGTAAAAGTGAAAAGCTTTTGTGTCGGGCTGGAGCGTGGTCCAGCGAAGCTCCGAGCCAAAAGTAACCGCCGGAAAGTGCAGAACAGCGGCTTCAGATGGAATAGAGACTTCTCGACGATGAAGGAGGTTGTCGGTGTTGTAGTAATAATAGAACCGATGTGTGCCGAGGTCGGAGCCGCGATACTGCCAAGGAGTCAGCGCAACATAGCTGCCTCCGTTCATGCCGCGACTGGATGGTAGTCGGGAAACCTGTGCCGGGGATGTCAGCGTGAAATGTTGTGCGCACGCAGCCAGCGAAAGAAGCGCCAAGCCCGCAAGGACGACGCAGACCGTCGTTCTGATGCTTACTTGGAAAACCTTCATTCGCGCGATTTGGGAGAAATGCCTTACGTGGACTTCCCCTTCAATGACTCAGCGCATACGTGATGACGTTCAGCGCCACGCGCAGGGCGTCGGTGGGTTCGAGGCCTTTGGCGTAGGCGTTGGACTCGCGGTTGAGCGCGCTCTGGAAATCGAAGGGCGTGTAGAGCACCGCCAGCCGCTGGTCGAGGAAGAGGCCGTGGAACTCCGGGTATTCCAGTGCCGGGTCGTCGCGCAGCGCGGGCGCGGTGAAGGTGACTTTCTCCAGCGGATTCCAGCCGGCGGTGAAGAGCGGGTGCGTGGGCGGGAGTTTTAGCAGTTCATTCTTGCCGAAGACCTTCTTCAGCTCGCGCCGGAACGCGGCATCGAACGGCTTCAGCCCCGCGCCCGCACTGGCGACGAGCAGTCCGCCGCGTTCGAGGTAGCGGCGCAGGCCCTCGATTTCCTTCGAGGTCAGCTCGAAGTCGTAGTGCCCCGTCAAGAAGACCAGTGGGTAGTTGCCAAGCTGCGGGTCGTCGAGCGCGACGCGGTGCGGCGTGTAGTCCACGTCAATCTTCGTGTTGTCGTTGAGGCCGATGGCGACGCTGTTTTGCAGGCCGGGATGCAGGTCCCAGCTCCCGCGATACATCACGGTGGCGTGGCGGAAGACGTCGCCGGGGCGGGACTGGCCGTCGTAGAGCGGGAACTGCTGCGCGAGGAAGCGGCCATACTCGGTGCTGCCGAGGACGTAGGCGACGAGGTTCACGCCCAGCCGCCACGCCGTCTCGCCGGTGATGTGCTTGCCGGCGGGATGATACTTGGCGCTGCTCCAGGCCGCGCCCAGGCCCGTGGGCACGAGCAGCACGGCGGCGCGCGTGCCGATGTCCATGGAGTAAATCTCGGGCGGCTGCTGGAACTGCACGCCGTTCACCAGCGTCATCACCTGCTGGATGCGGTAGCGCGAGTTGAAAACGGGATGGTCGAGCGGCAGCCGCATGAACTGCTTTTGCGGAAAGACCTTCCGCATCTCGCGCGCGACGGCGAGGGAGAACTCGTCCAGGCCGCGCGCGGCGTTGAAGAGGATGGTGCCGCCGGCGGTGAGGAATTTGCGGAGGTTCTCGACCTCAGCGGGCGTCAGGGTGAAGTCGTAGTCGCCCGTCATGTAGAGAATCGGGATGTCCACGGGGTCGAAGCCGGAACTGGCGAGCGGCTTGGTGGCGTATTGGTAATTGTTCCCGTCGGCGAGGCGCTCGTTGCAGGCAATGATGAGCTTCTGGGCGTCGCCGGGGTAGCTCTGCCATTGCTCGAAGATTTGCACCGTGCCGTCGGGGTGGACGTATTTGAGCTTCTCGCCGTATTCCACCTTATACATGACGGTGAGCGTGGTGGGCGGCGGCGGCGTGCGCTCCTGCGTCTTGCGCATCGTGGGGCCGGGGTCGGGGATGACATCGGTCTCCTCGCCGCCGGTCTGGGT
>JBEBFV010000596.1:0-3089 GCA_040081795.1 Limisphaerales bacterium | reverse complement strand
TGGTCCCGCTCGCGCCGCATTGCACCGCGAGCAACCTCGGCATCTCGGCCAGCATCCACGCTACCGCCGCCACGCCGCTCTTCCTCATCCATGAGTTTTACCCCACCAACATGGGCTTCAACCCGCGCGGCATCGCGATGATGGACTGGACGGTGGACAAGGACGGCTACGTGGCGCTGCCCAAGGGCGTCGGGCTCGGCGTCGAGATGGATGCGAAGATTCTCGATGAGGAGGCGAAGAAGCCGCAGACCTACAAGTGGCCCGGCGCGAAGCTCAAGGACGGCTCCATCGCGGACTATTGAAGCGGCCGGGTGCCGACGAACTGAGCGGGCACAACGGACGAAGCAGGCGAAAGGAATGAATTGGTGCCAGAGGGCGGAATTGAACCGCCGACCAAAGGCTTATGAGTCCTCTGCTCTACCCCTGAGCTACTCTGGCAAGGGCACCGCTGCGGTGCGCCGGGAGGACATACTATGGTCGCGCGCGTCCGCCAAATACTTTTTCAGCGCCGCTTTGGCTTGCGGGCCTTGGCAACCGGCTTGCGGCTGGGCTTCCTGGCGGCGGACCTGGGCTTGGTGGCCTTCGCGGACTTGCGCGTCGGGGCGCGTCGGGTGGGCCTGGCCTTGGCAGGTTTGGCCTTCGCAGTTTTTGCGGCCTTCACGATCTTTGTGACCTTGGCGGGCTTGGCAACTGCCTTGGGCTTGGGCGGCGGCGGGTTGAGAAAGTATTTCCAGACGAGCCTGAAGGCGTCCGCAAAGTCGCGCGGTCGCTCCGCCATCCAGCGGTTGACGTGGTCAGCCTTGAAGAACGCGCCGCACTCCAGCTCGTCGAGGTTCAGCCGGAACGGGCCGTTGAATTCCGAGCGATAGACCCAGACGAACTCCTGGCCGGTCTGGGGGCAGGCATCAATCTTGAAGAGCCGCTTCGGCGTGCGCTTCAGGAACAGTCCGATTTCTTCACGGGCCTCGCGCACCGCGCAAGCCTCGTATGTCTCGCCGGAATTCAAATGCCCGGAGGCGGAAGAGTCCCAGGCACCGGGGAAGGTGTCCTTTTTGAACGAGCGTTTCTGGAGGTAAACCTCGCCCCGCTCGTTCAGGACGAGCACATGGACGGCCCGGTGCTTCAGGCCGCGGCGATGGACTTCCCGCCGGGTCTGCTTGCCGATGACCCGGTCGCGGTCGTCCACCACATCGAAAATCTCTTCGCTCACGTGGCCAGCAGTCTGCAAAAATCCGTGAATACTTCCAAGCTAACCTTTTCCGCACGTTCCTGCGGCGAGATGCCCAGCGTCGCATAAGCTGACTGAAGCTTGTCCTCCGGCCAGTCGGCCTTGAGCAGCTTGAACATCATCTTTCGCCGCTGTGAGAAGGCGCGCTTGACCACACGAACGAAGATCTTCGCCTGCCTCTCATCGAGCAATGGCGGCGTGCGGCGCGTCAGCGTGATGCACGCCGATTCCACGTCTGGCGCTGGGAAGAAGCACGCCGCCGGGATCTTGAAGAGGCCGCTGCACTGGTATCGAAGACCAACAAGGAGCGTGAGCAATCCGTAGTCGTCCGTGTCTGGCGCGGCGGCGATGCGCTTGGCTACTTCGAGCTGGAGCGTGACGACCATGCGCTCAGGACCACGGGGGTGCAGCGCGAGTTCGACAAGGATCGGCGAGGCGACCGAGTAAGGCAGGTTGGCGACGAGCTTCCAGTTGGCAGGTGCCGGCGATGTGGAGTCGCCACCTTCAGGGCCGGGCGCGTCGAACGGCGACTGCAAGTCGTCGGCACGGCGTTGGAGGTAATCCAGCGCGTCGTCGTGGAGCAGCGTGAAGTTCGGCTGGCTGGCGAGGCGCTCGCGGAGAAACGTGGCGAGCCGCCCGTCCTTCTCGATCGCCAGCACCCGCGCGCCGCTGGCCAGGAGCAACTCCGTCAGCGGCCCGAGGCCGGGGCCGATTTCCAGCACGCGGTCCGTTGCGGAAAGCTCCGCCGCCGCGACGATGCGCCGCAGTTGGTTGCCGTCGTGCAGGAAGTTTTGACCGAGCGACTTGGTCAGTTGCAGGTCGCGCGTCTTCAGGATTTCCCGCATCTCGGTGAGCGTCATGGCAGGGCGACGAGTTCCTCTGCGAGTGCACGCACGGCGCGACGAAGCTGGGCCTCCGTGATGGTGAGCGGCGGGGTGAAGCCGATCACATTCGCGTGCTCGCCCTCGGGTAGAAAGATGAAGCCTCGATGCAGAAGCCGCTTGAGGATGCCAAGCGACTCCGTAGTCGCCGGCAAACCATCCGCCCGCACAAGTTCGATCCCTTGTATCAAGCCCAGCCCGCGCGCACGGCAAACGACTTTGGACTTTGGACCTTGGACCTTGGACAACTCCTCACGCAGCCAAGCACCTATCCGCGCCGTTTGCTCGACGAGTTTCAGCCGCTGAATCTCCTCAATGTTCGCAAGCGCCATCGCGCAGCCAACCGGATGGCCGAGAAAGGTGCTGGTATGAATCGCCTCGCCAGTCGAGGCCGGCCACGCCGCGTCCATCACGTCCGCGCGGCCCACGCAGGCGGACAGCGGGAAGCCGCCCGTCAGTGCCTTGCCGAGGCAAATCACGTCTGGCACCACGCCGCTGTGCTCGCAGGCAAACCACTTCCCGGTGCGCCCAAAGCCGGTGTAAATCTCGTCAAGGATGAGTAGCGCGCCGTGCTTGTCGCAGAGCTTTCGCAGCAGCGGCAGAAAGCCCGGCGGCGGGACGTGGATGCCGCCGCGCGCTTGAATCGGCTCGACGAGAATCGCGCCAATGTCTCCGCGATGCAGGAGCCCCGTAGCCGCCGAGGTCAGGAGGCGGAGTTGTTGGGCCTCCATTGCCTTCCGCCTCCTCACGTCGGCGGCTACGGGAAACGGAAGGAAGTGCCCGAACTCCCCGAGCTGCGAGCGGAACGGACTGCGGAAGTGCTCGCGATGCGTGACGTTGAGCGCGCCGTAGCCCAGCCCGTGATACGCGCCCTCGAAGGCGATGACGCTTCGCCTCCCGGTCGCAAGCGCCGCCGTCTTGAGCGCGGCTTCAACAGCCTCAAAGCCCGAGTTGCAGAAAATGGTTTTGCCCGTAGCCGC
>JBEBFV010000595.1:0-3093 GCA_040081795.1 Limisphaerales bacterium | reverse complement strand
GGAGGCGCGCAAGTTCACTGGGAAGAACAGGACTATGAAACACATTTCGCGCCACGGGTTCAGCGTCGCATAGGCCCCGAGCAAGGCCAGCACGCCGGCGGACGCGCCGATGACGCCCGCCGATCCGTGGTGCGGCAGAAGGGAAACCGCAAGGTGGAAGCCGCCGCCGACGAGTCCGCCGAGGAAGAACAGCTTCAACAAGTGATGGCGTCCGTAGGTTCCCTCCACAACGACACCGAGGAAGTAGAGGCCGAGGCAATTGAAGAGGACGTGCCACGGCCACGGGCAGGCGTGGACGAACTGAAAGGTGATGGGGCGCCAGAGCTGGCCGGAGGCCAGTTCCTCGCCCCGCAGGCCCAGCACGGCCGCGAGGTCGAAGCGCGCAAAGGTCAGTAGAATCGCCTGGATCAGGAAGATGATCGCAAGCGAGGCGACGAGGTAAAACGTGGTGGTCCGGCGGAAGGAGCTTTCCGTTGAACGCATATAGTCCCGGTCGTCGAGCACGGCGCGGAACCTAGCGGCGGCGGCGGCGCAATTCAACGCGGGAATTCCCCCGGCCGGAATTGCCCTCGCGCCCGCAACAGAAAGCCAGCCCTTGCCAAAGCCAGTGTAGTCGTGGGCGGCAGGTGGCCTAGGGTGACGCCATGAAAATTAAACCTTCAAACGGTGGTGTGGTGGTCGAACTCGGGGCGAGAGAAGCCGGTCTGACCGGTGAGACTCCGTCGCCTTTCAGCATCCATAAGATTCTCGTGCCGGTGGATTTCTCGGAGTGCTCGCGCAAGGCGCTGCGCTACGCGATCCCCTTTGCGAAGCAGTTCGGGGCGAGCCTCACGCTGCTCTTCGTCACGCAGATCAACTACGCGGTCGGCGAGTTTGGGATGATTGACTCGCCGCTGATGGAGGGCCAGGTCCGCGAGGCGGCGGAGAAGGCGATGGACAAGCTGATGTCGGAGGAGGTGGGTGATGTTGTGCCCGCCACCAAGCAGACGCGCATTGGCCGGCCCGCCACGGAGATCGCGGCTGCGGCCAAGGAACTCGACGCCGATCTGATCATCATCTCGACGCATGGCCACACGGGCTTGAAGCACGTGTTCCTGGGCAGCGTGACGGAGAACGTCGCGCGCATCGCACCGTGCCCTGTGCTGGTGGTGCGCGAAGAGGAGCACGAGTTTCTCCGCGCCTGAGAGGCGATAGACACCTTGAACACCATGCTCGCCGTGGAACCAACCGCCCGAAGCAAACCGCCGACTGGACGAACCGCGTCCCGGCCAGCGGGCACGGCGTTTGGCGCGCCACGGGATTTCCTCGGCAACAAGTTTGTCTATGCCGTGGTCTCGCCGCGTGCGCGGGGGCTGTCGCTCGGCGTGAACCTGAACCCGGATCAGGAGTGCAATTTCGACTGCATCTACTGCGAGGTGGACCGCCGCACGAAATGTCGCGCGGCCGAGCTGGATGTGGACGCGATGGCGGGTGAGCTGGGCCGAATGCTGGCACTGGTGGAGTCGGGCGGGCTTGCGGCGCTGGATGGATTCCAAGGGTTGCCGGCGGAGTTGCTTCAGCTCCGCCAAGTGAATTTGAGCGGCGACGGCGAGCCGACGCTTTGCCCGGTGTTCCTTGATGTCGTCCACGCCGTCATGCACGTGCGCGCGCGGTGCGGCCTGCCGTTCTTCAAGATCGTGCTCATCACCAACGCGACCGGGCTGGATCGTCCGCAGGTGGCCGAGGGCATCCGCTGCCTGACCGCACGAGACGAGGTCTGGGCCAAGCTAGACGTGGGCACGCAGGCATGGATGGAGCGCATCAACCGCCCATCGGTGCTGCTCGACACGGTGCTCGCGAACATCCTGACGCTGGCGCGGCAGCGGCCAGTGGTGATCCAAAGCCTGTTCCCTCTTGTCAACGGCCAAGAGCCACCCGACCCAGAGGTCCGCGAATACGCACAGCGGCTCAAGGAGCTGAAGGACGCGGGTGCAAACATTCCGCTGGTGCAAATCTACTCGGCCACGCGGCCCACGCCGCATTCCGAGTGCGGGCACCTGCCGTTGCGCAGCCTCGCACGCATCGCGCAAGTCGTGCGGGACACGACGGGTCTGCGGGCGGAGGTGTTTTAGGCAGCGTCGGCACGGTCACAAGCGGGCGCTTGCAATCATCGCGGGGCCGCCGAAAACTCCGCGCATGAATCAGCCCACGCCTTCCACACGCAGGGACTTTGTCGCCTTGGGTGCCGCAGCAGCCACTGGCCTCGCCATGGTGCAGGACGCGCTTTGCGCCGAGCGCAATCCCGCTGTCACCGTCGCGGACAAGACGAGTTCCATCCGCATCACCGGCTACAAGGCGTGGTGGATTAACCCCGTTCTCTTCATCCGGATTGACACCAACCACGGCGTCAGCGGCTGGGGCGAAATCAAGGGCACGGACATCCGCGTGGCCATCACGTTGCTGGAGTCGCTCTACGAATTGCTCAAGGACGAGAACCCCACGCGCATCGAGCACCTCTGGCAGAAACTCTACCGCGCGCATCGCGACATCCGCGGCGGGCCGTTCATGGTCCACGTCATCGCGGGCATCGACATCGCGCTGTGGGATTTGGCGGGGAAGCTTTGGGGCGTGCCTGTTTACAGTCTGCTCGGCGGCCCGGTGCGCGACCGCATCCGCGTCTATCACACGCCCAAGGCGCAGAAGGTTCCGCCGCACGGCATCTACGAGCACTCCGGCACGCCCGCCGACATCCAGCGCATGGTCAAGGCCATCGCCGACGCGCGTGAAAAGGTCGGCCCCGACGGCGCAGTGATGTTCGACGCGCACTGCGCCGTGCCGCCCGCGACGCTCATCCAGCTCGCCAGCGCACTCAAACCCTACGATCTCCTCTTCATCGAGGAACCCGCCGTGCCCGGCAACATCGAGGTCTTCAAGCGCCTCAAGGCCGCCATCAACATCCCGCTCGCGACCGGCGAACGCGACCGCACCATCTGGGGCATGATTCCGTATTTGCAGGAGCGCTGCATTGACATCCTCCAGCCCGACTGCTGCCACACGGGCGGCATTTCTCAGATGCGTAAAATCGCCGCGCTGGCCGAGACCTACATGGTCCCG
>JBEBFV010000594.1:0-3095 GCA_040081795.1 Limisphaerales bacterium | reverse complement strand
TGCGCGTCCGCGTCGGTCGGCGGCGGTTCGTTGCCGCTGCTGCCGAGGATGAGCCGGTCATACACTTGGAAATCCGTGGCGAACACGATGCGGTCCTGATGCTTGGTGAAGAGCCGCCGCACCTTCTCCGGGTCGTGCCGGCCAATCTCCGGGATGCGCGCCGCGAGGTCCGCCATCATGTTCGGCCGGCGGTCCAGCGCGCGCTCCACCCAGTCGAGGTCCTCCGCGTTGTTCGCGAAGTGGACGCAGACGAACGTCGTCTTCGGGTGCCGCTCGATGACGCGGTCGAGCGACGCCAGGATTTCCTCGCGCGCGGGAAACTTCGCCTTGTCGCCGAACCACCACGATTTGTGGTCCTTGAGTTCTCTCCAGCGCTCGTTCTTGTCGTCGTAGGGCAGCCAGAACGCGCGCGGGTCGGCGACGTGGATGCTCACGGGCAAGCCCAGCTCGCCGCAACGCTTCCAGACCCCGTCGAGCTGCGGGTCATCCACGCCAATGAGCTTGTTGTCCTTGTCGCGCAGGTAAAGGCCGAGCCGTTTGTATTCCTTGAGGCCCGCCGCGCCGAGACGGTGCGCCTCCTCGACCTGCTTCACCGCGCGCGAGGACCAGTCCGGCTCGCCCCAGCCGGCGTAGTCGAGATTGAAGTAGAGCACGAAGCGTCGCGGAGCGAACGTGTCCGAAAGCCGCTTGTTCCGCTCGAATGCGGAGGCCTTGCCCGCCGCCGCCGTGACCGTGCCGCCGCTGAGATTCACAGACACCCCGATGCCCGCCGCATCCATGATGCGCACCGCCCGCGCGATGTGCTGCGTGGTGGAGTTGACGTGCTGGTGCAGGTCAATGAGCCGGTGCTCCGCGCGCCACTGGCTCGCCTGCCGCTGCACGTCGGCGACGGAATCAGCGGCGGGAACTTCCGGCGAGAGGAACGAAGCGGCAACGAGGAAAACGGCTGTGAAGGAGGTGGAGAATTTCATGGCAACGCCGGGAGTTAAGCGACTCCCCGCAAGCCGCGCAACGCTCCGTTGGCTACGGCCCCTTGTTCCCCGACGTGTAGTGGAAGCCCATCCGTGGCACGCCCGCGTGCTCGCCCACGTCGGCGAAGGAAATCGGAATCGTGGTTCGGAGCGTGTCGTCGCGGACTTGGAAGTGCAGGTGCGGCGCAAGGCTGCGACCGACGTGCCCGCTCTTGGCGATGCGCCGCCCTTGCTCGACGCGCTCGCCCACGCGCACAAGGCTGCCGTCCTTGCGCAAGTGCAGATACCAGCCGGACGTGCCGTCGCCGTGGGCGATGGCAAGGTAGTTGTTGGGAGCCTTCAAGCCGTGGCCGTCATGGCTGACGAGGACCGCCGTCACCATGCCGCCGCGCGCCGCGCATACGTCCGAGCCTTCGGGCATGAGGAAGTCGAACGCGAACTCCCCCGCGCCCCGGTGGCTGACGATGCCGCGATTGCTCTGGATGCAAAGCCACTTCACGCCCGCCGGCCACGGGAGCTTGTAGGGAGAAGTCACGCGTGCCGGATAACGCGCGAGGTCGCGCGGGCCGGTGAAGATGCAGCAGGACGCGGACAGCAGCACGAGCAACACGGCCGCAACCTGGAGCGAGCGGCGTCGCCATTTGCGTCGGGGTGGCGGCGTGGCTGGCGAGTCAGTTGGGGCTGCGTCCATTTCGTTCCCCGCTCCGCGTTTCCAGTCAGAGCCTCCTCACGTCGGCTCCTACAAAGTCATTTCGGTCCGACCCACCGCGCGGTGCCGAGGGCGAAGTAAAGGTTGCTCCACGGCGGTTGCCGCCGGCCCGCATACCAGAGGCGGAAGCTGCCGTCGGGCAGGCGCAGCAGCGTGTGGCTCGTGGTGAAGTTGGATTCCCAATCGTGCTTCGGCTCGGGGCGGAAGACGGGATTCTCCGGATGCTTCGCCCAGGTCAGCCCGTCTTTGCTCACCGCGAAGCCGAGCGCGGTGTGCTTGTCGTCGGCCCAGTAGCAGCCGTAGAGCATCACCCAAAGGCCGTCGGCGCGGATGACCATCGGATAGACCTGGTCTTTCACCTCCCACTTCTGGTCCATGACGATGCAAGGCTTCTCGGTGAGCCGCCAGCGCGTGCCGTCGTCGCTCTCGGCGTGGCTCGTGTGCCACGGGTGCCGGTCAATCCACGTATACCACATGCGATACTTGCCGCCCTCCTTGATGACGCACGGCGCATAGGCGTTGGCCATGACGTGCGTGGGCTTCGACCAACTGATGCCGTCGGTGCTGAACGTCTCGTAGAGGTCGTGCTTGTAGGTGCCCTTGGGAAAATCCACGGCGGCGAAGTAGGCGCGAAGCCGGCCGTTCTCGCGCAGCACTGAGCCGTCGGGATTCTTCAGGATGGCAAACGTGACGATGGAATGAATGTCGTCGCCGAAGCTGAAGACCGGGTCGGGCGAGTGGCGCTTGAAGTTCACGCCGTCCTTGCTGCGCGCGAGGCCGAGCTTGAAGACGCGTTGGTCGGAACGCGCCGGGTTCGCCGGGTCGCGGGCGACGCCTTTGTAAACGCCAGCGTCCACGGCGCGCTGCGAGCCGCAGTAATACATCCAGAACTCGCCGCCCATGTGGATGACGTGCGGCGCGAAGATGTGCTGGTCATCGAATCGGCCCTTCTCGCCGAGGCCAAGCGCGGGCTGGTCGCCCGCGCGCTGCCAGTTGTGCGGCTGGAACCAGCGGGTGTAGGCGGGGTCGGCGGGCGGCGCGGCGATTTGCGAGTAGAGCAGGGCAGGGGAGAGAAGCAGCAGGGCGGCTGTGGCCGTGGCGGTGTGTGGGTTCATGGCGTGTTGGGCTGGTGGTGGACAGTAGGGAGCACGATGGAAAACGGCGAGCGGTTTTCTGGGCGTCAAAACTGCCGGTTGCCCGAACCGTGGCGTTTGACACCCTGACCCGATTGCCAGTGCAGTTACCGTCGCAAATACCTCGCGCTCTCGCGGGCTTTCTGCCAGCGCGTTGACGCTCGCTCCCGCGCGCAGTAGCGTCCGCGCATGATTGATCTGGCCGAAGCCCAGCCGCGCCGCGCTGACCTGACGCAGCCCAGCGTGCGCGCTGCGCGTCCGCCCGCACAGGTGGACGCGCAG
>JBEBFV010000593.1:0-3104 GCA_040081795.1 Limisphaerales bacterium | reverse complement strand
TGCGGCTTGCACAACCTCCGCACGACGGCACGGGCGACCACCTGAAAATAACGCCAATTCATTCATACGCCTTTTCACCTATTACGCATAGAGTCTACTTTCTTGGGAGCGGATGCACGTCGAGCTTGCGCCACCACATCTCAGCGTAGGCGCACTCGATGAGGATGCGGCCCTTGTCGGGCTTGGCCTGCGTGCCATCGAACATCACCTTGCCGTTCACGCTAACCTTGAGCCGGTCGCCATCGGCGATGATCTCGACGGTGTTCCACTCGCCGCGCGGTTTCTCGATCTCATTGGGACCACGGAAGCCCAGCACGTCCTTGAACGGCTCGCGGCCTGGACGATCGAAGCGGCCCTTGGTCTTCGTCTCGCCGCCCTGCGTGAGCGACGTGCCGCTGATGGGGATGGTGTCGCCGGTCCCGCCCTCCTGAATCTGAATCTCAACCGACTGCGGCATGATTTTGTCGCCGGGTTGCGCGTGGATGAAGATGCCACTGTTGCGGGTCTTCTGGTCGCGCGGCGGCCAGTTCTTCTCCGCCCACTTGAACTCCGCGACGAGCCGGTAGTTTGCGAACTCGCGCTTGGTGGCGAGGTAGCCGTTGCGCTGTCCGCTGATGTAGAGCATCCCGTCGCGCACGGTGAAGACCTTGTCGGGGTCGGTGTTGCCCGAATCCTTCATGAAGACCGTGAAGGCGTCGAGGTCCTTGCCGTTGAGCAGGCGCGTGGGCTGCGTCTCGGCGGCGTTCAAGCCTGCGCAGATGAACGCGCAGAGCAGCGCGGCAAGGGAGCGGTGCATGGCGGGAAGGGCTGGCAGCAACGCCTACTTCGCCTTCACATCGTAGGCGAGAAGCACGTCCATGTCGCGGAGGTAGAGCTTGCCGTTGGCGACGACGGGGTGTGCCCATGCTGGCTTGCCGCTCCGGTCAGGCTGGTCGAAGCGTCCGTGTTGCTTGAACCCCGCTGGTATCGGTTCGAACAAAGTCACAGTTCCACGATTGCCCTCAGCGCGATGAATCAACAGCCCGTCCACGCTGGTCAGTGACCCCTTGGCAACGCTTGCCTCGGTCCACTTCACCTCGCCGGTCTTCAGGTCCATGCAGGTGAACGGCTTCTCCTTGCCCACATCGCTCGAACCGTAAACAAATCCGCCTATCTGAATGACCCCGCCGTGATGGTTCACCATCTGGGTGTTCGCGTAAACCTGTTCCGCTTTGAAGCCGCCGCTGTCCTTCGAGACTTTGAACAAGTTGCAGCCGATGCCGTAGCCGCTGGTTACATACACAAGGTCGCCGCTGACGATTGGCGTGGGGATGGTGGCTGTCTTACCTTGGCGCACTGCTGTCCAAAGCACCTTGCCGGAGTCTGGGGCAATGCCGGCAACATTCTGGCCCGTGAGCTGGACGTATTGCTTCACCCCCCCTATTTCCGCTGCCACGAGGCAGGAGTATTCCGCACGATCCTTGAAGTCCTTCGTCGCCCACACCGTGTCACCGGTCTTCTTGTTCAAGGCGACGATCGCGCCACCTTGGCCGCCGGGGGTCACGAGAACCCTTTCACCGTCCACTAGGGGAGACTCACTGAATCCCCAACTGGGTGCTGCACCGCCGAAATCACTCACGAGAGACTTGGTCCAAACAACCTTTCCGTTCGACGCTTCAAGGCAGGCAATAGTCCCGCCAGCGCCCTCAACGTAAAGCAGGGTGCCAGCGACTGTCGGCGTGCTGCGTGGCCCGTGGCCACCTTGAGTCTGGCGCACGCGGGCGGCGTCCCCGATGCGCGTCTTCCAGAGCAGCTTTCCTGTCGCCGTGTCCAGCGCCCACACCGATTCGTCCTGGTCGAACAGGCCCATCCCGAAAATCTGCCCGCCGACAACCGATGGCGAAGTGTAAGCGTCGCCCATCCCTGTGGCTTTCCACGCGAGCTTGGGGCCTCCCTCGGGCCAAGACTTGAGCAGGCCGGTCTCCTTTGAAATACCGTCGCGGTTGGGGCCGCGCCATTGCGGCCAGTCGGCGGCGGTGGCAGTGAGGGCGGTGAGGAGGAGGGAGGCGAGGATTCGGTTCATGGTGGTGTTGGTTTGGCTGGCAGTTGAGACAGTCGCGGTGGAGGTGAGGTTACGCGGTTGAGGGCTACTTGGACTTCACGTCGTAGCAAAGGAGGTTGTCCTGGTCGCGGATGTAGAGCTTGCCGTTGTGGATGACGGGGTGAGGCCAGCTCTTGCCGTTCTTGCTGGCGAGTGTGAAGGAGCTTTTCAGGTTGTAGCCTTTGGGAGTGGCTTCGATGAGCGCCATAACGGCGTCCTCGTAGCGGAAGTAGAGGTGGCCATCGGCCATCACAATCGCCGCCGAGCCGCTGCCGGGGCCGCGTTCCTTGCCCCAGACGACCTTGCCGGTCATCAGCTCGACGCAGGTGGGAAAACCGTTGTTGTGGCCGTGGCCCATGTAAACATGGTCGCCGAGGAGAATCATGCCGCCGTGGTGGTTCTGAAGCTCGTTGGCCTTGAGGTAATAGATTTCCTCGGCCTTCACGCCCGCGCCGTCCTTCACGAGTTTCACCAGCGCCGTGCCGCCGTCGGCGTAGCCGCTTGAGCCGAAGATGTAGTCGCCCTTCACGATGGGCGTGGGGATGTCGGCGGTGACGTTTGCGATCCGGTTGTAGCCCCAGAGGAACTTGCCGTCGCTCGCCCGCACGCCGACGAGGCCGCGTCCGGTGAGCGTGACGTATTGCTTCACGCCCGCGCCCTGCGAGATGACGACGCCGGTGTAGCCCGCGCCGTCCATCCCCGCGCGGCCCAGCTCAGGCATTTCGGATTTCCAGATGACTTCGCCGGTCCGCTTGTTCAACGCGGCGATGCCGGCGTCGGCCGCGCCGGGGACGCAAATGAGGCGGTCGCCGTCCACGAGCGGGGACTCGCTGTAGCCCCAGCCGGACATGCACTTGCCACCGAAGTCGGCGGTGTAACTCTTCTTCCACACGAGCTTGCCGGTTTCGGTTTCGAGGCAGGCGAGGTCGCCGTTGTTGCCGACGGCGAAGAGGAGTTTGCCGTCCACGGTGGGCGTGCCGTTGGGCTGGGGGCCGCCCCCGGTGGTGATGGCGGTGGCCCAAGC
>JBEBFV010000168.1:0-11676 GCA_040081795.1 Limisphaerales bacterium | reverse complement strand
GACTCGCTCGGCCGACGCGGACCAGCGCTGGCAGTGGCAGCCGCCCGCCGGGTCGAAGTTCTCCGGTCGCCGCCGCTCGCTGGCTAACTGGCTGACGGTCGTGGAGAGCGGGGCAGGGGCCTTGGTCGCGCGTGTGGCGGTGAACCGGCTCTGGCAGCACCACTTTGGTCGTGGCCTCGTGGCGACGCCGGACGACTTCGGTCGCACGGGCACGCCGCCGTCGCACCCGGAGTTGCTCGACTGGCTGGCTGGCGAGCTGGTGCGCGGCGGGTGGAAGTTGAAGGCGGTTCACCGGCTTATCATGGAGAGCGCGGCGTATCGGGCGGAGAGTGAGAAGTATTTAGTGATTAGTGATAAGTCGGCGAAGGCGGCCGCTGGGGGTTCGCAGAAAACGCCTTCGCTCAACACTGAATCACTAATCACTAATTACTTTCTTCACCGGCAGCCGCGTCGCCTCGAAGGCGAAGCCCTCCGCGACGCGATGCTCGCCGTCAGCGGCCAGTTCGACGCGACGATGTTCGGCCCCGGCACGAAGGACGAGCGCAGCAAGCGGCGGAGCATTTACTTCACGATGAAGCGGAGCCAGCTCATCGGCTCGATGGTGGTCTTCGACCAGCCCGAGCCGCTCGTGAGCCAGGGCGTGCGGCCCACCACGACCGTCGCCCCGCAGGCGCTGCTCCTGATGAACGGTCCGCAGGTGCGCGAGTGGGCGGAGGCCTTTGCCCGCCGCGTGGAGTCGGACACGCCGGGCACCGAGTCGCCGGCCCAAATCAACCGCGCCTACCTGCTCGCGTTGAGCCGCCTCGCAACCGCGAAAGAGCAGGGGAGCGCCGTGGCCTTCCTTGCCGCGCAGACCGCCAGCTACGAGGCGGAGAAGAAGCCGAACGCCCGGCAGCTTGCGCTCGCCGACTTTTGCCAAGTGCTCTTCGGCCTGAACGAATTTGCGTATGAGAACTGACACCAAGCCCTGTGCCGGCGGCTTCCAGCCGCCGTCGGGTGCGTGCGGAAGCAAAGAGCGGCGGCTGGAAGCCGCCGGCACGGTTTCCCGCCGCCAGCTTCTGCAACGGGCGGGCGGCGGCCTCGGCTGGCTCGCCTTCGCCAGTCTGCTCGGTCGCGACGCAGTGGCCGGCCCGTTGAATCCACTGGCTCCCAAGCCTTCCCACTTCACCCCGCGCGCCAAGTCGGTCATCTGGATTTTCGCCAACGGCGGGCCGAGCCAGGTGGACACTTGGGATTACAAGCCCGAGCTGGCCAAGCGCGATGGCACGGAACTCGCCGGCTTCGACAACAAGACCGGGTTCTTCCCCGGGGCAGTCGGGCCGCTGATGAAGTCGCCGTTCGCGTGGCAGCAGAGCGGGCAGAGCGGGACTTGGACTTCGGATTTGTTTCCGCACCTCGCGGGGCAGGTGGACAAACTCGCGTTCATCCACTCGTGCTTCACGAACTCGAACAACCACAGCCCGGCGCTCTTCATGATGAACACCGGCGTCACGCGCATGGGCAGCCCGTGTGTCGGCTCGTGGGTGACTTACGGCCTCGGCTCGGAGAGCGATGCGCTGCCGAGCTTCGTGGTGATGAGCGACCCGCTGAACCGTGGCCTGCCCAAGGGCAACGCGCTCAACTGGGGCGCGGGCTTCCTGCCCAGCGTGTATCAAGGCACCTGGCTCAAGCCGCAGGGGGAACCCATCGCCAACCTCAAGCCGCCGGCGAATCTCAACGAGCAGCGGCAGCGCGCGCAGCTCGACTTGCTCGCGTCGCTGAACCGCGACCATCTCGCACAAGGCGCGCTGGACAATGAGCTGGGCGCGCGCATTGAGAGCTTCGAGCTGGCGTATCGGATGCAGACCGCCGCGCCGGAGGCGTTCGATGTGTCGCGCGAGCCGGAGCACATCCGGCGGCTCTACGGCGTGGGCGAGAAGCACTGCGGGCACTTCGCCGCGCAGTGCCTGACCGCGCGTCGCATGGTCGAGCGCGGCGTGCGCTTCGTGCAGCTTTACAGCGGCGGCATGGAGAATCAGCAGAGCTGGGACTGTCACGCGGACCTCATTGGCAACCATCGCGGCTTCGCGGCGGAGGCGGACCAGCCGGTCGCCGCATTGCTGGCGGACTTGGAACAGCGCGGCCTGCTCAAGGACACGCTGGTCATCTGGGCCGGTGAGTTTGGACGGTTGCCGATTTCGCAGAAGGGCGGCAAGCCGGGCCGCGACCACAACCCGCACGCGTTCACCGCGTGGCTCGCGGGTGGCGGTGTGAAGGGCGGCGTCCACTACGGCGAGACGGACGAGATTGGCTTCCGTGCCGCCGTGAACAAGGTGAGCGTCCGCGACTTCCACGCGACGATTCTGCACGCGCTGGGCCTGGACCACGAGCGGCTGGCCTTCAAGTTCCAAGGCCTCGACCAGCGGCTCACAGGCGTGGAGCACGCGCGCGTGGTGAACGAGATTTTTGCCTGACCTATGAACTGCAACGACCACCAATTCCACGGCCTCAGCCCGGCGCAGCGGCTCGCGGTCTCGCGCCGCACGTTTCTCGCGAACTCCGCTGCCGGGCTGGGCTTGGGCGCGCTCGGCTCGCTCATGGGCAACTCGGCGGGCGCTGCGCCGGCCGCCGCCGCCTTCGCCGCGTTTCCGAACTACGCGCCCAAGGCCAAACGCGTCATCTACCTGTTCCAGTCCGGCGCACCGTCGCAGATGGATTTGTTCGACCCGAAGCCCGTGATGGAGAAGCACCGGGGCGAGGACTTGCCGGAGTCCATCCGCAAGGGCCAGCGGCTCACGACGATGACGAGCGGGCAGAGCAAGTTCCCCGTCGCGCCGAGCCTCTTCAAGTTTGCGCAGCACGGCCAGAGCGGTGCGTGGCTCAGCGAACTCCTCCCGCACGCTGCGCGCATCGTGGACGACCTCTGCATCATCCGCACGCTGCACACGGACGCCATCAACCACGACCCGGCCATCACGTTCTTCCAGACCGGCCACCAGCTTCCCGGCCGGCCGAGCATGGGCTCGTGGTTGAGCTACGGCCTCGGCAGCGAGAATCGCGACCTGCCGGCTTACGTCGTGCTGACTTCGTTTGGCTCCGGTCGGCCGGATGACCAGCCGCTTTACGACCGCTTGTGGAGCAGCGGCTTTCTCCCGACGCAGCATCAAGGGGTGAAGTTCCGCAACAAGGGCGACCCCGTCCTCTACTTGTCCAACCCGCCCGGCATGGACCGCGAGACGCGGCGCGAGACGCTCGATGAACTCGGCGCGTTGAACAGCCGCCGCTTCAAGGCGCTCGGCGACCCGGAAATCCAGACGCGCATCTCGCAATACGAGCTCGCCTTCCGCATGCAGGCCAGCGTGCCGGAGTTGACGGACTTCTCGAAGGAACCGCAGGCCATCCTCGAAAGCTACGGCCCCGACGTGAAGCGCCCCGGCAGCTACGCCGCGAACTGCCTGCTCGCGCGCCGGCTCGCCGAGCGAAACGTGCGGTTCATCCAGCTCTTTCACATGGGCTGGGACCATCACGGCGGTTTGCCCAAGGCGATTCGCGGCCAGTGCAACGACACCGACCAAGCCACGGCGGCGCTGTTGCTTGACTTGAAGCAGCGCGGCCTGCTCGACGACACGCTCATCGTTTGGGGCGGCGAGTTCGGCCGGACGATTTACTCGCAAGGCGGGTTGAGCGCGGACAACTACGGTCGCGACCATCATCCGCGTTGCTTCACGATGTGGCTGGCGGGCGCGGGTGTGCGGCCCGGCATCACGTTCGGCGAGACGGACGACTACTGCTACAACATCGTCCGCGACCCGGTGAGCATCTACGACCTCCACGCGACGATGATGCACCTGCTGGGCATCGAGCACACTCGGCTGACCTATCGCTTCCAAGGCCGCGACTTCCGGCTGACGGACATCCACGGCGAGCTGGTGAAGGGCATCTTGGCTTGAGAGTTTTCCTTCAGGCGCTGTTGTTCGTGCTCGTTGGGGGCGTGCTCGTGGCTGCACCCGGCGTGGCAACGAAATCTGCGAACGCGCTCGACCATTGGTCTTTCAAGCTGGTGACATCACCCGTCCCGCCCGCAACCAAGGAAAAGACGTGGCCGCGCAATGCGGTGGACCGTTTCATCCTCGCGCGGCTGGAGAAGGAAGGCTTGCGGCCAGCGCCCGCAGCCGAGCGTGCCTCATGGCTGCGGCGAGTGTCGTTCGATCTCACCGGTTTGCCGCCGTCGCCCGAGCAGGTGGCGTCGTTTGTCGCTGACGCGCGGGCCGACGCCTTCGAGCGCGTGGTGGATGAACTGCTCGCGTCGCCGCGTCACGGTGAGCGGTGGGCGCAGCACTGGCTGGACGTGGTGCGCTACGCGGACACGCACGGCTTCGAGGTGAACACGGAGCGGCCGAATGCCTGGCCTTACCGCGATTACGTGATCACCGCCTTCAACCGCAACACGCCCTACGATCGGTTCATCTGCGAGCAGATTGTCGGGGACGCACTCGGGCAGGACGCGGCCACGGGATTTCTTGTCACAGCGTCGGTGCTGCTGCCGGGGCAGATCGGCGCGGACGAGCCATCCAAGCGCCTCGCGCGGCAGGACTCGCTGGACGAGATCGTGATGAACATCGGGCAGACGTTTCTTGGCCTCAGCGTCGGCTGCGCGCGGTGTCATGACCACAAGTTTGATCCCATATCGCAGCGCGACTACTACGCGATGCAGGCATTTGTCGCGGGTGTCGAGTATGGCGACCGCGATCTGCGCACGCCCGAGGCGGAGGCGGCCCGCGCGGAGGAGAAGCGGCTCACGGCGCAGGCGGCGGAGGTCGAGCGGCAGCTTGCGCGCTTCGTGCCGCTGGCGAAGTCCGGCGGGGAGCGTCCGCCGGTGAACGCGCGGATGAACACCGACCGCTTCGCTCCCGTGTCGGCGAAGCGAGTGCGCTTTACGATCAAGGCAACGAACAATCTGGAGCCGTGCATTGACGAGCTGGAGGTCTTCGACACGACCGGCACCAACATCGCGCTCGTCAGCGCGGGCGCGACGGTCACGGCCTACGGCAGCAACATCTCCGCCGACCGGCATGAGCTGCGCTTCCTCAATGATGGGCGCTACGGCAACTCGCGCAGTTGGATGTCCAACGAGAAGGGCAGGGGATGGGTGGTGGTCGAGTTCCCGCGCGAGCACACGATTGACCGTGTGGTGTGGGGCCGTGACCGCGAGGAGAAGTTCACCGACCGGCTTGCCACCAACTACATAATCGAGGTCGCTGACGCGGTGGGCGAGTGGCGCGCTGTCGCGGACGCGACCGACCGCGCGAAGTTCGAGCCGGGCAAGGCCAAGCAGCCCGCCTTCTCCACGGCGGGCCTCAGTGCCCCCGATGCGGCGGAGGCGACGCGCTTGCAGCAGGAGCGCAAGACGCTCGAAGCGAAACTCAAGGCCACAGCTGCCGGGCAGCAGGCCTTCGCCGGAAAGTTCCGCGCCCCCGACAACATCCGCCTGCTGTATCGCGGCGACCCCGAGCAGCCCAAGGATGAAGTCATGCCTGCCGTTCTCAGCACGCTGGGCAAGCTGGCTCTGCCGAAAGACGCCGCCGAGCAGGACCGCCGCAAGGCACTTGCGGAGTGGATCGCCAGTCCGCAGAACCCGCTCACCGCGCGCGTGATGGTAAACCGCATCTGGCAGGGGCATTTCGGCACCGGCCTCGTGGAGACGCCAAGCGACTTCGGGCGGAACGGCGCGCGCCCCTCGCACCCCGAGCTGCTCGACTGGCTCGCGTCGGAGTTTGTGCGGTCGGGCTGGTCGGTGAAGCATATGCACCGGCTGATCGTGCTGTCGGCGACGTATCGGCAGGGCAGTGTTCAGTCTTCAGTAGTCAGTAATCAGTCCCGAGGGCATCCGACGGCCAAACTGAATACTGGCTTGCTGAACACTGAATACTCCAAGGCGCAGCAGATGGACGCTGACGTGCGCCTCCTCTGGCGTTTCCCCTCGCGCCGCCTCGAAGCCGAGATCATCCGCGACGCGATGCTGGCCGTGAGCGGGCGGCTGGACCCGAAGATGTTCGGGCGTGGCTTCAACCTCTTCGCGCAGCGCGGCGGCCTGAGCGGCTTCACCCCCGTCGAATCCTATGGCGGCGACGGTCTGCGCCGCATGATCTACGCGCACAAGGTTCGCCGTGAGCGCGAGGCGGTGTTCGGCTCGTTCGACTGTCCCGACGCCGGGCAAAGCACCGCGCGCCGACGCGAGAGCACGACACCGATTCAGGCGCTGAACTTGTTTAACAGCCGCTTCACTCTCGACGAGTCCAACGCGCTTGCCGCGCGCGTTAAGCAGGAGGCGGGCGATGACTCGGCGAGGCAAATCACCCGCGCCTATCAACTCGCGCTGGGCCGTGCGCCCGATGTCGGCGAGCTGGCCGACGCCGCGCCCGCCGTGCGCGAACACGGGCTGGCCACGCTTTGCCGTGCGCTGTTCAACTCGAACGAATTCCTCTTCCTGCCGTGAGCAACTCCGCCGAACGCCTTTCACCTGCCGGCCGCAACCTGCTCGACCGCCGGAGTTTTCTCGGTCAGTCCGGCACCGCACTTGGCTCCATCGCGCTGGCGAATCTGCTCGGCCGGGACGGCTTGCTCGCGGCGCAAGGCCCGGTGATTGATCCGGCGCGTCCGTTCGCACCGCGCCCGTCGCACTTTCCCGCGAAGGCTAAAAACGTCGTGATGATCTTCTGCGCGGGCGCGGTGAGCCAGTTGGAGACGTGGGATTACAAGCCGGAGCTGATCAAGCGCCACGATCAGCCGTTGGCGGGCGGACCGGCGGTGACGTTCCAAGGCCCGGCGGGAAACCTCGCGCGGCCCCAGTATGAGTTCCGCCCGCGCGGACAGACGGGCAAGTGGGTGTCGGACATGATCCCGCATCTCGCCGGGCTGACGGATGAAATCGCCTTCATCCACTCGCTCACGAGCAACAGCAACACGCACGGGCCGGCTGAGAATTTCCTCTCCACGGGCAACGTGCTCGACGGCTTCCCCAGTGTCGGCTCGTGGGTGAGCTACGCGCTGGGCAGCGAGAGCCAGGATCTGCCCGCCTACATCGCCATCCCCGATCCGCGTGGCGTGCCGCAGGCGGGGTCGAACAACTGGGGACCGGGTTTCCTGCCCGCTGTGTTCCAAGGCACGCCGATGAGCGCGAAGGAGCCGGTGCGCCATCTCACGCCGCCGTCAGGCATCACGAAGGCCAGCGACGACGCGGCGCGCTCGCTCTTGCAGCGGATGAATGCGCGCCACCTCGCGCAGAATCCCGGCGACGGCAAGCTCGCCGCGCGCATCGCCAGCTACGAACTTGCCGCGCGGATGCAACTCAGCGTTCCGGAGATCAGTGATCTCAGCACCGAGCCGGCGCACATCCTGAAACTCTACGGCGCGGACGACGCGACGAATCCAAACAAGGTGGGCTTTGCGCGCAACTGCATCCTCGCGCGGCGGATGATCGAGCGCGGCGTGCGCTTCGTGCAGCTTTTCAACGGCGCTTACGCCAGCGGCGGCGAGCTGAACTGGGACGGCCACAGCAAGCTCAAGGAGCAATACGACAAACATGCGGCGATCCTCGATCAGCCCGCCGCCGCACTGATCCGCGACCTGCGCCAGCGCGGGCTGCTGGAGGACACGCTCGTCGTCTGGTGCACGGAGTTTGGCCGGATGCCGTTCTTCCAAAAGGGCGCGCAGGGCCGCGATCACAACCCCGACGGCTTCACCTGCTGGCTCACGGGCGCGGGCGTGAAGCCCGGCGTCAGCCACGGTGTCACGGACGATTTGGGCCAGCGGGCGGTTGCGGACATCCATCCGCTCTACGACTTCAACGCGACGATCCTTCACCTGCTTGGTCTGAACCACGAGCGCCTCACCTTTGAGCACAACGGCATTCAGCGGCGGCTGACGAACGTCGAGGGAAACGTGATCCGCGAAGTGCTGGCCTGAGGGACGGTGCAGTAATTGGTTCGTAGGGGGTGCCTCGCGGCGCTTCTGCCAGCGGCCGCAAGCCATGCGGGAAAAAGAATCCACAGCCAGCCCGTCGCGCGCGTCCAACTCGCCATGTTTCAAATCGCCTTCCGGGTTTCGCTATGCCTGATGTTCGTTGGCCTCGCCGTCTTCGCCGAGGTGAAGGCTGGGCGTTACAATCGCGCCGAGGTGCGCGACGCCGCCACGCTCGAAACGCGCGTCATCGAGGACTGGCAGCCGTGGGGCGCGGACGCGAAGGCCCGGCGGAAGCTCGTCGAGATCACCGTCTGCGAGTGGTGGCCGGGGCAGAATGTGCGGCTGCCCGTCACGCTCCTCGCGCCCGCCGGAGGCCCGACCCGGAACATCATCCTCGGCAACACCGGCGTGCAGTTGAAGCCGGCGGCTCCGACCGGCGCGATGCTGCGCCTGCTGCGCGACCACGGTGTCGGCATCGTGCTGATCGGCATGACTTCGATTGATCTGATGGAGCCGGTCGGCAAGCTCGACGTGGGGATGAAGGAGCACTTCCTTAAGACCAAGGACTCGCGCTACACGCCGGCGTGGATATGGGGCATGAGCGACATGCGCGCTCTCACCGCCGCGCTGGCCGAGAAGAATGTTTTCCTGCCGGGCAAGGTGCTCGCCACCGGCGGCTCCAAGCGCGGCGTCGGCGCGGCGGCGGCCGGCATCGCGGACGACCGCTTCACCGCCATCCTGCCGGTCGTGGCCCCGATCATTGACAGCCCGGGCGGGCCGTATGTCGAGGGGATGATGCCGGCGGAGATCACGCGCGCGAACGAGCAGTTCCTCGCCGACCTGCTTGCGGACAAGGTGCCCAACGCGCCGGCCTCCGCGCGTGCGCCGCTCATCAGCCGCCAGAAGGCCCGCGCGGACGAGCGCATCACCGTGCGCGAGGCACGCGACGCCGGCTGGAGCGAGGCCGAGATAAAGGTCGCCTGCACTGCCGCGTGGGAAGTCTGCCGCACGACGAGCTATCTGCCCGCGTTGCGGAAGCGGGGATTGGAAATCTTCTACAACCAAGGCTCAAACGACGCCGTCAGCCCCGGCCTGCGCGAGCTGGGCCGGCGCTTCCCGGACTTCCCCATCTACGTCGTGCCCGGCGGCCACCACGGGGCGGCGAAGGAGACGGGCATGAAGAAACAGGTCGGCTCACTGCCGGAGGTGGACGAGAACTTGTTCGCCTTTGCGCAGCACCACTTCTTCAACGCGCGTCCGATGGTCGCGCCGCCGAAGGTCACGAGCCGCTGGGACGCCGCCGCGCGCCGCCTGCAAGTGACCGTCCGCTTCCCCGATGGCGCGGAGCCGCAGCAGAACGATCTCTGGTGGGCGGTGAACCGTCACCCTGACTACACGCTCGCGATGGAATACGACGCATGGGAGTCCGTGCCGATGAAGCGCACCAGCCCGGCCACGTTCAGCGGCGAAGCGACCATGAGCACCAAGCCCCGGACGCTGGACTTCCTCACCGTCCACCAGCACGCGGCCAACGGCTCGACGCTTACGCTGTCGAGTCCGCTGCTGTTCCTCGAAGTGCGGTGAGGCGGCAAACGCTGCGAGTCACTTCCCCTTCGCCTTCCGCTCCCGCAGGATGGGCGCGAGGAACTTCACCGTCTCATCACCGATGACATGGTAGCCGGCGAGATTCGGATGCCGGTCGCCATACCAGCCGGGCAGGTGGCCGAAGTGCGCGTCGAGGCGGTTGTCCATCACGACGACCGTGGGCGGGGTGCCGCTGGCGAAGGGCTTCGCAAACTCCTGTAGCTTCTCCGGGATTTTCGCCAGCGGGAAGCGCCGGTAGTTGAGCATGTTCGGCCCCTTCTCCAGCTCGGCGGCGTAGCGCGGGTAGATGTCGAAGAGCTTGAGCTTCTCCTTCTCCGAGACCTGCCGGATCAGGTTGTTGATGCGCTCGCTCGTGGCCACGTCGGAGAAGGGAATCACCGTCATCGGAATCAGCATCGCAGTCGGATGGTCCTTCCGCAGGCGGGCCAGCAACGCGTGGAAGTCCTTCGGGAAATTGTTCGTGAAGTCCTCGCGGCGCGCGTTGTCGTTCAGGCCGTAGCGGATGAAGATGTAGTCGAGGCCGGGCAGCTTGGACGCGAGCTTCTCGTAGCGACCCGAGTCCATGAGCCGCTGAATGTATTCGCCGCTGAGGGCGAGGTTGATGACGTTGCAGGGCGGCAGGTCACCCTCGGCGGCGAGGAGTTGTCGGATGATGTCTTCGAGGTGCGGACCCTCCTTAACGAGCTTGCGCGGGATGCTACCCTCCGCCGTGCTGTCACCGAGAATGAGAATTTGCACCTTGCCCTCGTGCTCGGCGCGCAGCGGGCCGGTGAGCAGCAAAGTGAGCGCGGCAAAGGCGAAGAGCCGGGCTGGCTTGGTGAAGCAATGCGTGGTCATGCGCGGGAGTTTGGGCCACGGCTGCGAAGCGTCAACGCCCGAGTGTGCGGACGTGGCTCGCCGGCTGGCAGGCACGGCTGACCTTAACGCGGAGACGCAGAGGACGCGGAGGAACCGCAAAGTTTGCCCTGGGTGAGCACACACATTGCAAAAGGCTTCATCTGGTTCACCTCCGCGCATCTCTGCGTTCTCTGCGCCTCTGCGTTGAAGTCGTCGCACCCTTCCGCACTATTGCCTTCCCACCATCCCGGTGTTTAATCGGAACCATGACCACCGCACCACGCGCCTCCCGCCGCGAATTCCTCACCACCGTGGCCGCTGGCCTCTCCTGTGCCGCGAGCGGCCTGCCCGCCTTCGCCGCCGAAGCCGCCCGCCCGAAGCGACTCGCCGTCGTCACCACCGAGTGGCGCTACCATTCGCACGCGTGGCACATGGCCGAGCGCTTCCTCAACGGCTACCCGGTGAAGGGCCGCTGGCACCGCCCGCCGTTGCAGGTCGTCGCCGCCTACGTGGACCAAACCCCGGAGAAAGACCTCAGCCGCGACCGCGCCAAGGAGTTCGGCTTCACCATTTACCCGACCGTCGCCGAGGCCTTGCGCTGCGGCGGCAAGCAGCTTGCCGTGGACGCCGTGCTCCTCATCGGCGAACACGGCAATTATCCGAACAACGAACTCGGCCAGAAGAAATACCCGCGCTACGAGTTCTTCAAACAAATCACCGACGTCTTCCGCGCGGACGGTCGCACCGCGCCCGTCTTCAACGACAAGCACCTCTCGTGGAAATGGGAGTGGGCGCAGGAGATGGTCGCCCTCTCGCGCGAGCTGAAGTTCCCCTTCCTCGCCGGCTCGTCGCTCCCCGTCACCTGGCGCATGCCCGCCGTCGAGCTGCCCAGCGGGGCCGACTTGCGGGAGGTCATGTGCGTGGCGATGGGCGGCGTGGACAGCTACGACTTCCACGCCCTCGAAGTCATCCAGTGCATGGCCGAGCGGCGACTCGGCGGGGAAACTGGCGTGAAAGCCGTCCAAGCCCTGCGCGGCGACGCCGTCTGGGCGGCGATGGAGAAACCCACTTGGGCCGCTGGCGGCTGGGACCCCACGCTCTTCGCCGCCTGCCTCGCGCGCACGCAAACTTTGGCGCAGCCGCCCAACGGCAGCCACCGTTACCCCACGCCCGCGCAGATGCGCACCTTCGTCAAGGACCCGGTCGCCTACCGCATCGAGTATCGCGACGGCCTCCGCGCCACCATGTTCCTCCTCAACGGCCTCGTGGGCGACTTCACCTTTGCTGCGCGGC
>JBEBFV010000167.1:0-11739 GCA_040081795.1 Limisphaerales bacterium | reverse complement strand
TCCCAGCGCGCCGCAGGACTTTTCGGATGCCCAACCGGCGCGCTGGGGACAGACGCGCCCTACCAAGCTGGTGGATGGGTTCAAGTTCATTGCAGTTCAGGTTTCACGACCTTGGCCCGGCCCGTGGACCATTCGATCCGCACGCCGTAGTGCTGCACCACGCGGGGGGAACCAGCGCCGATCGTGTAGTTCGTCGTTGCCGTGCCGACGAAGGTTCGTCCGGCAGAGACTACTCCCACGGGAGCATACGTGATGGTTGATCCCGGCGCGCCGACCACCAGATACTCCATGCCAGCCACGATGCTGCCGGACTGGATGGCCGGCGAGGTCTCCACCGCATCGGTGTCCGTAACGATGTTCGTCTGTCCGGTGATGTCCTTGGGGTGGAGGATGCTGCCCTCGACGATGCTGATGGCGATGTTCGTGTTGCGCCCGAAGAGCCGACCCTGCTCGTCGAACGCGATGAATGGCAGGAACAACTGCGCCGCCCCCGGCACTTCATCCACCGGGATGAGCTGGCCCGGTAGAGGACCGCCCGGGTAGTTGTGGAAGATGGCGTTTTGACGGAAGGCACCGCGAGGAATGAAACATCCATCGGGCAGGGAGCGCCAGTCCGTGAGATAGCGCGGCGTGCTCTGGCCCGGCTGATCGCCGACCGAGCGCGGTGAGAAGAGCGCATAGGAAGTCAACTGCCCGCCGATGACATTGTTGGCGGCGTAGTTCGTTGTCAGGAAAAGCGTTTGGGTCGCGTTCAAAGTTCCAAACCACGCCAGATCCGGCGAGAAGACGACATACACTTGGGTCCGGGTGCCCAGCGCCTTGAGGCGTGCGTAGGCCAGATCATCCATCAGTTGCCGGGAGGCGGACTCGGTGACGTTGCCTTTGCCGGCCTTCTTGAACGACGGCAGCGTCATCGCCGCCAGCACGCCGATGATGCCCAGCACCACGAGCATCTCGATGAGCGTGAACGCGCGCCTTGGGGAAGACGTTGCGGTAGGGCGCGCTGTCCTCAGCGCGCCGTCGGGCACCAATGGCGTGGAGCAGTCCGACGGCGGGGTAAGGACACCCCGCCCTACCCGCTGTTGGTTCACGCACAGGTTCATAAACTCATTTCCAGCTCAGGACGTTGTCTTTGTTGGGGTCAGTAATGGCAGCGGCATTCGTGGCAAACATTCCGTCCGGCCCGAACGAGAAGATCATCACCGTGTCGCGCGCGCTGTAGTTATCGTTGTTCCCGTTGCCAACGCCTACCAAGCCGTGATGTCCGCCCGGACTGTTATTTGCGATCTGCGACACGGTCCGTATCCGATAGACCGAGTGGTTCACCACGTTGTCGTAGTTCAAGTCCAGCCCGACAATGTAGGGATTGCTCCACGGGTCGCGGAAGACGCCGTCGTTGGCCAGACCAGGCCCTGCTGCGGCTCCAGTGCCATACGGCGCGGGCTTGGCGTTGAAATACTGGTTCTTGCGCGGGTTACGACCGTCGTTCTGTGCCGATGGATCAATGGGCACTCCCGTCCATCCGTTCGTGGCCCCGCCGGTCAGGATCACCATCAACTCCGCGTTGCTGGCCTGGTAGCCCACGTTGTTGTTGTTCACAATGTTCGTCCCGTAGCCCGTGCCGGTGGTGCCATAGGTGAAGTCACTGCCTAGCTGCGCCGCCGGGGTCGAGGCCGGCAGGCGGTTGTAATCGTGCTGATACACGTTGATGGCACCCTTGAGGTCGGCCATGTCTTTCTGAGACTGCACGACCTTGGCCTTTTTCCTCACGTTGCCCAGCGCGGGCAGGATCATTCCGGCGAGCACGCCGATAATGCTGATGACGACGAGCAGCTCGATCAGGGTCATGGCCTGCCGGGCGGTGTGGTTGCGATGAATGTGAGGTTTCATGTTGGAATCCGAGTTCACTTCCAGTTGCCGATGGTGTTGGTGCCCTTCTTTTGTCTGATCTCAGCCCAGAGGTCGTAGGACTTGGGATTGTGCCCGCCGGCGGGATACGCTCGGTATTTCCAGACGTTTAGCCCGATGTCCGGCACTGGAACACCGGCGAGATCATTGGTGTCCGGCTTCTGAGCTGGGACTTGGAGAAAAAGCGCTGCCGGGATGCCGACCACGCCGTTGGTGATGAAGACAGCGTCAGCGGTCTTTCCCGTCCCGATCCGCTGCAGGCTGAGGGCGTATTTGTGTTTGGAGGTGCCTGCGGGCTGCACGTTCACCAGTCCGCCCAAGTTGAAGTAGCTCGACAGCATCGCAGGTGTGACGGTGTGAGTCGGGTCGGATTCGGAAGTGTAGTTGGCCCCGCTGCGTCGCACCCCGCCCAGCTCGTAGGCCAGGGAATTCCAGTGTGGCATGGCCGCCGCCGTGGCGGGATCGTCTGGCGGATAGGAGCCGAAGGCGGATTTGTAGCTTTCGAGCGCCAGTTCCAGTCTGGCAAGTTGGGCCTTGGTGCCGCTCACGCCCTTCTTGTCGGTCACCGCGCCAATACCAGCGACGATCAGCGAAGCCACCACGCCTATGATCCCGATGACGACCAGCAGCTCAATGAGTGTGAAGGCCGCCGCGTTTCGCCCGCCCGGATAGTTTTGTTTTGCGATCGTCTTCATTTCATTCCTCGGTCCCGAATTTCCTGCTCCATTCGCTCGCTCAGCCACTGCTTCACCATGCTCTGGTAATTCAGATACCGCGACCGCGCGAGGCGCTTGATGCGCGAGAGCATACGCGGGTCCATCCGCAGCGTCACCGTCACCGACTCCGTGGATTCCGCGCCCGCGACGACCGCCGAATCCATCAGCCGCATCTCGAGCCGGTGCTCCTTCCAGTAGTCGGCTTCCTCGACCTCACTCTGAAAGGCCGGCACCGAGTCCCAATTGGAAATCGCCGTCATGGTCAGTCTTTATGCTCGAGCAACTGCGTCACCCGCCGCTTGTAGAAGAACTGCTCTTCCTGCAAAAACTCCCGCGCGAAAATCACCCGCACCTGCTTCCCGTTCGTCCGATACAGACTGAACACACCCACCCCGCTCGCCGACCGGCCCAGATTGAAGTATCGCGCCTGTCCCGCGAACCGTGCCGAGTCCGGCAGCAGCCGCACCACAAAGGCGTCATCGAAGGACTCTTCCACGTCCTGTTGCGTCAGCCCGTCCGCCGGGGTGAATGAAGGATTATTCCAGTCGAAGTCCATAAACCATCCGGTTCGTGCTGTATGTCCATTGCCGTTGCGGTGTCACGACAATGTATTTACGCGGCTGAGGCCAATCCGTCAAACCGGGTTTTCACTGTAGGCCGGGCCGAGCGAGGAAACCACTAACCGGCACTGACTCGCGCTAATCCGAAGTTGGCGAGGCACGACGAGGCTGAATTCAGCCGTTGGATCCAAGCAAAGTCGCGGCCCCCAAACCAAGCCCTCGGATTAGTGCCAGTCAGTGCAGGTTAGTGGTTCAATCCCCATGCGGCCCTACTTTGAGCTTCGCCCCGTCTCGCATCCAGTCTTCAATCCCCGCCTGAATTGACATGAGTGCCCATCCCGGTTTCGGTGCCCACACCGACCCCAGCTTCAAATCGCAGCCGCGCTCGACTGGCGAGGTCGTGCGGCGCGTCGGCGTGTATCTGCTGCCCTACAAGCTGATGGCCGTCGGCACGGTCACCTTCGCGCTGCTCTCGCTCGCCGCCGCTTTCACCTACCCGAAGCTCACGCAGCACGTCATTGACGAGGTCATCACGAAGAAGAACGCCGACAGCCTAGCGCCGGTGATCGGGTTGCTCATCGGGGCGTTTTTCCTGCGCGAGCTTTTCACCGGCATCCGCATCCGACTCAACAACGAGCTGGAGCAAAAGGTCATCCTCGACATCCGTCGCGACGTTTACGCCCGTCTCCAACGCCTCCCTGTCGGCTGGTTCGATCAGCGCGCGTCCGGCGACCTCATGACGCGCGTGATCGAGGACGTGAACAGCATGGAGCGGCTGCTCATTGACGGCACCGAGCAAGGCACCGTCGCCGTCCTGAGCATCATCGGTGTGCTCACGATTCTCTTCTGCACGAACCCGCTGCTCGCCGGCGTCGCGCTCCTGCCGCTGCCCATCCTCATCGGCGGCGCGCTTTGGTATACGCTCACCGCCCACAAGCGCTACCGCGTCCAGCGCCAGGCTGCGAGCGCCATGAATGCGCTGCTCATGGACAACCTCCAGGGCATCCGCCAAATCAAATCCTTCGGCCGCGAGCGCCACGAAGACGCCCGCTTCGGAGCCCGTGCCGAAGACCTCCGCCAAGGCACGCTCACCGTCATGCGCGCGTGGTCCATCTACTCGCCCGCGATGGCCTTCGCGTCCTCGCTCGGCATCGGCCTCGTGCTCTGGTTCGGCGGCACGCAAGTGCTCGCCAGCAAAATGACCGTCGGCGAGTTGGTGCAATTTCTCCTCTACCTCGGCCTCTTCTACGAGCCGATTGGCCGTCTCCACGGGCTGAACCAGATGCTCCAATCCGCCCGCGCCGCCAGCGAGCGCGTCTTCGACATCATGGATGCAACGGAAGAGCGCGATGTAGCAGCCGACGTGAGGAGGCTCACTTCAAACACGCAACACGCAACACGCAGCACGGAATCCGGTCAGAGCCTCCTCACGTCGGCTGCTACACGGATGCGCGGCGAAGTCCGCTTCGAGAACGTCGGCTTCCAATACGGTGCCGACCGCGTCGTGTTGAAATCCATCTCCCTGCACGCCAAGCCCGGCCAGATGACCGCTCTCGTCGGCCCCACCGGCGCGGGCAAATCCACGCTCGTCAACCTCCTGCCCGCCTTCTACCAAGCCACCTCCGGCCGCGTGTTCATTGACGGCATGGACACGCGCGAGTTGCCGCTGGAAACGCTGCGCGAGCAAATCAGCGTCGTTGCCCAGGAGCCGTTCCTCTTCAACGGCACCATCCGCGAGAACATCCTCTACGGCCGCCTCGACGCTTCCGAAGCCGACCTCCACGCCGCCGCGAAAGCCGCCAACTGCCACGACTTCATCACCCGCTTGTCCGACGGCTACGACGCCCGTGTCGGCGAGCGCGGCGTGAAGTTGAGCGTCGGCGAGAAGCAGCGCGTGAGCATCGCCCGCGCGCTGCTGAAAAACGCGCCCATCCTCATCCTCGACGAGGCCACCGCCAGCGTGGACACGCAGACCGAGAAGCTGATTCAGGAAGCGCTGGAACGGCTCATGGCCGGCCGCACCAGCTTCGTCATCGCGCACCGCCTCAGCACGATTCGCAAGGCCGACCAAATCCTCGTTCTCCGCCACGGCGAGATCGTCGAGCGCGGCACTCACGAGGAACTCCTCGCCACCGACGGCCTCTACGCGAAGCTCGCGCGCATCCAGAACACCACCTTCATCGAGGAAAGCTTCGAGAAGCTCGCGGCAGATTGAATTTTGCGTGGCACCCTTCTGTCCCGGAGGGACAACTGAAGGTAGCCGGTGGGAAGCTGCGACCAACGGGAGCAGCGCACCCACCGGTTAGGCAACGACATCCGGCGCGTCCCGGAGGGACGCATGAAATCCACCCTCACCGATGCGTTCATGCGCCCCTCCGGGGCGCGACCGGCACCCCACCTGAACCGGTGGGTGCGCCTGCGGCTTCCCACCGGCTACCTTCACGCGTGCCTCCGGCACGAGGAAGCCGATGGCAATGGCCGTCGCTCTGCTGTGTGATTCCCATCCGCGCGAATCCGCGTCATCTGCGGGCACTCCTCCCTTTCACCCCGCCAACTGCGCGCTGCTCCACCGCTCGCCCGCCTGCAATACCCGGCACTTCTGTCCCAGCCGAGCGCACTCCGCCACAAACTCGTCCGGCGACGCCGTGTTGAACGTGAACATGTCGTAGTGCATCGGAATCACGAGCTTTGCGCCGATGGCCTTCGCCAGTTGCGCCGCCTCGCGACCGTCGAGATTCCCCGCGACCTTGCGCTCCGGCTGGTCGCCGTTGATGGGCAGCAGCGCCACGTCCACGCGGAACGGGCGCACCCAATCCTCGATGCCCTCGTAGTGCTTCGTGTCGCCCGCGTGATACACGCGCCAGGGGCCGAACTGGAGCAGGTAGCCGAGGAACTTGTGGTTGCCCTCGCCGTCCACCTCCAGCTCGTTGTGTGCGGCGGGAATGCCGTTGAACGTGAACCCGCCCGCCGACTTCACATCGCCCGCGCGCACGCCGATGAGGTTCGGCGCCTTGAGACTCAGCCCGATGCGGAACGCCCCCGCGCCGCGATTCGCCTCCGGCAGCACGAGCGGCAGCGTGGGCTTCGCGGCGAGCAACGGCTTGAGCGTGTCCGGGTCGAAGTGGTCGGTGTGGTTGTGGCTGCTCGTCACCACGTCCACGAAGCCCAGCCGCTCCGGCGCAACCACGCGCTCCGTCATGCGCACGTGCGGCTTGTCGGTCTTCTCATACTTCACTGTGAGCGAGTCGGAGAGATACGGGTCCACCAGCGCATGCCGCCCGTTGAACTGCACGAGAAACCCGCTCTGCCCCAGCCACCACAGGCGGAAGTTGGGGCGGTCGGCCTTTGCAGCGTCAACGTCCGCGAGCAACACATCGTCTTTGAGAACGGGCTTAATCATAGGGGAAGCGCTTCAACCGTGGCTCAACTTGAGCTCCTGCCGAACGCGCCGCACGCTTTCCATCATGCGCTTGAGCTCCTGCTTCGCCGCCCCGCGCGCGGTCGGCGTGGGGCCGCAGTCGGACGGCGTGCTCATGGCCGCTTGAGCAGCTCGAAGCGGGCGATGCGAGCCTCGATGTCCCGGACGATGACGCGCAGTTCGTGCATATCGCCCGGCTCCAAGTGCGCCTCCAATCGCTGGAGCAGCGGATCCACCGCCGGGTGGTGCCGCTGGAGCAGGCTGGCGATGTCGGCTTCATAGACGGACACGCGGTCGAACAAGCCCTGCCGATACAGCGAGGGAAGCGCGTAAAGTTTGAGCAGGACCAGTCCCTCCGGCGTCGCCGTCGGCACTTCCAGTTCAGCGAAACGGTGAACCGTGCCGAAGGACTCCTGCGCCTCGGCGAACAGCGCGTTGGCCGTCAACAGCACATCCACGCGCACCGTGCGGAAACGGCCTCGCACAAAGTTTTCGTCGCGCTCCTCGATGGTGATTTCGGGGAGCTGTTGCAACGAGGGCAGCGACATGAGCAGGTCAATGTCCTCGGTGTTGCGTCCTTCGACGTAGCGCAGCATGGCGACACCGCCGACCAGCAGGTAGGGGATGGCGCGTTCGCGCAGCAGCATGAACAGCTCGACTACGTCGCGGTCGGTGGGCAGGACATTCTGGCGTAGCCCACGGCCACTCTTCCGCTCGCTTGGTGCGCCACCTTCCCAGGCATCCGGGCCTAGCATCACGGCGTTGCGGACAATCTCCGAAACGCGGCTCAAGCTGGCCCCGGGCGCGAGGGTGGCATTCATGACAACAGGAGGATGGTCCCACAGTTGACCTTTCAAAGGAACAGTGAAATCCGCTTCGGTCCCACGGCTTCAGAGGCCACGTTCGGTTCTCATGTGTTTCACTCCCGCCACCATGTTCGCCAGCTTCAGCTTCGCCGCCCAGCGCGCGGTTTGCGAGAGGCCGCAATCAGGGGCGAAGGCCAGCCGTTCAGCCGGCGCGTGCTTCAGGCAGGCGCGGACGCGCGAAGCGATCTCCTCCGACGTCTCGATGTAGTAGCTCTTCACGTCCACGATACCCACGGCGGCGATGTGCCGTTTCGCAATTTCTCCAATGACCTCCAGCTCCGCAAACTCCCGGCTCGCCATCTCGACGTGGATTTCGTCCACGTGCATGTCAAGGAACGCGGGGAACATCGGCGCGTATCGGCGCGGCCCGACGGCCCGGCCCTTGTAGTTCCCGAAGCACAGGTGCGTGCTGAGGTGGCACTTGCCCGCGACCGCCTCGACGGTGCGGTTGAAGATGTTCACGAAGCGCCTCGGGTCTTCGCGATGCGCGTAGCAGCTCATGCTCGGCTCATCCACGCAAATCTCCGTGCAGCCTGCGCGCACCAGCGACTCCAGCTCCGCGCGCACCAGCGGCAGCAACGCCTCCGTCAGCTCCCAGCGGTTCTTGTATTGCTCATTCGGCAGCAGCCGCCCGCCCAAAGTGTAAGGCCCCGGAACCGACGCCTTCAGCGTGATTGGCGATTGGCGATTGCCCATGGCCGATTGGGCAATGCGCTTCAGCCGCTCGAAGTCTTCCACCGCCCCCAGCCCGCGCGGGGCGCGCAATTCGCCGATGACCTTGTGCTTCCCACGCTGGTCATGCGCCGGTGGACCGAAGCGGCGTGGTGGCGCGCTCTCCAGTTCGATGCCCTCGATGAAGCCGTAGAAGCTCAGATTGAAGTCCAGCCGCGTCTGTTCGCCATCGGTGATGACATCCAGCCCCGCGTCCAGCTGGTCCTTCACCGCGATGGCCACGGCGTCGTCCACCATCTCCGCGCGGTCCGCATCGCCAAACTGGCCGAGGTGCTGGCAGGCGAATTCCAGCCAGCCCGGAAACGGGTAGCTGCCAATCACCGTCGTCCGCAAGGGTTGGGAGTTCATGCTTTTGATTTGCCACAAAGAGGCACGAGAGGCGCAAAAGAAGTCTTCGTCTTTGTGCCTTCTGCGCCTCTTTGTGGCTCAAGTTTGGTGGCCCAAGTTTTCGTAGAGCTTCGCCATGCGGTGTGCGTGTTCGTCGTAGGCAGCTTCAAACAGCTCGGTGGCTTTCGCGGCTCCGACCACCGCTCCAGCAGTGAGCACTTTCGGCGGCTGGCCGGCCTGCGTGAGCCGCGCTGCGACTTCGGCCTTCAAGGCGTTCACCAAGGCACAGCCACCGATGGTCGAGCCGGGGGCGACGGGCGTGTCGAGGCCGGGCACCTTCACCATCGCGTCGCCCACGGGCGCGCCGGTGTCGAGGACGAGGTCGGCGAAGTCCTGGAGTTTCTTCCCGCTCGGATGCCGGCTGGTGCTGGCCTCGGAGTGCGCGCGGCTGATGATGGCGACGACTTTCACGCCGCGCAGCTTAAACTGCTCGGCCATCTCGATGGGCACGACGTTGCAGCCCGAGGAGGACGCGACGAGTGCGCAGTCGCGGTCGGACAAATCGAAGTTGCGCAGGATGCGCTCGGCGAGGCCGGAGACGTTTTCGAGGAACATCGCCTGGCGCTGCCCGTTCGCGCCGACCACGAGGTTGTGAAAGGAAAGCGACAACTCGACGATGGGGTTGAAGCCGGGGAACGACCCGTAGCGGGGCCACATCTCCTCGACGAGGATGCGGCTGTGCCCCGAGCCGAACAGGTGAACCATCCGCCCGGCGAGAATGGTCTGCGCGAACCAGTCGGCAGCCTGCTGGATGGCGGGAGCTTGCCCCTCAACGATGTCGAGAAGGGCGTGGCAGCGGGCGAGGTAGGCAGTGGTCAGGTTCATCGTCGGGCGAAACTGTGGGCGGAAGTGAAGCAGTTCGCGACAGCCACGGCAATGTCACTCCGCGAACCCCTGGCCGTTCCCGCAGAGGCCTGCCCTTGACCTGAGCCAAACCTACAAACCCGCCACGAGCTTGTAGGTGAATCCGTCGCCGGCTTGCGCCACGCTGCGCTCTAACGAAAGAAAAACTATGATGGCGATGCTTGAACTTCTCCTCCTCCTGCCCCTCGCGGGATTCGCGCTGCTGGCGACGGTGTTCTGGATTTTGATGCTCGTGGATTGCGCCACGAAGGAGTCGAGCGCCGGGAACGACAAGCTCATCTGGGTGCTCGTCATCTTGTTCACTCACCTCCTAGGCGCGCTGATCTACTTCTTCATCCGCAGGCCGCAGCGCAAGAGAGAACTGGGCGTGTGAAGGCGCTTTCACGCTTGCTAGGCCAATCGCCGCCGACTTTACTCAGCACGCATTCACAAAACACGAGGTCGCCATGAGCCTGGACGCACTAATCTACCTTCTCTGCCTCGGCGGCGGTTTCCTCTTCCTCGTCGTCCTCGCGCTGATGGGGCACTTCTTCGACGGTGCAGGGCATCACGAAGTGGGCAGCGGTGGCCACGCGGAGACGGGCGCGGATGGCACGGATGGCAGCGGCGTGTCGGCCTTCAGCCCGATGATCATCGCGGCGTTCATGACGGGCTTCGGCGCGTTCGGCTACCTCCTTAGCATGGTTGAGGCGACCAAGTCACCCGTGATCAGCGCGCCGCTGGCGGCGGTGGGAGCGTTCGTGTTTGCCAGCGCGATTGTCTCGGGGCTGCGGATCGTTTTCCGCAAGACGCAAAGCTCCAGCGAATCCAAAGTCGCCAGCGTGGTCGGCACCACCGCGACTCTGGGCACCGGCATCCCGGAGAACGGCGTCGGCGAAATTGTCTATGTGCAGGGCGGCACGCGTTACACCGCGCCGGCCCGGACGGAGGACGGCAAGGCCATCTCCACCGGAGCCGCAGTCATTGTGACGCGCATCGTCGGCTCCCAGTTTTACGTCAAGCCCGCATAACTTTTTCCCAGCCCAACCAATCCTATGACCATGATTCCACTCCTCGCCCAAGTCACCCCGTTCGGATCGGCCCTCGGAGCGGCCGTGATGCTGGTGGTGGTCGTCACTTTCATCATCGTATTTGGCATCTTCGCCAGCCGCTACACGAAGGTCGGCCCGAACGAAGTCCTCGTCATCTCTGGCCGCAAACGCCGCGTGCAAGACCCCGACGGAAAGATGCGCGACGTCGGATTCCGCATCGTCAAGGGCGGCGGCGTCTTCGTTTGGCCCGTCTTCGAGAAGGTGGACATTCTCTCGCTCGAACTCCTCACGATTGATGTTCAGACCCCCGAGGTTTACACCAGCAAGGGCGTGCCAGTGAAGGTGGACGGCGTCGCGCAAATCAAGATCAAGGGCGACGACATCTCCATCGCCACCGCCGCCGAGCAGTTCCTCAGCAAGACCACCGACGAAATCAAGAACGTCGCCACGCAGACGATGGAAGGCCACCTGCGCGCCATCCTCGGCACGATGACGGTGGAGGAGATTTACCAGAACCGCGACGCCTTCGCCTCGCGCGTGCAGGAGGTGGCCGCCGGGGACATGGCCAACATGGGCCTGGGCATTGTCAGCTTCACCATCCGCGACATCCGCGACACGCAGGGCTACCTCGATGCGTTGGGCAAGCCGCGCATCGCGCAGGTCAAGCGCGACGCCCAGATCGCCCAGGCCGAGGCCGACCGCGACGCGATGATCAAGTCCTCGCAAGCCACGCAGGCCGGGCAGGAAGCCAAGTTCGCCGCCGACTCGAAGATCGCCGAGGCGCAGCGCGACTACCAAAGCAACGTCGCGCAATACCAGGCCACCGTGAACCAGAAGAAGGCCGAGTCCGACCTCGCCTATGACCTCCAGAAATACAAGACCGGCCAGCTCGTGAAGGCGGAAGAAGTGCAGGTCGAGATCATTGCCAAGCAGAAGCAGATCGAGCTGCAGCAGCAGGAAATCCTGCGCAAGCAACGCGAGCTTGAAGCCACCGTGCAGAAGCCCGCCGACGCCGAGCGCTACAAGGTCGAAACCCTCGCCAACGCGCGGAAGTTCCAGCTTGAGACCGAGGCCGCGGGTGCCGCCTCCGCCACCAAGGCCAACGGCTTCGCCGCCGCCGACGTCAACAAAGCCACCGGCATCGCCGAGGCCGAAGCGAACAAGGCGAAAGGTCTCGCCCAGGCCGACATCATCATGGCGCAGGGCAAGGCGAATGCAGAGGCGACGCGCCTCAAGGCCGAGGCCTTCCAGCAATAC
>JBEBFV010000166.1:0-11749 GCA_040081795.1 Limisphaerales bacterium | reverse complement strand
ACGCAACACGGAGCACGCGCTTGAGTCGCTTCACTCAACTCCTCTCACGCCACGGCCTGACCCTCCGACGCGTCCCGCTGCACACGCTCCAAGTCAACGTCGGGCGCAAGTGCAACCAGACCTGCCGCCACTGCCACGTGGACGCCGCGCCGTGGCGCACGGAGATGATGGATGAGGCCACTGCCCGCCGCGTCGCGGACTGGATTCGAGCGCACCGGCCCGCCGTCGTGGACATCACCGGCGGCGCGCCGGAGTTGAGCGAACACTTCCGCTTCCTCGTCGAGACCGCGCGCGCCTGCGGCTGCCATGTGATTGACCGAAACAACCTCACCATCATCGAGGCGGAGTCGTTCGGCTGGCTGCCGGAGTTCCTGGCTGCGAACGAGGTGGAGGTCATCGCCTCGCTGCCGTGCTACCTCGAAGAGAATGTGAACGCCCAGCGTGGCGATGGGGTGTTTGAGAAGAGCATCCGCGCGCTGCGCAAGCTCAACGCCGTCGGCTACGGCAAGCGCCTGCCGCTGAACCTCGTTTACAACCCGCTCGGCGCAACACTTCCGCCCCCGCAGGCCGAGCTGGAAGCTGATTACAAGGCCGAGCTGCGCGCGCGGTTCGGCATCGAGTTCACCGGGCTCTTCACGATCACGAATCAACCGATTGCGCGTTTCGCCGAGGACTTGCGAGCGCACGGCGAGTGGGACGCCTACCTCGAACTGCTCGCCAACGCCTTCAATCCCGCGACCGTGCCCGGGCTCATGTGCCGCAGCACGTTGAGTGTCGGCTGGCGCGGTGAACTGTTTGACTGCGACTTCAACCAGATGCTCGGGATGCAACTGCGCGGCAGCAGCCGAGGTGAGGAGGCGGACCCTGAACTCTCAACCCTCAACTCTCACCCAACCCCTCCGCCTCCTGACCTCGGCGGCTACTTCCTCTGGGACGTGACGCCTGCTGACTTGCCCGGCCGCGCCATCCGCACCGGGGACCATTGCCTCGCTTGCACGGCGGGTGCGGGGAGCAGTTGTGGCGGCGTGCTGGCGTAGCCGCAGGCTGAAGCATGCGACTACGGAAGGACGTCGAGTTCCGCCTCCTGACCTCGGCGGCTATTTCGTCCGCGAGTCGAAGTTCAGCAGCGCGGTGCGGAGGCGGGCTTCGATGGCGTGCTGGCGGTGGGGCGGGAGGACCTTCTCGCCGTTCTGCTCGGTCACGTAGAAGCTGTCCATCGCGGCGCCCTTCTCGGTGCTGATTTTTGCGATGGAGATGTCCAGCCCAAGCTCACTCAAGGTCTGCGACAACGTGTGGAGCAGGCCGACTCGGTCTTCCGTCTGCACGTCAATCACAGTGCAGCGCTCGGAGGTTTCGCTGTCGAATGCGATCTCCGTCGCGATGCGCTCGCCTTCGAGCGACTGGTAGAGCGGGTTCGCCACCTTCTGCTTCGCGATGAGCGGGTCGAAGTCCACGTGGCCGACGAGCGACTTGCTGAGGAACTGGTTGAACTTCTCCTTCTCCTCCGGCGCGGCGAGGACGCCGGTCCGCGCGCTGGTCACGTCGAACGTGTCCAGCACGACGCGGTCGGTGCGGGTGAAGATCTGCGCGCTCAGGATGTTCAGCCCCGCGCTGGTGAAGGAGCCGGCGAGCTTGCCGAACAGGCCTGCGCGATCCCAGGTGCAGACCGTCACGCGCGAGCAGCCGCGGTCCGGCTCGTCCTTCCACTCGATGGCGGGCGCGAGCGAAACGTCCGGGTCGTTGCTGAGGAGATTGCGCATGAAGCGGTTCGTCAGCACAAGGTCGGCGACAATTTCCGGCGCGCCGTGGATGAGGAAATAGCGCGGCGGCAGCGTGCCGAAATGGGCCTGCGCCTCGCCGAGCTGCACCTCGCGCGGGAGCAGGCGCACGACCTCATCGAAGAGAATCTCCCTCTGTTTCTCCTCGGCGCGCAGGAAGACGGTCGCGCCGGTCAGCTCGGCGAACGTCTTGCGATAGAGCGTCCAGAGCAGCATGTCCTTGAAGCCGTTCCAGAGCTTGTCGCTGGTGCCCAGCGAGTCCGCCAGCGTGTGGAGCGTGAGCTTGTTCAAGTTCTCCGGCGTCTGCACGAGCGCGGCGAAATAGCGGACCACCGCCGGGTCGTCGAGGTCGCGGCGCTGGGAGATTTGGATGATGGCGAGGTGATGCTCCACGAGCAGGCGCAGGATGTGCGTGGTCGAGCCGTCCAGCCGGAGGCGGCGCGCGACGCGCTCGGCCATGCGCGCGCTGTCCAGCTCGTGCTGGCCGCTGCGCATGGACTTGCCCGCGTCGTGCAGGAGCAGCGCGAGATAGAGGATGAAGGGCCGCTCAATCTTCTGGAACACCTCCTGATACGGCGCGGCGTTGGGGACACGGCCGGCCCAGATGTCGTCGAGCCGCTGGATGCACATCAGCGTGTGCTCGTCGGCGGTGTAGAGGTGGAAGAACTCGTGCTGGACGAGACAAGTGAGCTTGCCGAACTCGGGCAAATACTTGCCGAGGAAATCCGCCTCGTGCATCGCGCGCAGCGCGGAGGCGACATTGCCGCGCTGGCCGAGGATTTCGCGGAAGCTCTCGTGGACGTGGTCGTTCTTGAGGAAGGCCGAGTCCACCAGCCGCAGCTCGTTGCGGAGCAGTTGCGCGGTGTCGGGATGCAGCCTCGCGCCGCGCTGCTGGGCGTAGAGGAACACGCGCATCAGGCGACACGGGTCGTCGCGGAAAACACGCGGCGAGGTGTGCAGCAGCTCGCCCTCCACGAGGCGGAAGCCGTCCACCTCGGGGTCGGGCTGCTTGCGGCGGCCGGGCAGGAGCTTGGAGAGGAATGGCATCCGCGCGGGCTTGGGCAGCAGGGCGAGGCGGCGCTCCACCGTGCGCGTGATCATGTCGATGGCGCGGGCGTGGAGGTAGTAGTCGCGCATGAACTGCTCGAGCCGGCGGGCAGGCGAGCGGTCGGTGTAGCCGAGGCTGTGCGCGACGGCGGGCTGGACGCTCTTGGTGAGCACGTCGCCCGCGCGGTTGGTGTGGTAGTGCAGTTCGTTGCGCGAGCGCATGAGGAAGTCGTAGGCCGCGTCGAGCTGGCGTCGCTCGGCGTCGCTGATGAATTCCTTCGCCTGCAAGTCGGCGAGATTGCGCGGGCGGTCCTTGGTGAAGAACGCCATCCACAGCAGGTTCTGGTAATCGCGCAGGCCGCCGCAGCCGTTCTTGATGTTCGGCTCCTGCATGAGCGCCGTGTTTCCGAACTTCTGCCGGCGCGTTTCCTGGTCCGCGAGGCGCGCCGCGATGTAAGCCTCCTCGTGCCCCCGCACGCAGCGGGCGAGCACGACGGCCTGCATCTCGGTGAACAGCGCCTCGTCGCCGCACAGCAGCCGCGCCTCGATGAGCGAGGTCTTGGACTGGATGTTCTCGTTCGCCGCCGACACACAGTCGTCAATCGTGCGGACGGAGTAGCCCACCTTCAGCCCGAGGTCGAAGAGCGTGTAGAGGAGGCCGTCCGGCTCGGTGAGCAGCTTGATGAAGGGATGCACGCGCCCGCGCGCTGCGGCGGCGGTGTCGCCGCTGTGCAGCAGAAGGATGTCAATGTCACTGTGCGGGTTCAGCTCGCCACGCCCGTAGCCGCCGATGGCGATGAGTGCGTAGCGCGGCAGGCCGCGGCGGGTTTCCTCCGGCAGCGTGTTGACGAGCGCGGCGAGGATGTGCCGGTGCAACGCGTCAAGCACGACCGCGCGCGCGTGGCAGACCTCGCGTCCGCCGCCGCCGGCGCGATGCAGCATCTTGAGCCGCGCGGTCTCGATCTTGAGGAACTGCTTGAAGCGCGGCAGCTCGCGCGCGGGCACACGGCCAGGCGGCAGCGTGAGGCGCTTGAGGGCGCTGGCTTCGATTTTCTCCGCGAGGCTCGGCACAGGTTGGCGGACGATAGGGAAACACCTTCAAAAGGCAAGCGGGCCACCGCCCAACGTGGCAAAGGCGCATTCTCGTGGAGTTCCATCAGGCCAAAACCCTGACCTTTCATTCTGTTGGGCCGTCCGGCACTCTCTCGTCATGGCGTTTGCAAAACTCGGTTTGTCAGAGGGTGTGTTGGAAGGCGTGAAGGCGATGGGCTACAAGGAGCCGACGCCGATCCAGCTCCGCGCGATCCCGCTCGTGCTCGAAGGGCGCGACCTCATCGGCAGCGCGCAAACGGGCACCGGCAAGACCGCCGCCTTCGCCCTGCCCATTCTCACGCGCCTGCAGAGCCACAAGCGCGCCGCCCGCGCGCTCATCCTGGAGCCGACGCGCGAGCTGGCCTCGCAGGTGGAGACCGCGTTCCGCGACCACGCCCGCTTCACGGACCTGACCGTCGCCGTCATTTACGGCGGCGTGGGTTATCAGAAGCAGCTCGACGCGCTCAAGACCGGCGTGGATGTCATCGTCGCCACGCCCGGGCGCCTGCTCGACCACATGGAACAGGGCAACTGCAACCTCGGCCAGATTGAACATCTCGTGCTCGACGAGGCCGACCGGATGCTGGACATGGGCTTCCTCCCCGACGTGAAACGCATCCTCCAGAAGTGCCCCAACGAGCGCCAGACCATGCTCTTCTCCGCGACCATCCCGCCGGCGATTGAGACGCTCATCCAGTGGGCGATGAAAAACCCGGAGACAATTGAGATAGGCGCACGCCGCTCCCCCGCTGAGACCGTCAAGCATGTCCTCTATCAGGTCAGCGACACTCAGAAAACCGACCTGCTGCTGGAGCTGCTCAAGCGTGTCAACTACGACTCCGTCATCATCTTCTGCCGCACCAAGCACGGGGCCGACCGCGTCGCGCACACGCTCAAGGCGGCGAACCACGCCGTCGCCATCCTCCACTCCAACCGCACGCAGGCAGAACGCGAACAGGCGCTCGAAGGCTTCCGCAAGGGCAAATACGAGGTGCTCGTCGCCACCGACATCGCGGCGCGCGGCCTGGACATCGCCAAGGTCAGCCACGTCATCAACTACGACGTGCCGCAGCATCCCGAAGACTACGTCCATCGCATCGGCCGCACCGGGCGCGCTGAGAACTCCGGCGACGCCTTCACCATCATGGTCGCCGAGGATGCAATGCACGTCTTCTCGATCGAGCGTTACATCAGCAAGACGATTCCACGCGAGAAACTGGAGGGCTTCCCTTACCGCTACACCGCGCTCTTCGAGGCGGACAAGCCCGGCGCGGCCAAGCCCCACGAACGCAAGGTGCAGATGGCCCGCATCGGCGGCGGCTACTTCTTCGGCGCACGCAAGCGGCGGCGCTAAACGTCAGGCGAGCATCTTGCCGACGACCTTCGCCCCCTCGAAGCCGGTGAGCTTGAAGTCCAGCCCTTGGAAACGGTAGGTGAGCTTTTCGTGCTTGAAGCCGAACTGGTTCAGCACGGTCGCGTGGAGGTCGTGGACGGACACCGGATCGCGAACCACGCCCCAGCCAATCTCGTCCGTCTCGCCGATGACCTGTCCGCCCTTGATGCCGCCGCCAGCCAGCCACATGGAGAAGCCGAAGGGGTGATGGTCGCGGCCCGTGACGTTGGTCGAGCCTCCGCGATTTTCGCCCAGCGGCGTGCGGCCAAACTCGCTGGCCCAGATGACCATCGTGTCATCGAGCATCCCGCGCTGCTTGAGGTCGCGCACGAGTGCGGCGATGGGCTGGTCCGCCATGCCGGCGCAGAAGGGCAGTTCCTGGTTGATGTTGCTGTGATGGTCCCACGAGGCGTGCAGCAGCGTGACGAAGCGCACGCCGCGCTCGACCATCCGGCGCGCGAGCACGCAGTTGCGTGCGAACGTCGAGTAAGTCTCCGGCCCGCCGCCGCGACCGCCGGGGTTGTCGCGGGACTTCCGGCCCACGCCATACAAGTCGAGCGTCGCCAGCGATTCCTTGCTCAAGTCCATCAGCTCCGGCGTCGCGGTCTGCATCCGGCCCGCGAGTTCATACGCGCCGATGCGTGAGGCAATTTCCGGGTCGGCGACGTGCTTGTGACGCAGACGGTTCAGGTCGCCTATGGCGTCGAGGCCGAGGTGCTGCATCTCGGGCGTGATGCCGGGCGGGTTGCCGAGATTGAGCACCGGGTCGCCTTGATTGCGGAAGAGCACGCCCGCGTAGCTGCTGGGCAGGAAGCCGCTCGACCACGCGCTCGCGCCGGCGCTGGAGCCGCGCCCCGCGTGCAGCACGACGTAGGCGGGAAGGTCGCGCGACTCGTTGCCGAGGCCGTAGGTGAGCCACGAGCCGAGCGTCGGGCGTCCGAACAGCGGCGAGCCGCAGTTCATCATGAGCTGGCCGGGATGGTGGTTGAACTGCGTCGTGTGCATTGAGCGCACGAGGCAGACATCGTCCGCGATGGAGCCGATGTGCGGGAGCAGGTCGCTCAACTCCATGCCGCACTGGCCGTGCGGTATGAACTTGCGCGGGCTGCCCATGAGCCGCACGCCCTCCTTCTTGATGAAAGCGAAACGGACCTTCTCCAGCATCTCGTCCGGCAGCTTCTGGCCGTTCATCTCGTTGAGCTTGGGCTTGGGGTCGAAGAGGTCGATGTGGCTGGGCGCGCCCTCGAAGTAGATGAGGATGCAGTTCTTCGCGCGCGGAGGCTGATGAGCGGCGCGGACGGCGAGCGGGTCGGTGGGCGGCGCGGCGTAACCCTTCTCCGCGAGCAGCGACGCGAGCGCGAGCGTGCCCATGCCGGTGCTGGCGAGGAAGTCGCGGCGCGTGAGGTTGGCGACTTCGGATGGCGAAAGGTCGGGACGGGCGTTCATGGCTGGTCAAATGGGCAAATCGTGGGCAAACGCGCTCCTCTCATTAGCACCTGGCTTCAGCCGGGTGTTAAGTCGGACCAAGAATGCGCCAGCCGCTTCAGCGGCTTCTCGGACGGACGAGGAAGCCGTTAAAACGGCTGGACCGTCGTGTTGCCGACCAGACACCCGGCTGAAGCCGGGTGCTAATGAGAGGGTGACGGTCTTCATGGTGTCGTTTGGCGAGGTGGTCAATCCCGCGTGAAGAACTCATCCAAGTTCAGCATCACACGCCCCAGCGCGACGAGCGTGGCTTTCTCGGCAACCTCCGGCGTGGGCTTGGCGGCTCCGGCGATTTTCGCCGCGCCATCGGCATTCGCCAGCGCGAGCTTGAGCTGGGCTTCGTAGAGTTTCAGGAGGCGGCTCAACTCCTCCGCGCTCGGCGGGCGGGCCAGCGCGCGCTCGAAGCCGTGACGGATGCGCTCGGCAGCGTCGGCGGTGGGCACCTCGGCCATGCGCGCGCCAAGCTGCTGCGCGCACTCGAAGAAGACGGGGTCGTTCAGGAGCGTGAGCGCTTGGAGCGGCGTGTTGCTGCGCTCGCGACGGGCGCAGGACGTGTTCGAGTCGGGCGCGTCGAAGGTCATCAACATCGGATACGGCACGGTGCGCTGGAAGAAGATGTAAAGTCCGCGCCGGTTCTTTTCGTCGCCCTTGCTCTCGGTCCACTTCACGGAGTTCGCGTAGCCGAGCGCGGCGATGTCGGCGGGCAACGGCGGGCGGATGCTCGGGCCGCCAATCTTCGGGTTGAGCAGGCCGCTGGCGGTGAGGTAGGCGTCGCGGACGGTCTCGGCTTCGAGACGCAGGCGGTTTTGGCGGGCGAGGAGCAGGTTGTTAGGGTCGCGCTCCTGAAGTTCGGGGCGATTGACGGAAGCCTGCTTGTAAGTGGCGCTGGTGACGACGGACTTGATGAGCGCCTTGCGGCTCCAGCCGAGACGAGGGAACTCTGATGCCAGCCAGTCGAGCAGCTCCGGATGCGAGGGCTTTTCACCCTGCTTGCCAAAGTCCTCCACCGTGCCGACGAGGCCGCGACCGAAGAGGTTTTTCCAGATGTGGTTCACCGAGACGCGCGCGGTGAGCGGGTTCTCGGGCGCGAAGAGCCACTGCGCGAGGTCGAGTCTGTCCGGCTGCGCGGCGCGTGGCTTGAGCGGATGCAGCACGGCAGGCGTGGCAGCGTGAACCTCCGTGCCCTTGTCGAGGAAGTTGCCGCGCACATGGATGAACGGCTTGCGCACGCCGGGCTCCTCGGCGTGGACGGCGGCGGTGGTGGCGGGCGCGGCGGGCGCGTTCTTCGCGTGGTCGTCCAGCGCGGCTTGCAGCTTCTTGCCCTGCTCGTCCACTTGCTCACGGAAGAATTTGGCAAGCGCCTCGGTCTGCTTCGCCGTGCGCTGCTCAGGCTTCGCTGCGAGCGCGGCAGCGACGGCATCCGGCGTGAAGTCCGATTTGAGCGGGCCTCCCGCGTCCGTGGCGGAGAGGCGGAACTGACCGAGCAGGTAAGTCTCCTTGTATTGGTGGTCGAGCGTGAAGACGAGCCGCGCGCCTTCGGGCACGTCGAGCGGCGACCCCAGAGCGAACACCGCGACGTGCGACTGCTGCTGCTGCGGGGAAATCGCCCAGCCGGACGTGTTCTCGCCCTTGAGAGCGTTCTCGATGGGGAATTTGGCCTGCTCAAAGTCCGCCTTCGCGTCACGCAGCTCCAGCTCCTTCCCATCAAACTGACCCGGCACGAACAGCTTCACCGCGAACTTTGTCAGCACGAAATTGCCGTCCTTCGAGCGGCCTGCGCCCTTCTTCGGGTCGGGGTCGTCAATCGCCTCCAGCCGGAAACCCGTGAGCCGCTTGAGCGTGACCTTGGCCTCGACCGTGTAGGTGTCGGTCGCCGGGAGCGTGCCGCCGGCGGTGACGACGGCTTCCTTGTCGGCCTTGAGCGTCGTGCCGTTCTTCGCGGCGAGCTTGTCCGGCGTGAGCGCACGCCACGAGACAGCGTCGAGGGAAGCGGTCTTGAGCCAGGCGTCCAGCTTCGGTGTGAGTTCGCTCTTCGCATAGGTGTCGAGCGCGGCCTTGAGCTTCGCGGCGCCAGCATCGTGTGCTTGCTTCAGCTTGGAGTAGGCCGCCTGCTCGTCGGCGTCCGGCGCAGGGATGGCCTTCTCGTTTGCGTTGTTGAAGAAGGCGAAGAGGGAGTAAAACTCGCGCTGGGTGAAGGGGTCGTATTTGTGCGAGTGGCACTCGGCGCAGCCCAACGTGGTGCCGAGCCAAACGGCGGCGGTGGTGCTCACGCGATCCACAACGGCCTTGCAGCGGAACTCCTCCTGGTCGGTGCCGCCCTCGGTGTTCGTGAGCGTCTGGCGATGGAAGCCGGTGGCAACCTTCTGCGCGTGCGAGGCGTTAGGCAGCAAATCGCCCGCGAGCTGCTGGATGCTGAACTGGTCGTAGGGCAGGTCGCTGTTGATGGCGGCGATGACCCAGTCGCGGAACGTGTAGGCGAACGGGCGCGCGCGGTCCTTCTCGTAGCCGTCACTGTCCGCGTAGCGTGCGAGGTCGAGCCAGTGCCGGCCCCAACGCTCGCCGAAGTGCGGTGAGGCCAGCAGGCGGTCCACGAGCTTCTCGTAGGCGTTGGGCGAAGTGTCACTGACGAAGGCGCGGACTTCCTCTGGCTTCGGCGGCAGGCCGAGGAGATCGAGCGACAGACGGCGGATGAGCGTGGGGCGGTCGGCCTCGGGCGAGGGCTGGAGCTTCTCGCGGGCGAGGCGAGTGCGGACGAAGGCGTCAATGGGGTGGGGAGAGAAGTAATTAGTAATTAGTGATTGAGTGTGTGGTGGAGTGGACTGGGGGCTGCGCGACTTCTTACTAATCACTTCCTTACTAATTACTTCCTCCGCCCTCGGCACTTCCGGTCGCTTCACCGCCTGATACGCCCAGTGGTCGGACTTCTTCACAGCGAGCTTGCCGTCGTCCGGCCAGTTCGCGCCGCCATCAATCCATGCGCGCACCTTGCCGATCTCGGCGGGCGTAAGTGGCTTTTCCTTCGGCGGCATGATCCCCGTCTCGCCAAGGCCAGCGAGCGCGTGGATCAGCTTGCTCTCCGCGCTCTTGCCCGGAATGAAGACCTTGCCGTTGTCGCCACCTTCGAGCGCCGCGACCTTGATGTCGAGGCGCAGGCCGCCCTTCTGTTTCTCCGCGCCGTGGCAGGAGTAGCACTTCGCGGCGAAGAGCGGCTGGATGTCTCGCGCAAAATCCACCGGGCCGCTGGCCGTAGGCGGGAGCTTGCTGAGATCGAGCGATGTCTTTTTGGCTTCTGCCGCTGAGAGCGACAGTGCCGCTCCGGTCAGGAGGGCGAGGAGAGTTGCGTGCGTGGCCATGCTGGTTTTGTCGAGTCGTTTGACGTGTGTGGGAGGCGGATTGTTTCAGGGCAGGATAAGTGGGCCGCCGCCGTTCACAACCGCCAATCTCGCCGCCGCCATTTCACGGTGGCAATCCGATGCGGGAGGATTACAACAGACGCCATCGCCGTGAACTCCTCACCCGCAGTCCGCCTGCTCGCCTTGCTGCTCGCCGTCCCCATGTGCCTCGCGAGGGCGGCGGACTTGCCGGAGGCGGTCGCCGTTGAGGGCCAGCCGCTCGCGGCAAACGTGCAGCGCGTTGGCGAGGCGCTGGAGTTTCTCGGTGCGCCGATGACGACTGAGAAACAGTCCGCGCTCGCCGCCGCTGGCAAGTCCCGCGACGCGGTGAAGCTTCAGCAGTTGCTCGATGCCGAAGTCCTGTTCGTCGTGAACATCAACCCCGAGGCGCGCGTGAAGGTGGCGCGCGGGCCGGCGGCGGCGCGTTTGCAGCAGGCCGGCTGGGCGCCGGTGCTCGTGAAGGTGGTCAACGAAAGCGGCGGCACGCAGCGGCTCCGCGTGCGCAGCCCGCAGGCGGGGCCGGTCTATGCGGGCGTGGCGAAGTTGAGCATGGATCGGCAGAAGCAGGAGCGGCTGCGCGAGAACGAAAACACCAAAGGCGTCACCGACCGTTTCCTCGAGGTGGAGATGTTCGCAAGCCGGCCGATGGCGGAGAATCTCAGCGGCCTGCGCGTGGAATACTGCATCGCGCTGCTCTACAGCGCCGAGGCCGGCAAGCGCGAGGCGACCATCGGCTTCGACATCGGGCAGGGCACGGAGGACTTGGGCTTTCGCAGCGAACTGCCGGTGCTGTTCGACGTTCGCCCGGCGGTTCCCGTGAAGCTCGCCGTCCGCGACCACGACGGGACGCCGACCACCGGACGTTTCCTGTTCCTCGACCAGCACGGCCATGTCTTTCCGCCGCAGACCAAGCGCATCGCGCCCGACCTCTTTTTCCAGAAGCACATCTACCGCGCCGACGGCGAGACCGTGCTGCTGCCGCCCGGCGAGTTCACGATGTTCTACGGGCGCGGGCCGGAATACCGCTGGCAGCAACGCCCGTTGCAAATCACGCAACACGCAACACGCAGCACGGAAGTTTCCGTCCAGCTCGCCCGCTGGGTTGACCCACGCGCCCACGGCTTCCTCTCCGGCGACCACCACATCCACGCCTCCGGCTGCGCGCACTACAACCAGCCGAGCGTCGGCTTCTCGCCCGCCGACATGTTCCGGCAGGTGAAGGGCGAGGCGCTTAACGTCGGCTGCGTGCTCACGTGGGGACCGGGCTTCGACCATCAACAGCAGTTTTTCTCGCCGGATGCCGACGGCCTCAGCGAGCCGCTCACGGTGCTCAAGTATGATGTCGAAGTCAGCGGCTTCGGCTCGCAGGCGCTCGGGCATGTCTGCCTGCTGAACTTGAAGCAGCAAATCTATCCGGGCGCGGACGGCTCGAAGAACTGGCCCACCTGGACCGTGCCCGTGCTGCGCTGGGCCAGGCAGCAGGGCGGCGTGACCGGCTACGCGCACTCGGGCAGCGGATTGCAAATCGAGCCTGCCGCCGCCGCGAAACGGATGTTGACCGC
>JBEBFV010000592.1:0-3124 GCA_040081795.1 Limisphaerales bacterium | reverse complement strand
GAAGTTGCGGGTGGCGGTGTCGCGGACGTAGTCCTCGAAGTTGTCGGGCTTGCGATCCTTGAACTGCTCCAGAGCGCCCTTCCGAAAGGCCTCGATCTCGGCCTGCAGCGCCGGGTTGTCCGCGCCCGACACGCGGACGAGTGGCAGAAAGGCCACCAGCAGCAGAGCCGCAGGTCCCCGGGCGATGGGAGACGATGGTTTCATGGCGTTGTCGGGAACGGACCGACCATGACGCCTGTCGCTGGCAGTGGCAATACAGTCGTTCATCTCTGAACCAACCGTTGGATGGGCACTCCCGTCCTCAGCCCCGACGGCGGACAGGAGTGTCCGCCTCACGCCCATTACCACAAATTCACTCAGGGAGCAGGGTGTCCAGTCACGCGGCGCGCTGATTGCGCAGCAGTTTCATTTCGCCATCTCCCGCAGCGCGGTCTTGAGCACCTTGCCAGTCGCGTTGCGCGGGAGGGCGGGGAGGAGGCGGAAGTGGCGCGGCACCTTGTAGTCCGCCAGCTTCTCGCGCACGAAGTCGTGCAGCGCCTTCTCGTCCAGCGTCACGCCGTCAGCGGCCACCACGAAGGCCAGCGGCTGCTCGCCGCGTCGCGCATCGGGCACGCCGATGACCGCTGCGTCCTTCACGCCGGGGAAGCGGTGGATGACCTCCTCGACCTCGCGCGGATAGACGTTGATGCCGTTGACCAGCAGCATGTCCTTCTTCCGGTCGGTGATGTAGTAGAAACCGTCGCCGTCGCGATGGCCGATGTCGCCGGTGTGGAGCCATGCGTCGCGGATGGCCAGCGCGGTTTCCTCCGGCTGGTTCCAGTAGCCGCGCATCACGTTGGGACCGCGAATGCACAGCTCGCCGGTCGCGCCCACGGGTAGTTCGCCGCCGCCGTCATCGCGGATGCTCAACTCCACGCCAGGGATCGGCACACCGACGCTGCCGGCCTTCGGCGTGCCGTGGATGGGATTCACGGTCGCCACCGGGCTGCTCTCGGTAGGCCCGTAGCCTTCGATGAGCGGCAGCTTCGGAAAGCGCGCGTGGAACTGCTTCAACACCTCCAGCGGCAACGGCGCGCCTCCGCTGATGCACAGCCGCAGTGACGGCAGCTCGACGCCCGCCGGCAGGCCCGCGAGCGCGCGGTGGATCGGCGGCACGGCGGGCAGCATGGTCGCGCGGCGGTGGACGATGTCGTCGAGCACGTGCTTGAAAGGGCTGATGGATTTCACCAGCACGACGCTTGCGCCCTTGATGAGCGGGCAGAGAGTGCCGACGGTGAACATGAAGCTGTGAAACTGCGGCAGCAGCACGAGCAGGCGGTCGTCGTCGCGGAAGTCGAGGCAGGTGAAGCAACTGCGGACGTTCGAGAGCAGGTTGCCGTGCGTGAGCATCGCACCCTTGGGCCGGCCCGTGGTGCCGGAGGTGTAGAGCAGCGCGGCCAGATCATCCTCGGTCAACGCGGCGGGCGCGGGCGCATCCGCATCGGCGAGCACGGCGAAGTCTTCCACGCGCAGAAACCTCAGCCCCGGCTTGAGCGCGGCGAGCTTGGCCTGGTTCTCCGCAAGGCTGTGGTCGGTGATGACGATCTGCGCCCCGGAGTCACCGAGGATGAACGCGACTTCATCGGGCTTGAGGAAGTTGTTGATGACCGTCACCACGCCGCCTGCGCGCCACACGCCGAAAAGGGCGGCGGGAAACTCCGGGCAGTTCTTGAGCCACACCGCCACTCGGTCGCCAGGCCGGACGCCGAAATCCTTCGTCAGCGCGCGCGACAGCCACGCCGCGCGCTGCGCAATCCAGTCGTAGGCCAGTTGCGCCTCGCCCCAGAAGATGGCGGGATGGTGGCGGCGGCGCGCGACGGTCTCAGCGAAGGCGGCGAAGAGGTTCATGCGGAAAAGCTAGGAGAAGAAATCACAGGCTCCAAGCCCCAAGCTTGGCCGCCTGCAGTCTGACGCCAAATGCTGATCGCCGGCCGCTCCGGCTCAGGGCCGCTCGACGATGCGGTAGAAGCGCAGGCCTCGTGCGGCGGCGGCGTTGTCCTGGAGGACGATGGTCCCGTCCTGAAGCTGCAGCGCACCGGGCAGTAGCACCCAGTCGGCGCGCGGCGCGGCGATGCTCGGCGCGACCCAGACTTCAATCTTGCCCACGCGGTCGGCGGTGATGGCATCGCCACCGGCGGTGCCGATGTCGAGGCGGAGATTGCCACCCGGCTCGACGCGCGGCGCGGTGCGCCAGCCGAGCGTGCGGGGCGGAACCACGGTCACGGCTCCGTTCGCGAAGGTCGCGCCGATGGCGCGGGCGTTCACATCGGTCAGCTCGCGGATGGCCTGGCTGTCATCGAAGGCGAGCGCCAGCTCGCCCGTGGCATCCGCCGCGACTGTGAAGGTGAGTTCCACGAGCGTCACCAGACCGGCGGGCGCGCTGGTGCCGGGCGCGAGAACCATCGCGACGCCGACGCGACCGGAGCCGGCGCGCGTGGTGTTCGCCAGCAACATCGCACCGGGCAGCACGCTGCGCGCGCTGACGAACGTGAGCGCGGCGGGGTCAAAGCGGAGCGTGAAGCCGAGGGCGGTTTCATCGCCGTTGGCCTGTAGTTGCACCGGCACAACCGCAGTGCGGCCCGAGGCGAGAATCACGTTGCCCACGGAGACGCGGCGGGAACCAGCGGGCAGCGAAGCGGTGCGCAAGGCCAGAGCCTGCACGCTCGGGCCACCCGCCAGCGTCGGCGCGTCGAGGCCCGCGACGTAGCGGAGCGCCTGCGCCCAGTCGGTCACGGTGATGTAGCCGTCACCGAGCGTCGCCCGCGGCGCGCTGTCAGCGCGCTGGAACTCGCCGCCGGAGGTCGCGGTGTCGAGCCCGAGCGCGAACCGCCCCACTTGCACCACGTCGGAGACGGTGAGCGCACCGTTGCCGCCGGTGCGCGGCGAGACATCGCCTTCGTGGATGCCTGCGCTGTTCGAGATGGTGACGGTGTTGTTGAAGTAGAGCACGCCCGCGAGCGCGTCGGCGTTGGTCGTGGAGACTTGGCGGAGCACGATGCCGTCGGTGAACGTCACCGGCGTGGTGCCTGCCGGGGCGGTGGGACTCACGGTGAGCGTGAGGTGCGCGAGCTGGTTGGAGCCGGCG
>JBEBFV010000165.1:0-11774 GCA_040081795.1 Limisphaerales bacterium | reverse complement strand
GTCCACGCGCGGACTTCCTTCTCGCCCGCCGTGAAATAGGTGCGCAGGCCGAGCAGGTGGTAAGTGCCGCGGATCAACGCGCCCACGCCGCTCTCGTCCACGCCGAGTTCCTTGAGGAAGGCCTTCGCCTCGTCGGGCGAGAGGTCAGTCAGGTCGCTCTCGATCTGCGCGCTGATGACGACGGCTTCGCAGGCGAGGTGCGTCTTGGTGTAGTCGCGGACCTTCTGCACGTAGGCGTTTGTCTCGGCGGTGGCGAGGTCGGACTCCTTCACGTTGCAGGCGAAGATGGTGGGCTTATCCGTGAGCAGCCAGAACGTGCGGGAGATGACCTTCTCCTCGGGCGTGAGCTGCACAGAGAGGGCGAGCTTGCCGGAGTCGAGCACTGGCTCGAACTTCGCGAGCACGGCGTCCTCGGCGATGGCGAGCTTCTCGCCGCGCTTCACGTCGCGGGCGATTTTCTCGCGACGCTTCTTCACGGCGTCAAGGTCGGCGAGAACCAGCTCGGTGTTGATGATCTCGATGTCGCGGACGGGGTCCACGGTGCCGGTGACGTGGTGGATGTCGGCGTCCTCGAAGCAGCGGACGACCTGCACGATGGCGTCCACCTCGCGGATGTGGGTGAGGAACTTGTTGCCCAGGCCCTCGCCCGTTGCCGCGCCCTTCACGAGGCCGGCGATGTCCACGAACTCGATGGCCGCCGGGATGACGACGCTGGTCTTGGCGATCTTCTGGAGCACATACATCCGGTCGTCCGGGACGGTGACGACGCCGATGTTCGGGTCAATGGTGCAGAAGGGATAGTTCGCCGCCTCGGCCTTGCGGGTGCGGGTGACGGCGTTGAAGAGAGTGGACTTGCCGACGTTGGGCAGACCGACGATTCCAGCTTTGAGCATAAGAGGGCGCAGAGCGTGCGCGGGAGCAGGGGCTTTGCAAGCGCAAAGGCGGCTAGTCCACGGTGTCCATCTGCGCGCCGGGGCAGAACTCGCCGCTCATGGGGCGGTTGCGGCGGCTGCCGGTGGGACGCACGTCGTTGACAGGGTTGGGGCGCATCATGCGCTTCTGCCGCTCGCGGTCGCCCGCGCCGCGCACCACGGGGATGGGCGCGCCGGTGTTGATGTCCAGGCCGGTGACATACATCGCCGCCGAGCCGGTCATGGGCAGCGGGATGAAGTCCTGCACCTGCTGCAAGTTCCACTTCTCCTTCTTCAAGAACTTTTCCACCGCGCCCATCTCCTCCTCGGTGCAGCCGGGGAAGCTCGAGATGAAATACGGCACGAGATACTGCTCCTTGCCGGCCTCCTCGCTGAGCTGGAAAAACTTCTCCATGAACGCCGGGAAGTCACCCGCCGGCTTGCGCATGCGGCGCAACGTGCCGGGGTCCATGTGCTCAGGCGCGACCTTCATGTGGCCGCTCACGTGGTTCTGCACCAGCTCCTTGGTGTATTCGGGCGTCAGCAACGCCACGTCCATGCGAATGCCCGACTGCACGAAGACGTGCTTCACGCCGGGCTGCGCCCGCGAGCCGCGCAGGAGGTCAAGTCCGGCCTTCTCATCAATGCCGAACACCGGACAGATGGTCGGCCAGAGGCAGCTCGGGCGATGGCACTTCTTGCACTCCTCCGCGTGGCCGTTCTTCGCGCCGTAGAGATTCGCCGTCGGCCCGCCGAGGTCGGAGATGGTCCCGCGAAACGTGTCGGACTCGGTGAGCTTGCGAATCTCCTTCATCACGGAGTCCACGCTTCGGCTGGAGAGGAACTTGCCTTGATGGAAGCCGAGTCCGCAGAACGTGCAGCCGCCCGCGCAGCCGCGGGAGACGATGATCGAGTCCTTGATCGTCGCGAAGCCCGGCACTGGCTTGGTGTAGCTGGGGTGCGACGCACGCTGGAACGGCAGCTCGTAAAGCGCGTCGAGGTCCGGGCCGTCCACGGGGAACTCCGGCGCTTCCTGGAACACCGCGCGGTTGCCGTGCATCTGCACGAGGCGCTTGCCGCAGTGCGGCGTCTGCTGCGCCTCGACGACCTTGGTCAGCCGCATCAGGTGCGTCTTGTCCGCCTGCAATTCCTCCCACGAGGGCAGGATGATGCAGTCGGTGAAGTCCGCCACCGCCGTGGCCTTCGCACCAAGGAAGAGCGCCGTGCCGCGAATCCCGCCGAAGTCCCGCCGGCCCGCCTGCAACCGCTTCACGATCTCGCGCACCGGCACTTCGCCCATGCCATACACGAGCACGTCAGCCTTCGCGTCGGCCATGATCGAGGGCTTGAGTTTGTCCTCCCAGTAGTCGTAATGCGCCACGCGCCGCATCGAAGCCTCCATGCCACCGAGCACGACAGGCACGCCGGGGAACGCGCGCCGGCTCATCTGCGTGTAAACGACCGCTGCGTGATTCGGCCGTTTGCCCGGCTCGCCGCCCGCGCTGTAAACGTCCTCTTTCCGCTTGTGGCGCGCGGCGGTGTAGTTGGACAGCATCGAGTCGAGGTTGCCCGCCGTGACACCGACGAAGAGCTTCGGCGCGCCCATGCCTTGGATGGATTCGATCTTCGTCCAGTCCGGCTGCGCGATGATGCCGACGCGCAGGCCCTCCGCCTCCAGCACGCGCCCGATCATCGCCGCCCCGAAGGACGGATGATCCACATAGGCGTCGCCGGTGATGATGAGCACGTCGAGTTCGTCCCAGCCGCGCGCGTCCATCTCGGCGCGGGACATGGGGAGGAACGCGTTGGCGTTCGGCGTGTGTTTCTTCAAGGCAGCAGCCATTTCAGCCGGAGAGGGTGCGTCATTGCGGGTGCTTAAGCAAACGCAAGCCGGAGTGCGGCGTGGGCGCGAGTCGCGCTCGCGCTTCAGGCCTTCCCGTAAAGTTTCCTCAGCGCCTCCGCGTTGTAGCTGCGGATGGTGCCGGTCGGGGACTGCACCTTGAGCGAGCCGCCCACGATCTCCACCACCACTCCCGCGTAGCCGGGGATGTCCACGTGCTTGCCGTAGGCGCACTGCGGAAAGTCCGCCTGGCTTGCGAAGGCCCGGATCGCACGAACGGGTTGATTGAAGTCCGGGTTCGTGATGTGAACCCTCGCCGGCGGCTCCGGCTCCGGCTCGTCCCGCGAAGGCCGCCGCTCGGCGACGGGCTTGGGGCGCTCCATCGAGAGCGGCTGGGCGACCGGCTTGGTGCGGTCGGGCGGCGCGAAGAGGGTCTTGAGCCGGTAGGCGTTGAAGCGCTGCGAGACGCCGTCGGGCGAGCGCACCCTGAGGGACTGGTTGACGATCTCCACCACCACGCCCGTGAAGCCGTGGATGCTGACGTGGGCGCCCAGCGCGCACTGCGGGAAGTCCGCACGCTCGGTCCACTGGCCGATGGGCTCGGGTGTGCCGGAGAAGTCCGGTTCGGTGATCACCTTGCGCGCGGGGGCGGGCGACGCGTCGTCTGTTTCCGGCTCGGTTGTCGTGGGCGACTGCATGGGCCGGACAGTCTCGCTGGCTCCCATCGGGTTGGCGAATGCTTTTTGGAAAAACTTGGTCAGACACGCAGACTCACCAATCCGTCTCGCGGTAGTCCTTGAGGAATTTCCCCCAGACGTGCTCGCCCGTGTTGAAGCCCCCGATGATCGGGTCCACGATTCGCGCCGCGCCGTCCACGATGTCCAGCGGCGGGTGGAAGCGGTGCTGCGCCTGCTTGCGCGCGGCGATCTGCGCCGGGTCCTCGTCCGTCACCCAGCCCGTGTCCACGGCGTTCATGTGGATGCCGTCGGCGTGGTAATCCGCCGCCGAGGTGCGCGTCATCATGTTAAGCGCCGCCTTGGCCATGTTCGTGTGCGGATGCCGCGTGGTCTTGAACTTCCGGTAAAACTGCCCCTCGACCGCCGAGACGTTGACGATGTGCTTGTCGCGCTCCGGCGTGCGGAGCATCAGCGGCTTGAGCCGCGCGTTCAGGATGAACGGCGCGATGGCGTTGACGAGCTGCACTTCGAGCAACTCGACCGCCGGCACCTCGTGCATCAGCAGCCGCCAGGAATTGCGCTCGCGCAAGTCCACCTGCTGCAAATCCTGATCGAGCCAGCCGGCCGGGAACAACGCCTGTTGCGCCGCCAGCTCCTCCGGCAGCAGCGGCACCTGCGACAATTCCGCCGCGTGCGTCATCCCGGCCAGCGCCGGGTTCACCCCGCAGCCGCCAACGTGTGGAGGCGAGGTGGCGGGTCGGGAGTTGAAAGTTGAGAGTTGAGAGTCCGCCTCCTCGCCGCGGCTGCGGCCACCCTCCGGCAGCATATGATAGCCGCGCAAACCCTCGTAAGCCCCGAGCAGGTGCCGTGCGGTTTCCGGCAGCTTGTCGAGCGACGCCGTCTCGCCCGCCATCATGTGCTCATAAAAGTCCGGCGGTCGACGCACCGTCTGGCAGGCATTGTTGATGATGAAGTCCAGCCGCGACCGTGTGGCCAGCAGGTGCCGGCAGAACGCCTCCACGCTGGGCGTGTGCCGCAGATCGAGGCCGAAGATTTCCAGCCGGTGCCCCCACTCCTTGAAGTCCGGCTCCGCCGCGTAGCGCACTGCCGAGTCGCGCGGGAAGCGAGTGCTCACGATGACGGTTGCCCCTGCCCGCAGCAGCTTGATGCCCGCCTGATAGCCGATCTTCACGCGCCCGCCCGTCAGCAGTGCCACGCGGCCGCGCAGGTCTGCCGACTCCGTGCGCTTGCGCCAGTTCAACTCCGAGCACGCCGGGCAGAGCTGATCGTAAAAGTGATGGATCGCCGAGTAATCCTGCTTGCAGATGTAACAGTTCTGCGGCTCGACCACCTCTCGGAACTCCGCGTCTTCCGTGACCTCCTGCTGCTGAAAGTTGTCCGGCGGGAAGACGTTCGGCGTCATGAAAACCTTCTCCCGCCTCAGCTTGCGGATGCCTGTCTCGTGGAGCTTCGCCTGGTCGCGCTGAAGCTTCTCCGCCTTGCGCTGCTTCACGCGGGCCTTCACCAGCCGCCGACGTTCCTTCAAGTCGGGGCAAAAAATCTCCCCCGCCGCCGTGAGCAGCCGCGTGCGCTCCTCGAGTGTGAGCTGCGCCAGCAACGCGCGGTCGCCCGCGACCTTTTCCAACAGCTCCGTCGCGGCCAGCAAACACGCCGCGACAGTTTCGCCCGGCGCTGGTTCTCCAGCCCCCTCTGCCCTCTCAGTGGGATGCGTTTCAATCATTCCGTCCCGAGCGTAGCCCGACCGAGGCGTGCGTGCCAGCCATGTCACCCATCGAGTCGCTTGGCTATCGGCTATTCCTCCTTGGATAGCGGGCGTTCCTCCTTGGCTATCGGCCATTGGCTCTTGGCTATTCCACCACCTCACCCCGCGCCGACCGTGCCTCCGGTGTGTCGTAGAGCGGATGCTCCGGCTTCAGCCCGCGCAGGAAACTCAGCCGGAACTCGTTTGCCTTGTCCACCACCGCGCGCCGCTGCTTCACCTCCGGCGTCAAATGCCGCTTGCCCTGCACCGGCCCGCCCTCGATGGACCCCCTCCATGCCGTGAGCTGCTTTGCGCACGATTCTGCCAGCACACGGATGCGCGCAAGTTCCCGTGCAATTGGCTTCATCTTCACGCGGTTCACCACCACCGCCATCATCGAGCGCACCTCGCCCGCCGAGCCACGGGCGATGCCGAGGAACTGTGCCAGCTCCGCCGTCGTCGTGCGCTCGAACCCCTCCGCGATGTTGTTCGACACCGAGAGCGCCGCGCGGTCGAGCTGGTTGCGGAAGCCCGGCGAGAACGGGCAGCCCGGTGTCTCCAGCAGATCCAGCACCGCGTTGTAAAGCCGCGCCCCTTCCTGCCACGCCGGCAGCTCCTCGAACTTCTGATATTTGGCCATGGGATTTCCTCTGGTGGGGGTGTTTCAGATCAGTCCGCCGGACCTCGGTTGTTGGCTGTCGGCAATCGGCAATCGGCAATCGGCAATCGGCAATCGGCAATCGGCTGTGCGGGACTCTATGCCGCCCGCCCGCCCGCCTTCAATCGCCAATCACCAATAGCCAATAGCCAATAGCCAACTTCGTCATCCTCACGTTCCACCACCGCCCGCTGCCCTCGGCCATGGGCCATGGGCCATCGCCGATTGGATATTCTCTTCGCGAAACCCTTGCCAGAAAAGTGCACCCTGCCTCCGAGCACCCCTTCTCAACCACCTCCTCGGCTATTGGCCATCGTCCATCGGCTATTCTGAGATCACGCGCCGTAGCTGCCCCGGTTCAGACCGTTGTGCTGAGGGGGTGAGATGGCGGCATCAAGAGCCACTCAAGCAATTTGGCCTGAGTGCAGCATCGCCCGGCTTTAAGGCGGGTCCGAATACAAAGCACGGAAGTCCTTGGCCTCTAACGCCGGCTTGACCTTCGCCTTTGCTGGTTAGGGTGGGTCGCTCGCATCGCCGTCCCAGTGCTCAGTTAAACTTGTTCTTCCGATACGCGCCCATCGCCGGGGCGTTCGGGTTCACCTCGGGGCCGAAGTAGCGGAGACAGACGAGCGGTTCGGTCTCGCTGGTGTTCTCGAAGGTGATGCCGGCCTTCGCGCCGTCCTCGGTGCAGAAGTATTCGTCCTCGGTCAGCTCGTGAAAGCGGATGAGCTTCGGGCTGACGAGCGGCTGGCCGTTGATCTTGCCGCTGCCCTGCACGCAGATGAGGCCGTAGGCACCAGTGTCCTTGATGGTGCATTTCACGCCGGGGTTCACGGTGAGTTCCTTGGCGGTGAAGAGCTGCTCGCCGTCCACCTTGCCATAGACGATCCAGCGGTCCACGAAGCCCTCGCTGCGCGTGTCGGCCACGGGGACGGGTTCGAGGTAGTGGTGGTCCTTGAATTTGGGATCGACGTTCTTGTCCCAGTCGAGCTGGTCCACGATGAAGTCGAGATCGCGATGCTTGCTCTTGGGCATGTCTTTCACGAGGAGGCTCCAAGGCACTTCGCGGCCTTCGACGAGGTTTTGATACATGCCGAAAACGTCGCTGCCCCACTGCGGCTCGTAGGTGCAGAGGCTGCCGGGCGCGTGGAGGATGCACGGGTCAATGAGCCAGCCGGAGCCGACCTTGAGGCGGTAGGCCTTCGAGAGGTCGAGGATGCCGTTGTCGCCCTTGTTCCAGTTCTCGATGCACTTGCGGACCTGCGCCTTGGTCGTGCCCGGCTCGAAGCCCATGAAGGTGTAGGGGAAGTTGTTGCCCACGTTGTTGTGCTGCGGCGGGAAATAGTAGCTCTCCGGCTTGCCTTCCTGGCCGACGAGCTTGGCCTGCGCCGCGCTCTGGTGCATGTGGTGGGGAATCGGCCCCATGTTGTCGAAGAACTTCGAGTAAACCGGCCACTTGCCATACTTTTTCCAAATCTCCTTGCCCACGAGGGTCGCGCCGCAGTCGTCCACCGCCTGCTTGAGCGTGAAGCGCTCCTTGCCCACGACGCAGTAGTTCAAGCCCTCGTCCGCCGCGCGGCCTTCGTTGGCCGTGACGGTGGTGCTCGCGAACCAACGCTCATCAATGCCGCCGCGGTTCAGGCCGTAGGCGTAGGTGTCGTCGGGGTGGAGCTTGATGCGCAGGCCGGGCTGGAGGAACGAGCGCGGCACCCACGCGGGCGCGAGGCGGAGCAGGCCGCCGGTGCGGGAGAGTTCCGCGCCGACCTTTGCGGCGGTGTTCTTCTTGATGGTCTTGAGCTGGTTGACGGTGTTCATGATGAGGAGGGAGTGCTTAGTAATTAGTGATTAGTCGGGTCAGAGGGCTTTCGGTTTTTGGGCGAACCACAGGACGAGGTGGCACTTGCGGCAGGCGAGGTTCACGCCGCCGCCGAGATTTGGCGACTCGTTAAACTCGCGTCCGCGGCAGTGCGCGCACTGGACCTGGATTCCCGCCGCCTGAAATTCGCCGGGATTCACCGCGCTGGCAGCGGCCTTGATGGCGCGGTGGACAGCTTTGAAGGTCTTGGTGATGTCCGGCATGACAGCGGCGGTTGCTTGTGAACGCGCCGTGCAGCTTATCGGCAGCCAAACTCGGCCAGCAAGCGCCTTCTCCGCTTCGAGGACGCGGACTTGCCGTCAGTGGAGTTTCCCCGCAGACTTGCGCCATGCACTGCTACCTTCTCCGTCTGGCCGGACTGCTGGCCGTTCTGCTCTTACCCATGCACACCTCCGCCGCGTCACCGGGAGTTGTCACCACCGAGTTCATCTACGAGACCGCGCCGTTCCCGCAGTGTCATGCTTCCACAATTGTCGAGTCGAAGGGCAGTTTGGTCGCCGCGTGGTTCGGCGGCACGCGCGAGAAGCATCCGGACGTGGGCATCTGGGTCGCGCGGCACGAAGCGGGCAAGTGGACCGCGCCCATGGAAGCCGCGAACGGCGTGCAGACCGACGGCTCGCGTCACCCGTGCTGGAACCCTGTGCTGTTCCAGCCCAGGACCGGTCCGTTGCTGCTCTTCTACAAGGTCGGTCCCAGCCCGAGCACATGGTGGGGAATGCTGCGCACTTCCGCCGACGCGGGCAAAACCTGGAGCAGCGCGACGCGTCTGCCCGACGGCATCCTCGGGCCGATCAAGAACAAGCCGGTGCAGCTCGCCAACGGCGACCTCCTCAGCCCCACGAGCAGCGAGCACGACGGCTGGCGCGTCCACTTCGAGCGCTCACATGACCTCGGCAAGACATGGGAGAAGACCGCCCCGGTGAACGATGGCAAGGAGTTCGGCGCGATCCAGCCGAGCATCTTGTTCCACGGAGCCGACCGTCTCGGAGCCGTGGGCCGCACGAAGCAAGGCAAGGTCTTTCAAGTCTGGTCCGAGGACGGCGGCAAGTCGTGGGGCAAGCTCGGCGCGACTTCGCTCCCGAATCCCAACTCCGGCACCGACGCCGTGACACTCAAGGACGGCCGGCACTTGCTGGTCTATAACCACACGGCGAAGGGTCGCAGCCCTTTGAACGTCGCCTTGTCGCGCAACGGCAAGGACTGGCAGGCCGCGCTCGTGCTGGAGACTGAGCCGGGCGAATACAGCTATCCCGCCGTCATCCAGACCGCCGACGGCCTCGTCCACGCGACCTACACTTGGAAGCGCCAGCGCGTGCGCCACGTCGTGCTCGACCCCGCGAAGCTGGAGCTGAAGCCGATGCCCGACGGCGTGTGGCCGAAGTGAGGGCACCCCCGCCCGCCTTGGTTTCGGCATTTGCAACGGAGCGGTGCGCCCTTAGAGTCCGCCGCGATGATGAAAACGGAGTTTGATTCCATCGAGGCCGCGCTGGCCGACCTGCGGCGCGGGCGCATGGTCATTGTCGTGGACGACGCCGACCGCGAGAACGAGGGCGACCTCGTGATGGCCGCCGAGCACGCCACGCCATCGGCGATCAACTTCATGGCGCGGTTCGGTCGTGGCCTCATCTGCGTGCCCACGACGGGCGAGCGGCTCAAGCAACTCGGCGTCGAGCGCATGGTCGTGCAGAACCGCGAGACCTTCAAAACGGACTTTCAGGTCAGCGTGGACGCCGCGCGCGGCATCAGCACCGGCATAAGCGCCGCCGACCGCGCGAAGACCATTCAACTCATGGCCGCCCCCACCGCGTTGCCCGAGGACCTCGTGCAGCCCGGCCATGTTTTCCCGCTCCGCGCCAAGCCCGGCGGCGTGCTCCAGCGCGCCGGGCACACGGAGGCGACGGTGGATTTGGTGCGCCTCGCGGGCGCGCGACCCATCGGCGTGATCTGCGAGATCATGTCCGACGACGGCACGATGGCGCGTCTGCCACAGCTCCGGAAATTTGCCCGCAAGCACAAGCTCAAGATTTGCTCCATCGCCGACCTCATCAGCCACCGCCGCTCGCGCGAGAAGCTCGTCGAGCGCATCGAGGTCGTGAAGCTGCCGACGGATTACGGCGACTTCGACCTGCACCTCTACCGCTCGCACACGGACGGCCAGCACCACGTCGCGCTCGTGAAGGGTGACGTGACCAGCCAGAAGAACGTGCTCGTGCGTGTCCACAGCGAATGCCTCACCGGCGATGTCTTCGGCTCGCGCCGGTGCGATTGCGGGCCGCAGCTCCAGCAGGCCATGAAGCAGGTCAGCGACGCGGGCTGCGGCGTGATTCTCTACATGCGCCAGGAGGGACGCGGTATCGGACTGGGGCCGAAGATTCAGGCCTACAAGCTTCAGGAGAAGGGCCTCGACACCGTCGAGGCGAACCAAAAGCTCGGCTTCGGCATGGACCTGCGCGAATACGGCCTCGGCGCGCAAATCCTCTGCGACCTCGGCCTCAAGACGATTCGCCTGCTCACGAACAACCCGAAGAAGATCGTCGGCCTCGAAGGCTATGGGCTGCGCGTCGTCGAGCAGTTGCCCATCCGCGTGAAGCCCAACCCGCACAACGCGCGCTATCTGAAAACGAAGCGCGACAAGCTCGGCCACCTGCTGTGAGTGCGGAGTTGCCCAGCGCGAAGACTCTGCCGCCGCTCGCACCCGGCACGCTCTACCTCGTCGCCACACCCATCGGCAACCTGGAGGACATCACGCTCCGCGCCCTGCGCACGCTGCGCGAATGCGATGTGATCGCGGCGGAGGACACGCGGCGCACCGGGCAGTTGCTCAAGCATTTTGAAATCTCCCAGCCGATGTTGAGCTACTTCCAGTTCAACGAGGCGAAGCGCTCCGAGGAAATCCTCGAACGCCTCAAGCGCGGCGAAAAGGTCGCGCTCGTCACCGACGCCGGCACGCCCGGCATCAGCGACCCCGGCGAGCGCGTCGTGCGCGCGGCGGTGGCGGCGGGCCTACGCGTCGAGTCCGTGCCCGGTCCCTGTGCGCTCGTCGCGGCCCTAACAGCGAGTGGATTGCCAACGGATGAGTTTCACTTCATCGGCTTCCTGCCGCACAAGTCCGGCCAGCGGCGCAAGGCGCTCGAAGCCTTGAAGACCTTCGCCGGCACGCTCGCACTCTACGAGTCGCCCTACCGCATCGAGAAACTGCTGGGCGAGCTGAACGAGGTTTTCCCCGACCGCACCATCGTCCTCGCACGCGAACTGACGAAGAAGTTCGAAGAGTTTCTGCGCGGCAAGCCCGCCGAACTGCTCGCGCTCGTGGCGAAGCGCTCGCTGAAGGGCGAGTTTGTGGTGCTGGTCCGTGGAGAGGCGGAAGCGGCAGATGATTGCGAATCTTCTGCGGGGAGAGCGGTCAGTGATTAGTAATTAGTCCGGTGTTGATTCCAACATGACCACGACGAGCAAACAGTCAGGGCTGTATGTCGCGAGGATCATCGCGGCAGGGGTCGCCTTGGTTGCGTTGCCCGCCTTGCCATTCGCCTTCGCGAGCATGATTCCCGAGCGATTCCGCTGGATGCTGCTGCTTTGGATTCCGCCGGGCCTCTTCCTTTGGTTTCGGTTGTCCCGTCGACTCTTGGTGAAATCCAGCTACAAGTGCCCACAGTGCAGCCAGCAGAAGGCGCAGATGGATGTGGTCGAAGGGACCGGTGCCGTGTTCCTAACGTGTAGTTCGTGCGGCTTCCGGGAAAAATCCACGGTTGTCACATGGGGAGACGGAACCTCCTAAACGGTTCACCCCGCCAACGCGCCGTCCTGCTCGAAGCGCCGCACCGACTAATTACTAATCACTAATCACTCCCCATGCCCCGCCTCCTCACTTTTCTCCTCGCCCTCTCGGCCCTCGGCACCCGCGCCGCCGACTCCGCCGCCGGCCACGACTTCTTCGAGAACAAAATCCGTCCGCTGCTCATCGAGCATTGCCTCAAGTGCCACGACGGCGCGGCGAGTGAAAAGCCCAAGGGCGGTCTCGCGCTCAACACGCGTGAGGGCTGGGCCAAG
>JBEBFV010000164.1:0-11830 GCA_040081795.1 Limisphaerales bacterium | reverse complement strand
CTATCCCACCTACGCCAACCGGAAGCAAACTGGCAGTCGCACAAGGCCAGTCGAGCGCGTCGTCTGGTGCAAATGTTCCCCGCGCTCCGCAAGGCTTCGCCGCGTTCCCACCCGGTTGCGGCAAGGTCCGGCTACTGGGTCCGCGCCCGGGGTCGCTGGGGCCGGAATGGACCACCCGGCGCCGGGTCACGCTTTGGGTCGTGATCTTCGGCCCGATGGTGCTGCTGGCTCCCGGGGTGTTTGTCCTGATGATGCTGCGCATGCCACCCTTCCTGGTGGTGCTGCCCTTGATCGTGCTCGCGATTGCCACGCCGATGCTGATGAAAATGATGAGCCCATCCGGATCGGCGGGGCCTGCCCGGACTGTCTCCGTGCCTCCCGAGACGATGCCCGCCGCAGGGCAGTGCTGTGATGTCTGCGAGCAGCCATTGGCCCAAGGCGCGGGGCACCTTCTGGTCACCACGGAGGTCGTGTCCTCCCAGCGGTTCTGGGCGCGGTTCTGGCATCTTCACCATCAGGTGCTGCGCTCGGGAGTCGAGCAGTGGCGCGCCGGCTTGGGAGGCATCGTCAACTCCGCCACCTTCGCCGCACAGTATCACCAGATGACGAAGTGCCACCCGGTTCTCCACAAGGTGGCCGACAGTGAGACGCCCTGGCTGGTCTGCCCGAAATGCGTGTCGAAGTTCCGCGTGTCGCCGGCCGTGACCCGCGCCGACGCGGAGAGCTGGTGGAGCAGCGGCGGCGTCCTCCAGCCGAAGGGCACCGGCGCCGCCGCGCACGACGACCTCGACTTAGGCGGGTTCAAGCCGATCCTCGCAATGTTCCCGCTCATCTTATGCGTCATGTTTTCCCTCATGGCAGCCACGTTCCTGGTCCCGGTCCTGGTTCCCGGTATGAAGGACATGGGCGGGGCCACCCCAGTAGTCGTGTTCGCGGTCATGGCGGGCGGAGGCTGGGCGCTCTGGCGGTTCCTGCGCCAGCCTTGAGCATCCGCCCGGTTCCGGTTTGTGCGGACAGGTGTGACCACGATCACGCGCACCAGTTCGTCGGGATGGGAAACGACTCCGGTCTTGCGTCGGGAAATGACCAGCCTACGGTTTGATGCCATGAACAATCCCTTGCGGGCAGCGTTGATGTTGGTTGCCGTCGTGCTTCAGGCACCGGGCGGTCTGGGTAGTGTTCTCGGAGCCAGGGCCGAGCCAGTGCCGCTCGTATTGAAAGGACACACCAGCGATGTCAAAAGCGTGGCCTTCAGCCCGGATGGCAGGCGTCTGGCGTCAGGTGGTCTGGACGGGATGGTGAAAGTATGGGATGTGGCCACCGGTCAGCCGGAACTCACCATGAAGCTGCCATCGGGCCTGGTCATGAGCGTCGCCTTCAGTCCGGATGGGAAGCGTCTGGCATCGGTCGGCGGGGAAATGAAAGTGTGGGACGCCACGACTGGTCAGGCGATGCTCACGTTGAAGGGGCACACCGAGGCGGTCATGAGTGTGGCGTTCAGCCCCGAAGGCAAGCGACTGGCCACTGGGAGCGGGGATGGCACAGTGATTCTCTGGAACGCCGTGACCGGCCAGGCCTACCGAAAGCTGCAAGGCAACCACGGCAAGACCTACAGCGTGGCATTCAGTCCGGATGGCCGGTCGCTTGCATCCGGCCATGAACTGGCGGCAGTGGCGGTCTGGGACACGGGAACCGGCCTGAAAACACGCGTTCTGAGCGAGACTGCCAGGAACAGTTGCGTCGCTTTCAGCCCGGATGGCAAACGGCTGGCCTCGGCCAGCTTCGATGGGCCGGTGCCGATCTGGAACCTCGCCACCGGCCTGTCCAAGCCGGCCCTGACTTTGCGCTGTGATCCGGCTTCCGGCGTGGCGTTCGCACCGGACGGGAAGCTGGCCGTTGCCGGCTACGGCGGCTTTCTCTGGGTCTGGGACTCCTCCAACAACGGCACGAAGACACTCCAACTCAAGGGGCACACGATCAACGTTTCGGGCGTTGCCTTCAGCCCCGACGGGAAGTTGCTGGCATCAGCGGGGGCGGACAAGACAGTGAGGATCTGGAATGTGCCGACACCACTGTGGGGCAAATGAGCATCCGTTGCGCGGACACTGGTTGCTGACCATTGATGACTGAACACTTCCCGCGCCACGCCGTCCGTTCTCCGTGACTTCCCAGAACACCGCCCGCCCCGCGCATTGGAAGTGGCTCGTCTGCGGCATGCTGCTCCTCGCCTCCATGCTCCTTTACATGGACCGGCAGACGCTGCCCAGCGTGTCCGTCCGGATCACGAAGGAGTTCAAGCTCACCGAGACGCAATACGGGACGCTGGCGATGTGCTTCGGATATGCGTTTGCCTTCGGCGCGCTGCTCTTCGGCTGGGTAGCGGACCGGTGGAGCGTGCGGTGGCTTTACCCCTCGGTCGTGCTCGCGTGGTCGCTGATGGGTTTCGCGACGGGCCTGATGGAGAGCTACGAGGGCCTGCTCGTGTGCCGCACGATGCTGGGCTTCTTCGAGGCGGGCCACTGGCCCTGCGCATTGAAGACGACGCAGCGTCTGCTCGCGCGTGAGCAGCGCACGATGGGCAACAGCGTGCTGCAAAGCGGCGCGTCCGTGGGCGCCATCACCACGCCGCTCATCATCACTTGGATGGTCGCAGGCCGCGCGGACGCGGGCGCGTGGAGGATGCCCTTCCTCATCATCGGAAGCCTCGGCCTCATGTGGATGGTGTTGTGGTTTGTGCTGCTGAAGGAGCGGGACTTCGCTGAAGAAAATGCGGAAGCCGCCCGCGCCGGCGACTTGCAGTCGCCGTCAGCGACTTCGACATGCCAGGCGGGCGACGACTGCAAGTCGCCGGCACTGGGCTCCGGGAATCCTGCTGCCAGTGGGGTGGGAGAGAACTTTTTCTCCATCTTCTCCGACCGCCGTTTCTGGACTCTGGTGATTGTGGTGGCGTGCATCAATGCCTGCTGGCAGGTCGTGCGCGAATGGCTGCCGAAGTTCCTGATTCAAGGGCGCGGCTATGCGGAATCCGAGGCGCTCTACTTCAACTCGCTGTATTACGTGGCCACGGATGTCGGCTGCCTCGCTGCGGGCGCGGGGACCTTGTGGCTCGCGAAGCACGGTCGCTCGGTGCATGGCTCACGGGTGGCGGTGTTCGGGATTTGCGCGCTGGGCTGCGCACTCACCGGCCTGGTGGCATGGCTGCCGGCGGGCTGGCTGCTCCTGGGGTCTCTGCTGGTCGTCGCGGCGGGTTCGCTCGGACTCTTCCCGTGCTACTACTCATTCAGCCAGGAACTCAGCGCGAAGCATCAGGGGAAAGTTTCAGGCACGCTGGGGTTCATTGCGTGGGTCGTGTCCTCCCCGCTTCAGTGGGCTTTCGGCAGGCTCTACGACACCACGAAGTCGTTCGACCTCGGCATCGCGCTCGCAGGGCTGACACCGCTGGTGGGATTCGCCGCGTTGATTCTTTTGTGGAAGGAGCCGAAGCCAGCGGCCCGGGCCGGTGGGAAAGCAGGAGGGTGAGAAAGTGTGCCTGGCACGCTCTCTCGCTCGCTTTCGCCTCCCCATGAACCGGAATTTGGGCAGGAAGATTGGCCGGAACATCTGGTGCTGCAGGAGTTTTTTGGCAAGCGTGTGGGGTGAGGATTCCCAAGGGAGAACTGGCACTGAACCATGGACCCAGACTCCGGGGCTTCTCCGCTAGAATACCGCCTCAGGTAAACTCGTGGCGGATGCGGACGAGACGGAAGTTTTCCCCTGCCACCATCAGCGTGTCCCACCAGTCCGCGCTGTCGTGGCGGTAGCGGATTTGCAGGCCGCGCACGGCGCGGGCGCGCAGGAGCTGGCGGGCGTCGTCGAGCGTGAGCATGCCTGTCTCCGGCGCGTAGCCTTGTGCGGATTGCTTGGGGATGATCTCGGTGATTTGCGCGCAGGCTTCGATGTCGTTGAGCAGGCGCTCGACTTCAGCGAGGTCGACCGTGCTGGAGCGGAGATCAGGGAGGACGAGTGTTTCACTCATGGGCAACGAGGCGTTGGTCGAGGCGGGCGTCGGGCGCGTGACATTGGGTGCAAAGCAGGCGCTCGACGTGCGGCGTGCGCAAGCCATAGAGGCCGCCCGGTCCGTGGCAGCTCAGGCAATCGCTGCGCATCTGCGTGGGGTGGGGAATCGTGGGAGGCGCGCCCGGCCACGCGCGCTTGCCGGGACCGAAGGCAGCGAAGCCGGCGAACGTGTTTCCGCTCAATGGCTCACGCAGCCCGGTGTCGCCGATGGGAATCTGCGGGCCGCCGGCGGGCACGTGGCATTGCGTGCAGTTGCTGAAGTGCGCGTGGCTGACCTTGGACGCGGTGCGGTCTTTCACGGTCAGGCCGCTGCCGTGACACGCGAGGCAAGCGGCCGAGGAGTCTTGCGTGATGGGATGCGGCACGACGGGCGGCGCGCCATCGAAGGCGCGACGTGTCTGCCGTTGCGCGACGGCGGCGGCGCGGAACTCCGGCGGGGCGCTCAGGGTCAGCACGAGGCGTGGTGGACCGGTCAGCAGGTGAAGGTCGCTGCGCCAGCCGGCGTTGGGGCCGCTGCGTTTCCGATTCACCTCGCTGTAACTCACGATGCCCGGGACGGAGCGGTCTGGCGCGCCGTCCGTGCGGCTGACTTGGGCCGTGGAGAGTTCCGTCGGGCGCGTGAGGCTGACTTGAGAACGCGTCTGGCGCAGCCCCATGAGGTAACCGCTCACCGCCGCTGTGATGAGCACGGCCAGCACGACGCGGCGCGTGGCGCGTGGGCGATTGAAGGATGGCAGCCAGTCGTTCACGGAGTGTGGCATCTGCTCAGTGCCTTCTCCCTTTGCGGAGCGAGGGGAGAAGGTGGCCGGAGGCCGGATGAGGGGTGCGGCCACGAACGCAGACACGCGGAACCCCTCACCCCGGCCCTCTCCCCTCCTCCGAGGAAGGGAGAGGGAGGGGAGGCTTCAATGGTTTCGTAAGAGTTCATCGCGTCGCCTTACACAGTGCCGGACCGGGCCGCAGCCAGCTTCGCGACCGTTGCGGCGCACTTCTTGTAGTCCGGCTCCTTCGAGATGGGGTCGGGTTCGCCCAGGGTCAGGTCGTTGACCAGCAGGCGCGGGTCGAAGAACGGGATGAAGAGTGAGCCGCGCGGGACGTGGCCGCGGCCATTGGTCCAAACGGGAAGGCGGAGCTGGCCGCGTCGCGTGCGGACCAAAATCGTCTCGCCGTTCGCGATGCTCCGCTCGGCGGCGTCGGCCGGGTGCATCTCCACGTAGGCGTGCGGCATGGCGCCGGCGAGCTGCGGGATGCGCAGGGTCATCGAGCCGGTGTGCCAGTGTTCGAGCACGCGCCCGGTGCAGAGCCAGAACGGAAAGTCCGCGTCCGGCTCCTCGGCGGCCCGCTCGTAGGGCGCGAACCAGATGAGCGCTTTGTCGTCCTTCGTGACGGAGTGGTAGAACTGGAGGCCCGCGCCGCGCTTCACATAGGAGTCATCGAACTCCGAGAAGCGGAACTTCGTCTCGCGCCACGCGCCATTCGCCTGCTGCACGACGGGCCAGCGCAGGCCACGCGCCTTCACGTATTCGTCGTAGGGCGCGAGGTCCTTGTGCTTGTAGCGGCTGAACAAGCGGTATTCCTCGAAGAGCGCCCGGTCCACGTTGACATCGTAATAGTGCTTCCAATCCCACGCGGGCACTTCCTGGCCGGCGGCGTTTTTGAACGTGAAGAGGAACTTGCCGTCCTTGTCCCGCAGGCCAGCGTGGCCAAGGTCGAAGAGCTTCCGCGCGACGGCGATGGTCTGCCAGCAATCGTCGCGGGCCTCGCCGGGCGGGCTGACCATCTTGAACCACTGCTGCGTGCGCCGCTCGGAGTTGCCGAACATGCCGTTCTTCTCCACCCACATCGCGGAGGGCAGGACGAGGTCGGCCAGCTCGGTCGTCGCGGTCGGATACACGTCGGAGACGATGAGGAACTTGTCCTCGAGGCCGCGCTTCGCCTTGAAGAGCTTGTGCAAATTCGGCAGCGACTGGCCTGGGTTGGTCACCTGCACCCAGACGGTGCTGATGTCGCCGCCCTGTGCGGTGGGCGTGCAGAACTTCTCCCAGAGCAGCACCGTGTGATGGCCAATCTTCGCGTTGATGCGGCCCGGCGGCACATTCCAAATCCGCTCCGTCTCCGCGCGATGCTCGGCGTTGGCGATGAGCCGCCCGCCGGGCAGGAAGTGGCACATCGTCCCGACCTCGCGCGCGGTGCCGCACGCGCTGGGCTGGCCGGTGAGCGATGTGGGTGCGTCGCCGGGCTTGCCGAAATGGCCGCTGAGGAGATGCACGCCGTGGCAGAGCCGGTTCGCGTTCGTGCCGCGCGAATGCTGGTTGAAGCCCATGCACCACACGCTCGTGATGCGAAGGTCGCGGCGACCGAATAGCTCGCCGAGCAGCCGAATCTTCTCCGCCGGCACGCCGGAAATCTTCTCCACGTATTCGGGCGTGTAGGGTTCGAGCGCGGCCTTGTAGGCATCGAAGGTCATCGCATCCCCCAGCAGCGGCGCCGTGGGCGAGGCGGTCGGGTCTTTCGGCGCCTGGCGGAAGTTGCAGAAGCGCTCGACGAACTTCGCGTCGTAGGTGCCGTTCTTGAGCAGCAGGTGCGCGATGCCGTTCATGATGGCGAGGTCGCTCTGCGGCTTGAACTCAAGGTAGTGGTCCGCGAACTCCGTCGTGCGCGTGCGGCGCGTGCCGATGTCAATGAGCGTGACCTTCTGCCCGCGCGTGCGGCGGTCGATGACGCGGCTGAAGAGCACCGGGTGCATCTCCGCCATGTTGTTGCCCCACATGATGAGCACGTCGCACGCGTCGAGGTCGTCGTAGCAGCCGGCCGGTTCGTCCACACCGTAGGTCGAGAGGTAGCCCGTGACGGCGCTGGCCATGCAGAGGCGGGCGTTGGGGTCGATGTGGTTGCTGGAGAGGCCGGCCTTCATCAGCTTGTTCGCGGCGTAGCCTTCGGGAATGGTCCACTGGCCCGAGCCGTAGATGGCGAACTTGTCCGGCGCGGCCATCACGCGCTTGGCGATGGTGTCGAGCGCCTCGTCCCACGAGATGGGTTCGAGCTTCCCGTTCTTGCGCAGCAACGGCGTGGTGAGGCGGTCCTTGCCGTAGAGCGCGAGGCCGACGTGGTAGCCCTTCACGCAGAGCAGGCCATTGTTCACCTCGGCGAGCTGGTCGCCCTGAATCGCGACGACCTTGCTGTCCTTCACGCCCACACGGACGTGGCAGCCGGTGCCGCAGAAGCGACACGGAGCCTTGTCCCACTTGATGCCGTCGGCGGCTGACGGGGCGGGGGAAGCGGGTGCGTCGGCAGCCCCGACGCGCTGCGCGACCACGGCGCTGGCGGCGGCGAGGGCAGAGGCCCGGAGGAATTCGCGGCGGGGGAGGTTCATGGCGAGGGAAGGTAACGGGGTGATGGAGTAGTGGAGTGATGGAGTGATGGGATGGGAAGCGTGGGGCTTGGCTCATCACCCCAACACTCCATCGCTCCATCACTCCGCTCGTCCCCCCGCTCGAAGTTCACGCTGACCACGTCCACGAACGCCACGCCGGGCAGGGCCAGCAGCCAGTCATGGACCTCGCGCGACTCGGCGTCGTCGCGGGTTTCGAGCGCGGCGGGGAGCCAACGGTCGCTGACTGCGCCGAGCGTCAGCTCGGTCCGCATGGCCAAGCGCGCCACGACACCAGCTTGCGTCACCGCGTCCGGCTGCAAGGTGATGATGAGTCCGCTGGTTGGCATCGTGCGAATGCGAGCACTCGCATTCGTGCGGCGAAGCTACGACTGAGCATCACGCGCGGCTCACCGTGGCTTGTCCCGCGCTGGTGGTTTTTTGGTGAGCCGAACCGGAGGCTCTGCGGAACTTGCGCGGCGTGCGGCAAGAAACGCCCACCAATCCGCAAGCGATGCGTGGCTGGTTGCGGGCCGTCGGCGGAGGCTCTGCGCGGTGTCGCATCGCTCGTGAGCAAACTTTCAACAACAACCTGGACTGTGGCCGCGTCGGCGGTTGTCGCTGTGTTGGGCGGGCTTGCCTTCGCACAGAGGGCCAAGCCGTCCGCTTCTTCCGCTGGCGAAATTCCTCGCATCGCATCCACCGTGCCACTGCATCCCGTGACCATCCAGCGGCCCGCTGGCCCGCCGCGTGTGCATACCGGCACGACGAACTTCCACGGCCAGGCCGTGACCGTCGCCTGCGGCACTTGCCACACGACGACCCCGCCTAACGCGCGCACGCACACCAGCGCGGAGCTGGACCAGTTTCACCAAGGGCTCAAATACGCGCACGGCGAACTGACCTGCCTGAGCTGCCACAACCCCACGAACTACGACACGCTCCGCCTCGCGGATGGTCGCAGCGTCGAGTTCACCGACGTGATGACGCTCTGCGGCCAGTGTCACGGCCCGCAGTTGCGCGACTATCAGCACGGCGCACACGGCGGGATGACGGGTTACTGGGACTTGAGCCGCGGCCCGCGCGCGCGGAACAACTGCGTGAACTGCCACGACCCGCATTCGCCCGAGTATCCGCTCGCCCGCCCCGTCTTCCCGCCGCGCGACCGCATCTCGGTGCCGGTGAAAGCTTCCGCTGCGAACCACTGATTCCATGAGCCAGCCCACGTCCATACCTGCGGAAGGCATCACCCGCCGCGACTTGTTCAAAGGCCTCGGCGCGACGCTGGGCTTGGCCGCTTACGCGAAGGCGCTGGCGCCGCTCACCGAGTGGAAGCCGTTCGAGTCGGTCGAGGATTTCTTGCAGAAGCATTACTCCGAACTCAGCGCGGTGGACTTGGAGGTCGTGCTCAAGCGCATCGAGAAGGACACCAAGAAACAATACGGCGCGGACGTGCAGGTCAGCGCGGACCGCCCGCAGCCCGGCGTGAAGTTTGGCTACGCGCTGAACCTCTCCATCTGCATCGGCTGCCGCAAATGCGCCGAGGCCTGCCACAAGGAGAACAACCACGACCGCCCGTCGCACCAGAGCTACATCCGCGTGCTGGAGATGTCGAAAGGCTCGCTCGACTTGGAGAAGGGCAACGCGCACTACGACCATCCGGTGCCGGCGAAGGACAAGTTCTACATGCCCGTCCAGTGCCAGCAGTGCGACCACCCGCCGTGCGTGGACGTCTGCCCCGTCGAGGCGACGTGGAAGGAGCCCGACGGCATCGTGGTGGTGGATTACAACTGGTGCATCGGCTGCCGCTACTGCGAGGCCGCGTGTCCCTATCACGCGCGGCGCTTCAACTGGACCAAGCCGCAGATTCCCGCCGCCGAAATCAACCCGGTGCAAGGCTACCTCAGCAATCGCATCCGCCCGCAGGGCGTGATGGAGAAATGCACCTTCTGTCTGCACCGCACGCGCAACGGCAAGCTGCCCGCGTGCCTCGAAGCCTGCCCGACCGGCGCGCGCGTCTTCGGCAACCTGCTCGACCCCGACTCCGAAATCCGCTGGGTGCTCCAGAACAAACGCGTCTTCGTGCTCAAGGAGGAGCTGGGGACCAAACCGCAATTCTTCTACTTCTTCGACGCATGAACGCCCGCCCCACAGCCCCGTGCCGGCCGCTTCCAGCCGCCGTCTTTGGCCCACAGCAGTTCGAGACTGCTCGACGAAACTCACCCGCAAAGCGGCAGCTGGAAGCCGCCGGCACACAGCCTGGACAACCCGCTCCATGAATCCCGCCATCGCCACCGCACCATCGAGCGCCGCCGAGTTCTGGCGGCAATACCCGCGCTTCCTCGCGCGCGTGCTGTGGGAGGCCTTCGACGGGAGCCGCCTCTTCTACGCGTGGATGACGCTGCTCACCGCCGTCTTCCTCGTCGGCGCGAACGCCTGGGCCGTGCAGGTGCGCGACGGCCTGGCCGTCACCGCGATGAGCGACCACGTCTCGTGGGGCCTCTACATCGCGAACTTCACCTTCCTCGTCGGCCTCGCGGCGGGCGGCGTGATGATGGTCATCCCGGCCTACCTCTACCACGACGAGGAGATGCACGACGTGGTCATCATCGGCGAGTTGCTCGCCGTGGCCGCCATCGTGATGGCCATCATGTTCGTGACCGTGGACCTCGGGCGGCCCGACCGCTTCTGGCATCTCATCCCGCCGTTCGGCCGCTTCAACTTCCCCGTCTCGATGCTCACGTGGGACGTCATCGTGTTGAACGGCTATCTGCTGCTGAACCTGCACATCTGCGGCTACCTGCTCTACATGCGGTTCATCGGGCGCAAGCCGAACCCGAAGTGGTATGTGCCGTTCGTCTTCCTCTCCATCGTCTGGGCCATCTCGATTCACACCGTCACCGCGTTTCTCTACTGCGGCCTCGGCGGACGGCCCTTCTGGAACACGGCTTTGCTCGCGCCGCGCTTCCTCGCCAGCGCGTTCGTGAGCGGCCCGGCCTTCATCATCATCGCCATCCAAATCATCCGCCGCGTCATCCACTCGGACTTCGGCGAAGGTGCCATCCGCACGCTGGTGAACATCATGCGCGTGACCATCCTCATCAACCTGCTCATGGTCGGCTCGGAGGTCTTCGTGGAGTTCTACACCGGCGGCTCGCACACCAGCGCGGCGCACTACCTCTACTTCGGCCTGCACGGGCACAACGCACTTGTCCCGTGGATTTGGTCCTCCGTGGCGATGACCGTCATCGCCGCCGGCCTCCTGCTCTCGCCGCGCGCTGTGGCCGACCGCCGCCTGCTGAACCTCGCCTGCGCGCTGGCCTTCGCCGGCATCTGGATTGAGAAGGGCATGGGCCTCATCATCCCCGGCTTCATCCCCTCGACGCTGCACGAGGTTGTGGAATACCTGCCCAGCGTGATGGAGTGGAAAATCACCGCCGGCATCTGGGCGCTGGGGCTGATGATCTACACCGTCGCCATCAAGGTGACGATCAACGTCATCGGGATCAGCCGCCGCCGCACCAGCTTCCTGCCGCCGGAGGGGTGAGGTGCCGGTCAGTCCACTGGCTTGTCCAAGTGCTCGCCCGGCGGCAGCTCGTCGAAGCCCTTGAAGTGTTCCGGCCGCAGCGGCTCGGAGACGACGTGCTCCTCGCTGAACCACTTGCCGAGGTCCACGAGCTTGCAGCGCTTCGAGCAGAACGGACCGAACGGCGTGGCGAACCAGTCGCCGGTTTTCTTACACGCCGGGCACTTGATGTTCGTGGGTTGGCTCATCGCTGCGAAAGCTCCGGCGTGCGCAGCCACACGCCCGGTTGCGCGGCGGACTGACGACAGGCGTCGAGCAAGCCTGCGGTTAGCAAGCTGCGCGAAGCAGGCCAGGACGGCGTGCCGGTGCGGAAGAAATCCTCCATCGAGGAAGCAAGCCGGCTGTAGTGCTCCTGCGCTGGCACTGGTGCGCGGAAGAGTTGGGCGGAGAGATTGCTCCCGTCGGCGAGGCGCACGGCGAAGTTGAAATCCGCCACCACGCCATCCAGCACGAGCAACGCGGTGCGGACGCCATCGGTGTGCTCCAGCAGCCAGCCGCGCGGGTTCGTCGCCAGCTTCGGCACAAGGCCGAGGCCGACCAAGTCTTGCGTGCGCCCGTCCAGAATCGCGTCGCCTTGCGGCGAGTCTGAGCGGGAGAGCGCGGCGGAAAGCAACGGCCAGGACCACTCGCGGCGGTCGCCGGCGCGCCAGAGTTCGCGGCCAGACAGAAACTTCACTTGGCGCACGCCGCGCTCGCCACCGGTGCGGCGTTCCAGCACGGGCAGCAGGCCGTCGAGCGCGTGCAGTTCGGCGAGCGGCGACGCGCCTTGCACCACGATGAGGGACTCGTCCACGCGGGCTTGCGGCGGCAAATCAATC
>JBEBFV010000591.1:0-3147 GCA_040081795.1 Limisphaerales bacterium | reverse complement strand
GCCCAAGACCATCGGCGTCGCCGCGCTCCCACCGGCCGCGACCTACACGAACCTCATCGTCCGCGAGGTGCGCTACGACGGCAAAGTCACCGACTCCGAGGCGCGCTTCACGGCCACGGTGGATGTCGAGTCGCTCACGACCAACGAGGTCAGCGCGATTCTCTTCGAGGGCGACATCGCGGTCTTTGCGCCGGAGCTGCCGGCGGGCATTCGACTCACGCGGCAGGCCGCTGAGCAGTTAATTGCCGGCGGTCGTTTGCCGAATGCGGGCCGCGCCGGGGTCTATCGCCTCCACTGCGCCAAGCCCGGCGTCCACTCGCTCAAGCTCGAAGTCATCGCGCGCATCACGAAAGCCGAACCGTGGAACAACATCGCCTTCACTGGCCCGCCTGCCGCGACCGCCAGCCTCAAGGCCGAGGGCAACACCGGTGTTGAAGTCGAACTCCTCAGCGGTGCGCTTATCGAGGGCGCGACGGCGAAGGCCGGTTCCTCCATCGCGGGCGTCGTCGGCGCGGACCGCGTCGTGTCGCTGCGCTGGCAGAGCAAGACCACGGAGATTGCGCGCAAGTCCCTCATCACCGTGGACACCGCCGCCAGCGCGGTGGTCTCGCCCACGGTCATCAAGTTCACCACCGCGCTGCGCTACGAGCTGCTCCAGGCCAGCGTCGCGCGCCTCACCGTCGGCTTGCCGCCGGGCCACACGCTCACGCGCGTGCAGGGCGAGGGCATCCGCGACTGGAACGCCGCCAAGACCGCGCCAGGCCTGCCGGCGGGCTGGCAGTTGCTCACGGTGGATTTCGCCAAGCCCGTGGAAAAAAACTACTCGCTCACGCTCTACACCGAGCAGCCCGTCGAGTCCACGCCGCTGGCCGTCACGCTCGCCGTGCCGCAGCCGCTGGACATCGAACGCGAGGCCGGCACGTTCGCCGTCAGCGCGGACGACACCGTGGTCGAGGTGGATGCCGCGCCCGGCCTGCGGCAGGTCAACGCCAGCACGGGCACGCTCTTCGCGTGGCGCTTCAACGCCCGGCCCTTCAGCGTCGCCGCGCGGCTCAAACGCATCGAGCCGGTGCTGGAAACCGCCGCGCGCGTCACGGCGCGGCTGGAGGAGTCGCGGCTCGTCGTGAGCCACGCGGTCAACCTCAGCGTGCTCAAGGCCGGCATCTACACCGCCGAGTTCAGCTACCCGACGAACTTCAACGTGACCGATGTGCGCGGCGGGAACGTGGAGGATTGGAAGGCCACGGGCGGCAAGCTGAAGGTCAACTTCACCCAGCGTGTCCTCGGCGTGCATCGCCTCGACCTCGTCCTGGAGCAAGCCCACAAGACCTTCCCGGCGCAAATCACCGTTGGGGCCGTGCGCGTCACGGGCGCGACGAAGGAGACCGCCTTCATCGGCGCGGCCTCGGCGGCGGGCATCCGGCTCAAGACGGAAACACTGACCAGCGCGCGGGAGATTCCCATCGCGCAGCTCGCACAGAGAGCTGGAGACGAAGCCCTCGCCTTCACCGCCGAAGCACCTGACTGGAAGCTCGCCCTCGCCACCGAGCGCCTGCCCGCGCGCGTCGTGGCCGAGGTCTTCAACCTCATCACCGTCGGCGACGGCCTGGTGGGCGGCAGCGCGACCATCCGCTTCGGCATCCTGAACCAGGGCGTGCAGGAGTTCAAAGTGCGGCTCCCGGCGCATTGGAAGAACGTCGAGTTCACCGGGCCGAACATCCGGCGCAAGGAGACGCCCGTTAGCATCAAAATGCTTCGCCCCAGCGGGTCTACGGCTCCGGTCCAAATCTCCGCTGCCGCTCCGGTCCAATTCTCCGCGCTTCCTCCTACGCAATACGTTGATTGGACCATCTCCCTCCAAGACAAAGCCTGGGGCGGCTACACGCTCGTCGTCACCTACGACTACCAGTTCGACCCGAAGAAGGCCGTGCTCGACCTCGCGGGCGCGCATTGCGACGGCGTCGAGCGCGAGACTGGTTCCGTGGCCGTGACCGCCGCTGCGAACTTGAAACTCCAGCCCAAGCCCGCCGCCGAGCCATTGCGGGCCATTGACCCCGGCGAGCTGGCCGAGACCGACCGCGCGCTCTGCACGCGGCCCGTGCTGCTGGCGTGGCGCTACACCGGCGGGGACTTCGCGCTTACGGCGGACGCGGCGCGCTTCGACGAGGTGCGCCTGCTCGACGCCGTGGCCGACCGCACGCAGCTCACGAGCGTCGTGACCGAGGCGGGCGAGATGCTCACGCAGGCCAGCTTCATGGTGAAGAACAACGACAAGCAGTTCCAGCGCTTCGGCCTTCCGCCGGGGGCCACGCTCTGGGGCTGCTACGTGAACAACGAGCCGAGCAAGGTCGAGCGCGACGGCGAGTGGCTGGTCGTCCCGCTGCCGCGCGGCGCTAACCGCGACGAGGCCTTCGCCGTGGACCTCGTTTATCAGCAGAAGCTCACCGCGCTCACTGGCTGGCTGCCGCAGACGGTTCAGCTCCAAGCCCCGACCAACGACGTGCCCAACACCTACGCCGAGTGGCAGCTCTTCGTCCCAGCCACCAAGCGCGTCTCGAGCTTTGGAGGAACGATGACCGTGGCGCGCGGCACCGTGTATGGCCTGCGCGAGGCGTGGGAGCGGGCGATGAACTACTACGAGAACTTTGGAAACTCATGGCTCGTGGCCCTGTTCATCTTGGCGGTGGCCTATGGCATCGCTTACTCGGTCAGGAGAAACGGTGCGAAGGGCATGGGCAGCGTGGCGGTCGCCGCAGTCATCCTCTTCATCGTCGGGGGGATGATGCTGCCCGCGTTGTCCAAGGCGAAGGGCAAGGCTGCCCGCATCAAGTCCGCGAACAACCTCAAGCAAATCGGTCTCGCCGCCCGCGTCTTCGCCAACGACAACGCCGACCGCTTCCCGGACAGCTTCGAGGAGATGCCCAATGAGCTTGGCTCGGACAAAATACTGACCGACCCCGAGAGCGGCGAACGCTACGTGTGGGCCGGCGCGGGCAAGCCGGAGCACGGCGATGCCATCCTCGCCTACTCCCCGGTGGACATTAGCGGGCGCAACGTGGTCTTTGGCGACGGAAGTGTGCAACAGCTCACCAGCCAGGGCTTCGCCGAGGCTCAGCAGCGCGACGCACAAATCGTCGCGCAGTCCGC
>JBEBFV010000005.1:0-41196 GCA_040081795.1 Limisphaerales bacterium | reverse complement strand
ACCGCCGGATGATCCGGCGCCGCGGCATCGAGATCGGTGCGATTCGGAATCCGTCGCTCGCGGATGCGCGTGACATCGACACGCGGGAGCCGTATCCAGTGTCCCGTCGGCAGGGCCTTCGCTTGCTGGCGGACCCAATCCTGAATTTCACCGATGGAGTGGAGCTGCCGGTAGGGTTGAATCGCCTCGTTACGGGCCGCCTCGGTAGCGTGGACGTGCGATTCGATGAGCCCTGGAATCACGGAACGGCCCCGCGCATCGATCGTGCGCGTCTGCGGGCCGGCGCGCCGGCGGATTTCAGCGTCGGAGCCGACGGCGACAAACACGCCGTCCTTGATCGCCACGGCGGAGGCGGTGCGGGACGCGGCATTCATGGTGAGCACGCGGCCGTTGAGGACGACGAGATCGGCGGCCGGCTCGGCAGCGCGGAGCGCGGCCGCAGTCGCGGCGCAGAGGTAAACGAGGCTGAGGCGGCGGACGAAGCGTCCCACCGGAGGGAGCGGCGAAAAAATTCCGCCGGTTTCGTTGTGCTGCGCGAGAGAACTCATGGATTGAGGGGCGGTCACACCCGATCCGGGATGATGAACGGCGCGCGGTGTTGCCCCCGCAGCAGGAGGTTGGCCTTCGCCACGATGTCGCCGCTGCCGATGAATTGCTCCCGCCTGGTGTCCACCTCCAGCCACGGCCCGACGACGACCTCGGCCTTGGCGAAGTCCACGCCGTTCGCCTCCAGGTGGCTGCGGAACCGGTCGAACGCCTCCATCGCATCCGGGCCGCGGTCTTTGATGGCGTCGCGAGCCGCCCCCACCGGCAGACTGGCGCCGACCCGGTAGGAGGTGTTTGCCAGGTGAACGAGGGCGGTGGACAGATGCCCCTCCTCCACGTCCGCCCGCAAGTCCGCGACCTTGTGGCTGCGGACGGCGGAGAGGAAGTTGTGCATGTGCCCTTTGTGAGCCGGGAATCCGCCGGTGTCGCCGGGCTTGCCGGGCGGCGTCGGCAGCTTGGTTTCGCCTTGCTCGCAAAGGAGCTTCGGCGTGATCGGCTTCGGCCCCTTGGCGGACGGCAGGTTCCATACCTCGAGCACGACGAGCGGGCCGGGTTCATATTGGAAGAGGGCGACCTGGGTGTTTGGGGTCTCTCCATCGTCGTCAAACAGGAAGCGCCCGCCGAAGCTCATCACGCGCTTCGGCAGGGTGCTTTGGCCGAGGGCGACGCGGAGTGCGTCGAGCTGGTAGATGGCGTTGTTCCCCAGCTCTCCGGTGCCGGTGGACCAGAGCCAGTGCCACTCGTAGTGCAGGTCCTTGCGGCGGAGGGGATCCTTCGGGGCGGGGCCGCACCACAGATCGTAATCCACGGACGCCGGGATCGGCTGCGGGCCGTTCGTCTTGCCGATGCTCTTGCGGCCCCGGCTCAAGTGGGTGACGGCGGCGCGGATTTTCCCCAGCCCTTCCATTTCGAGGCGCATCGCGCCGGTCTTGAGTCCGTGAGAATGGTTGCCGAACTGCACGATGCGGTCGTATTTGCGGGCCGCCTCGACCATCTTCCGCCCCTCCCACAGGTTGTGGGAGAGCGGCTTCTCGACATACACATCCTTGCCGGCCTGGCACGCCCAGATGGTGATCAACGCGTGCCAGTGGTCGGGGGTGGCCGTGACGATGGCATCAACTTCCTTGCTCTCCAGCAGCTTGCGGACGTCGGTGAATGCGGTCACCGGCTGGTTGACATCGGCGAACGACTTCACCCCGCGGTCGAGGACGTTCCGATCCACATCGCACAGGGCGACAACGCGCACACCGGGCAGATCGCGCAAGCTGCGGATATGAATGTTCCCCTGGGCGCGGAAGCCGACCACGGCCACGCGCAGGTCGCCGTTCGCGCCTTGCGGTCGGGCGTGGGGGGCCAGGGCGAGAGTCGCGCCCGCTGCGGCGGATGATTTGAGAAAGCTGCGGCGTGTGATTTGAGTCATTGGAGTCATGGGAGTGTGTGGTTGAGTTTGAATTACAGAAATCAGGGTTTGCGTTTCGCCTGGGCGATCAGATTGGGGATGGAGGCGGCTGCTCCGTCTTGCGCTGCGGATTCGTCAGCGGCGCTGCGGGTTTCAACAGGGTGTTCATCATTTAAGGACATCGCGGATGGGTTCCCCCATCTATCAGGGTCTTGTTCGGACTACGGTTGCAGCAGCCACTGGACGGCGGAGGGTTTCTTTTGTGCGACCTCGTCCGCGAAGCTGGTCAGTTCGGTGAACTTCGCAGCAAAGACTTCGGGTTTGTCGCCTTCGCCCGCGAGCCAGAGCGCGTGCGGAGCGTTCAGCGCGAGCAGGCCGGGAAGGTCGAGATATTTCGCTCCGCCAACGAGGAACATCGGGTGGCGGTAATCGAGGAGCTTGCCGAAGCGGAATCCGCCGGTGTCCACCGCGGCGCGGTCAATCGCCTCGCTCGCGAGCGCGCGGGCAGCAACGACGATTGGACCGGCCGTGCCCCAACCGGCGACGGCGACGCTTTTCGGGTTCGGACGCGAGCTGGTCTGGGACTTGCGCAGGTAGGCCACGATGGTGAGCACGTCGTGCGTGCGCTGGGCGAAGAGCGTGTGGTTGTAGCCGAAGGTGTAGCCGGCGAACTCGCGAGGGTTGGCGACGACGCGGGTTTGCTGGACCGGTTCGCCGCCCTGGAACAGCAGATCGGCGCCGACAACCGCCGCGCCGCCTCGGACGAGCTTCAGCACGTGGTCGTTCTTCAGGGCGGCTTTGCCGCTGTCATCGAGCCAGACGACCACGCGGCCGCTCCATTGCTTGGGATGGAGCCACACCACCTTCACTTCCTCGCCGTGCGTCTTGTTGAGCAGCGTGCCGGTCATTTCGATCCATTCGCCTCGATCCTGCTCGTTGGCTAGGTTCCACTCGACGTCGCCGGCGCCGGCGAAGCTGCGGCCCATCAGCACTTCCACCGCCGGCCGAATGAGTTCCTGGCAGCCTTTGTCGGTCTTCGCGGCAGCCCGGAGTTGTCTGTCCGCATCTTCGGTGAACCACTGGAGCAGCTTGCGCTCGAACTCGGGATCGGCTGCTTGAGGTGCGGGATGCTGTTCGTCCCAGACGGTGAGCCGTTCGCGCGGCAAGGGGAAGGGGTCGAAGTCCGTCTCAATCACCGGCGAAGGCTGGCCAAGCTTGAAGTGCGTGTTGAGGAAGGTGTAGAAGGCGGAGCGCGTGACGGCGTTGTAGTTGTGCGGGAAGTGCTCGCCACGCTTCATGAAGACGTTGTCCTTCTTGCCGTGCAACGCGTAGAGCTGCTGCAATTCGGGGAAGCCCTTGGTGGCCATCTCCTTGGTCCAATCGTCCGCGCTGTTCAGACCCTGCGGTTTCGGCGCGAAGAGCGCGGCGAACTCGACATTGCCGGTGTTCACCCGCAGCAAGCTCGCGTTTTCGCAGGTGCAGCCGCCCTGCATCGCGGTGCTGACCATGACGACGGGGAAGGAGAGCTGGATGCGGTCGTCAATCGCGGCCAGAATCATTGACTGCGTGCCGCCGCCGCTACCGCCGGTGACAGCCGTGCGCTTCGGGTCCACCTCGGGCAGGCTGAGCAGGAAATCGAGGCTGCGCACGGCATTGAGCGTCTGCAAGCCCATGATGTTCTGGCAATGCGCCTCGGCCTGCGGGCTGAACAAGCCCCAATTCTCTGTCGTGTTCATTTCCGGCCGCTGTTTGGCGAAGCCATGCACAACCTGCCGCGAAAACTGAATCGAATCCGAGTCGCTGAGCATATCCCATTGCCAGACCACGCAGCCCATGCGGGCGAGCTGGCGGCACTGCGACTGATAGGCGCTGCGCCCGGCCCGCTCAAAACGCTCCGCGCCGTCGGCGATGCTCTTGCGCAACGTGTCCTCGGGTGTAAGATAAAAACGCGCATCCTGCCGGTGGCCGTGCGCGAACATCACGCCCGGAACCTTGCCCGTGATGTTCTTCGGGCGGTATAGGTTGCCCGTGACGAAGAAGCCGGGTGCGCTCTCGAAGTAGACCTTCTCGACCGTGTATCCGTCGCAGTCGATCTTGCCGTGAATGACGGCATTGAGCGGCGTCTTGGTCGGCATTGGCCAGAGCCCCGCCGCCGCCAGAATCTGCCGCCGCACATGCTCCTTCCGTTGCTTCCACTCACGCAAGGAATCCGGCGGGGTGAAGGGGAAATAACCGTTCAAGTCCTTGAGCGGCTGCACACGGATTTCTTCAGCGAAAGCCGTCATCGACAGACCCAGCAAAACAACAAAAGCGATGAAGTGTCTCATGGTCGTCTTATGGTCGAGCTACTTCCCTCGAGCTGTCTTGATCAATTCCGGGATGGAAATGGCCGCTCCGTCCTTGGCCTTGGACGCATCGGCCGCGCTCATGAAGGCGTAAATCTCGATCGTTTCCTCGGCGGGGACCGGCGGCTTGCCGGTCTTGAAAAACTTGACGATCTCCTCCAGAAACGGGGTGTAGCTGGAAGACTGGCCGGTGGACGAGCTTTTGGTGCCGTAGATGACCACGGGGGCTGCGGGCTTGCTGCCGCGGAGATCACGGAAGGTGCCGATTCGGCCGTCCTTCCACACACCGACGACGAGGTCGGTGCCGCCCGCCTTGACCCGCCGGACCTGCTCGCAGCCTGGCCCCATGATCGTGAACAGAGCTTCGACCGGGTGGATGCCGTAAAGGTAGAGGTCGGGATGGTGCTCGGCCCACGAGCTGGTCCCAAACACATCGCAGCCGACGACCTTGCCGAGCGCCTCGTCGGTCCGCGCACCGGCGACTCCCTTGCCGTATCGAAATGCCGAGCTGGACCAGATGGGGACGTTCTTTTCCTTCGCCAGCCGGAAAATCTCGACGACGTCCTCCAAGCTGGCCGCCACCGGCTTGTCCACAAAGAGGGGCTTGCCGGCGGCGATCACCGGCCTCGCTTGGGCGAGGTGCGGCCGCCCGTCCACGCTCTCGAGCAACACTCCGTCCACCTTCTGGCACAGCTCCTCGATGCTCGCGACCATCTCGACGCCGTGCTTGTCCCGCAAATCGGCGGTGAACTTGCCCACCCGATCCCAGGATGCTTTGAAATCCGGAGAGCCGCCGGGGAAGGCGGCCACCACCTTGCAGCCGGTGTTGTTCTTGGGGTTGTTGATGTGGCTGGTGAAGGCGATGACGTGAGTCGTGTCCAAGCCGATCATGCCCAGCCGGATGATCTTTTCCTGCGCCTGCGCGAGGGCCGGGAAGTTGAGGCCGATGCCGAGCAGCAGGGCGAGTTGAATGGCGGCGCGGACCCGGCCAGCGGGTTTGCGGGGTGTTGGGTTCATTGAGTTCTTCATGGGTGTATGGCTTCGATGGTTCGTTGTGTTGTGATATGCGATGCGTTGGTGAGTTAGTTCCTGATCGTTTCGGACAGGATGCGTTCGTAAATCGATTTGGCTTCATCATACGCCTGTTTCGCGGTGGCACGTTCAGAGCTGCGAATGCCTTTGCCTTTTTGGCTCCAGCATTGCTCGACCGCCTTGATGCACCATTCGGCGCTCCGCTTGCTGGCGCGCACCGGCTGGTCGCCCACCGTCACCCACACAGGGTTGGTGTGGACGCTGGGCAGGATGCGCACCGCGACCCAGGAGGACTCCTTGATTTCCAGCGGCACGTTGAGGGTGCTGACAGAACCGTCGGCTTCGATTTCCTTCCGCCAGGCGACTTCGCCATTGACGATCACTTCCACCGGCACCCGGCGGGTCTCGCCGATGCGGCAACGCTCGATGTGCCAATAGGGCTTCGCATCCAGCCGGGCATTGCGGAGTCGCCGGGTTTCATCCGTCTGCTTTTCCTGCAGCAAGGCGGCGACATCGAACCGGACGTTGACACTGCCGGGCTGTGGCAGGGCCAGCGTGCTGATTTTCCGGGCGCTCCCCGGTTCGCCGACGGCCACGTCGTTAACCTTGAAGTCCAGGACATGGCTCAAGCCATCCCCGCAGTAGCTGCGGCCGAGCTTGAGGCCCTCGGCCCAGCCGTCGAAGTCGAGCGGCTTGCCGGCCGGCATTTTGACGTAGATGCGCCCCAGGCCGACTTTGTCGCCGTAGATGCAGGGGAAATCAGTTTCACCGGAGATACGCGACGTCATCCCGCAATTGAGCGTGTGATACCAGATGTTCAGCTCCCAGATGGCTGGCGTATCGACGGTGGAAATAAAATCGCACACACCATGTGCCGTGGTGACGATGAATTCATTGGCCCCGATGCCATCGAACGGAGGTATCGCGTAATCGGGGAGTTTGTCGGCCGCTTTGCCGGGACCAGTGCCGCGCTCGCGGTTGGCGACCGGAGCCAGCCGTTCGCCGCGGGGTCCGTAATCGGGAAGTCTCAAGCCCCAGCCGGAGTGGCTGTATCCCACGACGCCGCCTTGCTCCTGGCCCCACTTGAGCACCGGCAGCGTCCAGCTCGGCCATTCTTCGATCCGTGTCGTGCCGGGGTAATCATCTTCCTTGAGCCGCAGCAGGCACAGGTGCCCCCCATGCGAAGAGGGGAACCCGCTGACCTCGACGTCATACCGCATCAGGTAGTCCTTTTTCGACAAGGCGGATGCCTTGCCTTCAAAGTGTTGCTTTTGGAAATACCAGGAAGGTCCCCAGCTCAGCACGCAACCGACGTTCAAATCCTCGCCGATGATGTGGCGCTGCATGTCGGCAGGGCCGACTCCTTCCGTCGGACTGTCGTAATGCGCGCAGCCGGCGGCGTGAACATGGTGATCGCCCGAATACCAGCCGCGCGTCTTCGGCTCGATCCAGCGGGTCAACTGGAATGCCTGCCGCAGGCGGGCCTTGTTGTCGGGGACGTTGAAGCGGTGCGTCTCGACGAGGTATTCCGGGCCGCGCGAGACAACGGCGGTAAAGTCGCCGGGCGGCAAGTGAAGGGATTCCCCGTCGGCACGATAGACCTGGCTGTGAAAGAAGAAGTCCGGCGCCAGGCGCCGCGCCGGGTTGGGATACACGCGCCCCAACCGATCGCGCACCACGAGCGCCGCCGTCGTCGGCTTCCCGTCGTGATCGCGAATGCCGAGCACGACTTCGACCGCCGGCGCGCATTCAAAAAGAATCGGCACTTCGCTCCGGAATCCCAAATCCTGCGTGCCCTGTCCGACATGGAACTCAAGCGTCGCCTCGCGCCGCCCCTTGTCGCGGCTGTAGAGCTGCACGATGCGGTATTCCACCTCCAGTCCCGACAGATTGGGCCTGAGCGGCTGTTTGCCGAAAACTTCGATGTCCAGGAAGCTCCGGGCGGACTCCTCCGGCGTGACAAGATTTCCGAGCAACTGTGGCCTTGGAGCTGACGTGTTTTTCTTATAGGTTCGACCAGCCTGCGGACTGCTGACTACGAGCGGCGGCGTGATGCGGGCGGCGTTGTTGACTTTTACCAGGAACGTTGACCAGCCCTGCTGAATCAATTTCTTGGGGGCGTTTCCTTCGATGGCGGAGACGCGGCTCTCGGCGTTGATGGTCACCTGCGCGAGGCAGAGCGGATCGAGCACGCCCTGGATGGTCTTCACCGACTCAGCATCATTCGTCAACTGCATCGCCGCTTTGAGCTTGGCGACGTCTGCGTCTGCCATCGGAGCGCCGATGTAGTGCAGCGCCTCGATCAATCGCTCCGCCGCCGCCGCCAAGGGTTGTTTCTCGACGGCTTGAATGATCTCGAATCCGGCCGTCGTCACCGGGGCTTTGCTCGCGTGCGCCCCTGCGTGCGAATCCACTTTCTTTTGGGCGAAGTCTTGGGCCTCGGAAAACGAGCAGAGGGCGAAACAGGCAAGGACGGGAATGAGTTTGTTCATGGGATGCGTGGCGGTTACTTGCGGCCGAAATGCCGGTCGGCGAAATCGAGGTAGCATTTCCAGTCGAAGGGGGTCACGTCGTGGACGCCGCGGCGGATATGGTAGCCGATGGTTCCCATCGCCGGTTGATCGAGCGGCGGCAGGTCTTTCACCCCCAGGCCGGTCGCGCCGAACAAACGATACACCGGCTCGGCATGCAGTGCAGACAGAAACTCGCCGCGCGGATCGGCGTGGAGATCTTTTTCGGCACTGGCCACGTAAACCGGGCGCGGCGCCATCAGGGCGATCAACATGTGCTGATCGACCGGGAGGTCGGTGACGCGCTCGTTGTATTTCTCGAAGTTGTCGCAGAACCAGTGGGGAAAACTGTAATTGATCTGATGCACCGATTCGCCAAACACGCGGCGGCTGAGTTTCGCCCCGCCGCAACCGGAGTTGTTTGAGATCACGATCGCGAAGCGTTCGTCTTCGGCGCCAGCCCACAGCGCCGTCTTGCCCAAGCGTGAATGCCCCATCACGGCCACACGCTTGGCGTCGATGGCGGGATCGCGTTCGAGATAATCGAGCGCACGGCTGAGCCCCCACGCCCACGCTGCGATCGATCCCCACTCGTCGGGTGCCGGCTTCGTCTGCCCGGCCCGATAGAACAGCGGATGGACGCCGTTTTTGAACCCGTCATCGTAGTCGGGATCGATGTCGCCGTAGTAGGCGGTCGCCAGCGCGTAGCCGCGATCCAGAATGGCATCCACGTCCCACCGATTTGCGGAGGTTCCGCGCGACGCCTCCGTCGCTTTGTTACCGACCACGCCTTTCTCCTTGTTCGGTCTCATCCAGGAGGACGACAACCTGATGCCGGGGTCCGCGTGGATCGCGTGGTTGCCGGCGAAGTTCAAGCCGAGGAACGCCGGAACCGGCCTCGGAGCATTGGCCGGGATATACAACAGCAGATCCATGCGTGGGCCCGCCACATCGCTTGAAAAATAAATGGTGACCTGTTTCCGGATCGCCTTACCGCCAAGAGCCCCGCGAGTTTCGTCAAAGACTTTGAATTTCAGATCAACCCGCGCCAGTGGCTGCCGGCCGAACATCTCCTTTCGAAACAGTTCCAGCACTTCCGGGCGGCGTTGCCGCGTCCACGTCTCAGCATCCGTTACCCGCTGCCCGTTGTTCAGCACGAGCGGATCGGGCAGCGCGTAGGGCGGCACCTTGCTTTCGTCGCGGTTCTCGGGCGGCGGCCGCTTTCGCGGCGTGGCGGACGAGTCGGCCGCTGCGATTCGAGTCGGCCATATTCCAGCGGACAAAGCCGCCAATCCGACTCCCAGCACAACGACAGATTTCGTGAGTTTTGATTGCATCGTAATTATCACCTTCGATTCAAGAATCGCTCGAAGAATCACTCGGCGCGAAGATAGAGGACGGCATCTCCGGTGAATGGCGCTTGGAACTGGCGTTTCGCGCCGCCCGTCATTTTCTCGCCGGCACGCGTATCCGCCGTCCTTGGATTGAACCACTCGACCGCGATGGCACCGCGTGCCGCGGTGAGGTCCACCGACGCCTCACCTCCGGCAGGGAGGTAGACGACGTATTCGCTTCCCGGATTGGCCAGGCAATATTCCGTCGAGGCCAAATCGTTGCGCGGCGTCATGGCCGCCAGATTCACCCGCTCCGCATAGGCGCGCGTGTGCCCCATCGCCGGCCGTGCCAACACGATGGCGTAGGCATTGTTTTTCGCATACGTCATGACGCCGTCCGGCTGCGCGAGGTCGAGCGGGTCCATGTAGATGGGGTTGTAGCCGCGCAGAAAACTTTTCCACACCCACGCGTGATCGGCGCGCTGCTGGCTGGTTCGCGTCATCGCCGGGTTGTTCCACGTGTGGTCGCTATCGAGGATCACGACCTTTTTGCCCGTCGTCGCGGGTGGATCAGACGAATAGGGATCGGCCGGGCCCCAGACCGTCCCTCCGGGCGAGACCCAACTGACCGCGCTGGCAACCAGGGCATCGTTCGCCGCAATTTTTTCCTTCTGGTTCCCGGCCACGAGACACGTCATGCCCACGGGATGCTGCCGCGGCTTGCGGGCCTGATACTCGTCCACGTAGCGGACCATCTCCCGCTGCCAGGCGAGGATGTCGGGATGGTAGAGGCTCTCGTTTGAAATCTCGTAGAGCACGTTGTCGAAGTCATTGACCGTATCGACGACCTTGCGGATGTAGGCGCGCTGCAGCTCGGTGATTGCGGGGACTTGCAGCATCTGCACTTCGAGTCCCTTGCCGTCGCCATCGGGATCGCCGTCGATCCCATTGATGTTGTTGGCGGCGTTCATGGGATGGTTGGCCCACTGCGACGGACGTGTGCGGAGGCACCAGCCCTCGAAGAGCATGATCGCGACGTAGACTCCGCGAGCGCCCGCGGCCCGCACACGCGATCGCAGGCGCTCGAAGTGGACCGCGTCCCATTGCTCGAAATCGAACTTCGGCATGCCGTCCAGAGCCAAGCCCGGGCCCGTGCGCTTCCAGGGATGCTGGGCGATGAAATCCCTGGGGGGATCGCTGGGCGGCCCCACCGTGTCCTTGGTCAGCTCGAATCGCCAGAGGCGCACGAAGTTGTGACCGTGCCGATCGAGAAAATCGAGGTAGGTGCCAAAATCGAATTCCGGCGGCGGATTAATGGCCCCCATGTCCTGCAGGTTGTTCCACGGCTGGGAACCCGTCAGATACACGGCCTTGAGCGTGCCGTCAGCCTGTTTCGTGCCGTCGGTGAAGTAGCGCGGGTTGGCGGGATGCACGCGGAGCGGGCCGGAGGCTTCGGCCGCGACCAAGCTGTGCATCAAGGCCCCGGCGGATAACACAGCGGCGAACTTTGTCCAAATTGCAGTCATGATTTCTGTATCCTTTGATTGTTCGTTTAGTGATCACTCTGCGCGAAGATAGAGCACGGCATCTCCCTTGAACGGCGCTTGGAACAAACGCTTCGCACCGCCGTCCACTTTCTCGCCGGCTTGCTTCTCGGCTGTTCTCGGGTTGAACCACTCGACAGCCATCGCAGTCTTTGCCGCCGAGAGATCCACCGTTACCTCGCCGCCCTCGGGAAGGTAAACGAGGTATTCGCTCCCCGGATTAGCCAGGCAATACTGCGACGATGACAATTCGTTGCGCGGCGTCATGGCCGCCAGATTCACCCGCTCCGCGTAAGCGCGAGTGTGGCCCATCGCGGGACGCGCGAGCACGATGGCATAGGCGTTGGCCTTGGCAAATGTCATCACTCCGTCCGGCTGCGCGAGGTCGACCGGGTCCATGTAAATGGGACTGTAGCCGCGCAGAAAACTTTTCCACACCCACGCGTGGTCGGCGCGCTGCTTGCTCGTCTGCGTCATGCAGGCGTTGTTCCAGGTGTGGTCGGTATCAAGGATCTCGACCTTCTTTCCGGACGTGGCGGGAGGATTGAATGAATAGGGATCACCGGGGCCCCAGATGGGCGCTCCTGGCGAAATCCAACCAACGGTGCTGGCAAGCAAAGCATCATTTGCCGCGATCTTCTCTTTCTGGTTCCCGGCCACGAGACAGGTCATTCCCACGGGATGCTGCTGCGGCTTTCCAGCCTGATACTCGTCCACATACCGGACCATCTCCCGCTGCCAGGCGAGGATGTCAGGATGATAAAGGCTCTCGTTTGAAATCTCGTAGAGCACGTTGTCGAACTCGTTCGCGAGGTCGACGACCTTGCGGATGTAGGCGCGCTGCAGCTCGGTGATCGCGGGGACCTTGAGCATCTGCACTTCGAGTCCGTGGCCGTCGGCGTTGGGGTCGCCGTCGATGCCGTTGATGTTGTTGGCCGCGTTCATCGGGTGCCCGGGCCACGAGGATGGATTGATGCGCAGGCACCACCCCTCGAAGAGCATGATCGAAACGTAGATTCCGCGGCGTTGCGCGGCCTGCACGCGCGCCCGCAAGCGCTCGAAGTGGACACCGTCCCACTGCGCGAAATCGAACTTCGGCAGCCCGTCCAGGGCCACTCCGGGTCCGGTGCGCTTCCAGGGATGCTGGGCAGTGAAGCGCAGGGGCGCCTTCTTTTCGTTCCAGTCGTTCCAATGGGCCAGCTCGAATCGCCACAGGCGGACGAAGTTGTGGCCGTTCTTTTCGAGAAAGCCAAGGAAGGCGTCGAAGTCGAAAGCCGGCGGCGGCTGCGTGATGCCCATGTCCTGAATGGAGTGCCACGGATGCGACCCCGTCAGGTAAACGGCCCTGGGCGAGCCATCGGCCCGTTTCGTGCCGTCGGTGAAGTAGCGCGGGTTGGTGGGATGGACGCGGAGCGGGCCAACCGCTGCCTTCGAGGGGGTCTCCGCGCCCAGCGACATCCAGATGAGAACCAGCAAGCCGAGCTGCACTGTGGGCCTGCGGACACGTTGACGAAGCTGGGACAGTAGGATGGTGGTCATGGGATGAGAGAGGAAACGTGTTTTGACAGGTTGTGGAGAGGCCCGGGAGTCATTGGCTTGCCAGAACCGCTGCGGAATTCCGCGCGTCAATGACGTATTTCTTTCCCGGAGGAGGAGTGGGCAGCCGGGGAATGCAGCCGGCGGTCACCAAGTCATTCAAGGCTGCGGGAGCCCGGCCTTGGGTCATAAAGTAGGCGCGCACAGCTATCGTGAGTTCGGGCAGGTCCTTCTCCGGGTTTGCCGGCAGAGCAGGGCCACTTGCTCCCTGGCTGGCCGGGGATGCCGCTTCGGTGGCTGCGGGCGGGGAGGCGGGCGCGCGACGCCGGCAACCGGCGCAACACGCCACGCACACACACGTCATCAGAAGGATACGCAAGGATGGTTTCATAGATTGCGACGGTAGGCCCGACATCTACCTGTCCCACATGGCCCCGGCGTTTCCGCGGGGAAGCAGCCAGCCGGCCTGGCTGTTGAACATGGTTTCCACGTGGCCGTCCACCATGCCCATGTTGCCCCGCTTGTTGTGGCGGTTGATGGGCCGGGGCGTGCTCGGGTCTCCTGCTGTGCCAGCGGCAATCGTCCCCGGTGACCGGAAATACCATGACGTTGAAGTGGCTGAGGGGCTGGGCTTCCACAGGTCAGGGTTGGGTTCGGTCTTGTTGCCGGGAAGCGGCTCGTCCACGAGTCTTGCGCAATCGGCAAAGATGATCGTGCCGGAAGGCTGCGCCAGACTCGCAATGCGATGCACCGAAGAATCCCAATCCGAGGAACCCAGTTCCGGGTAGGACATGCCCACCCCGAAGGAACTGGGCCTGGCCGTGGTCGTGTTGGCGGCGTCCCGAAACTCATATGCCGGGCATTGATAGCTCTTGAGGGTGCCGCCGAACGAGGGCCGGATGTAATCCATCCACCAGACATCCCCGCTGGTTGCGTTGGTGGCTCGGATGGGCGTTCCCGGCGGCATGGGCATGTATTTGGGGTTGGGCGGCGCCGTGACGAGCTTGACGATCTTGTCGTCGCTGCCATCCGAGTAGATCGTCGAGCCAAGTGAGATTTGCCGGAGGTTGTTGACGCAGGAAGTGCCCCGGCTCTTTTCCTTCGCCTTCGCCAGCGCGGGCAACAACATCCCCGCCAGTATCGCGATGATGGCGATGACGACGAGCAGTTCGATGAGGGTGAAGCCGGCTGCACGCAGGGGGTGCTCCGGGCGGACGGACTCTGGTGTGTTCATAGGTTGCTTGGTCTGGGGAGTGGCACGCGCGAAATCTTACCCCACATTCACCGTGCTCACCGCGCTCTCCGGGCCGTCGCCCTTGGAGTTGCGGCCCACGACCTTGAAGTCATGCGCGCCTGCGGCCAGGCCCGTCGCGTCGTAGGTCTTGGTGATGATGTCGTCGGCCACCTTGATGAAGTCGGCATCGCCCGGTCCCTTGCGGAACACGTCTGCGCTGGTCATGTGCGGCGCGTCGAAGTCCAGATGCGCCTGGCCCGCTCCCGGCGACGTGGCCACACTGATGATGACCTGCCCGGGCAGTTGTTGCGCCGGTTCCATGGGGATGGCGTCAATCACGTCGCGCTCAGGAGTGCCGGGGAGATATTGCGCGCGGCCCTGGATGAGCGCGGCGGTGGTGAACTCCTCCATCACGTCCTTCTGGCGGTTCAGTTCACCCTCGGCCAGTTCAAAGGCTTGGTCCGCCAGCGGCACGGCGGCTTGGGTGCCGACGACCACCGGTGGCCCGGCGGTGCCGACGATTGCGGTAAGAAACAAGTCGAAGGCCGCCTTGTCCATCGTCTCCCACGCCTTGAAGGGCGTGGCGGAGCCGGGCGGGTTCGGGAGCTTGCCCCACAGGGTGGAAGTGTCCTTCAAGCGGTCAATGGTCTGCGCGGGCGACTGGTCGGCCACGGGCAGTTTCTTGATGGCGGAGAGGCTGCCGGGGTCGTTCCGGTAGCGGCTCACCATGATGGGATAAACCTGGATGCAGACCACATGACCGGCGTCCACGGACTCGGTGAACTCGCCCCGGGCCAGGTCCATTTCCACCTTCCGCGTGCCGTAAGTGGTGCGCGCGGTCTTGGCGGTGTCCACCATCGCCTGCGCCTCGGCGGGGGTTTTGCCGTCGGGCCGGAAACTGGCCACCGTGTCCATCCCCGCCTTGACGTAGCGGAGCTGGAGCAGCTCGAAGTTGAACAGGTCAAACATGGTTCAATTCCTTGTTGGGCAGTGGTTTATGGGGAGGAATGGCCGCTTGATGGCTCGGAATGGCCCGTTGATGGCCTCCGCAGGTGCCTTGATGGCGAGAAATCGGTCGTTGATGAGGGGAAATCGGTCGTTGATGGGGGTAATTGGCACGTTGATGCGGTTGGCCGGTGCCTTTATGGGGTCGAATCGCTGCTTGATGAGGGGAAATCGTCCGTTGATGTCATCAACCCACGGCTTGGAGGCATCAACCGACGGTCCGGAGCCATAAACGAGCGATCCAACCTCATCAACCGGCGGTTCAGAGGCATCAAGGGCCAGTTCGGAGCCATAAAGGGTTGATTTGGAGGCATCAACGGACGATCCAACCTCATCAACGACCGATTTCCCCCCACCAAGGCGCGATGACTTGCCATCAAGTGAGGCCGCGAACGCATCAAACCCCGGTTTAGCCCGAACTCCGAAGCCGAGGCTGAAAGCCTCAGACAAGACAGCCCGGGGCAACGCCCCGGGCAGCAGAATTGAAGCATCCCAGCCCTGAAGGGGCGGGACACTCTGTGCCGCCCTTTCAGGGCTCCACGTCTCGCGTCCGGTGGACCCGGGGCGTTGCCCCGGGCTGGTTTGTGATGCTCCTTCGGAGCGCCAGATTCGGAGTTCGGGATCAGCCCGGCCAAAGGCCGGTTCCGACCATCCGACGGTGCTTTCCGAGGCCCCGAGCGGTTGAGCCAATCCCCCGCCCGGCTGCACCGGGGGGCCGCCGCGCTTTTCCGATCTGCCGGGAGGAATTTCCAGCCGTCGGCCTGCCAAAGACAGGGCGCGGAAGAACCGCAGCTTCACGCGGGCAGCCCATCCGCGCAGCGGGCGGGGAAAATATGGGGCCATTTCCCAACCCGAACCGGTGGAATGCCAAGGGAACGCCCCGGCGCGGCCTTCTCCCTTCCTCGGAGGAGGGGAGAAGGTGGCCGCAGGCCGGATGAGGGGTGGGGTCAGGGACAAGGCAAAAGGAAAAAGGAAAAAGGAAAAAGTGCCGAGCCGCCTCCACCTCCCTTTTGCCTTTTGCCTTTTGCCTTCTCTCATCCCCTCACCCCAACCCTCTCCCCTCATCCGATGAAGGGAGAGGGAGGAGGAGGCGGCAGGCACCAGCAGGGCGGCCAGGAGCCGGGGGCGTGGGCCATGAGCCAGGGCACGTCCGGGTGGTCGGGCAGGGCCAGTCACCAGGGTGAAACGGGCCGCTGGAACTGATGGATGAATCACTTGAAAACTCGTGGCCGGTCAACCGGCAGGCTAGTTTGGTTCCGTCGCGCCCGACTTGTGCCAGATGATGTCAGGACCGCCACTCGACGCGGCACTTGTGTCCACTTTTGTGAATCCTGTGACTTGGGATGGCGCTGTCGTCAAAGCAGTCCGCACCCATTTATGAAGCTCGACATGCCCATCCACAAAGCCATAGGGGGTGCTCCCGTTGTGAAGCGCCGCCGGCGGATTGCCCCAGCCCGAGGTGGGGTTGTTCATGGGCACGGTGATGAGGCCATCGTCAATCGTATTGATGTCCTCGTGAACGAACACCCATTTGTCCGATGGCTTGCTCACGTCCGACGTCCGCAGATAGAGTTTGAAGGCTGCCGTGGCGGGCCGGACCCGTTCTGCCATCCAACTGTTCATGGACACGCTGCGGGCATAGCTGGCGGTCACGGTCGGGTAGATAAATTTATCCGAAGGGCACTTGAAGAGCCTCGGATTGAGGGCATAACGACCCAATTGGGCATGCATGAACAAGTCGGTGTTCGTTTCGTAGCCCGGGAAGTAGCTGAAGCCAGGCCGCATGCTGCTGGTGACCCATACCTCGTTCGTGGTGGCGATGGGGCCGCCGCTGATGTTGCTGGTAATTCTTTCGTCCTGGTCTCCGGCATAGAGCACCCACGCCAGTTGCAGTTGTTTGTTGTTGGCCAGGCATTTGGTGGCGTTCGCCTTCTCCTTGGCCTTGGACAGGGCGGGCAGGAGCATCCCCGCCAAAATCGCGATGATGGCGATGACGACGAGGAGTTCGATGAGGGTGAAGCCGGCGGGCCGGCGGACGGCGGGGGCGGAGTTTTCAGTTTTCATGGGTGTTTTCATGGGTGTTGGCTGGTGGTTTGGTGGTATGTGAGTCATTTGCCCGGCGAGCGACCGGTGTTGGAACGGGGAATCAATAAATGACGCCGGGCGGTCCGACGGGACGCGACTCCACATGGCCGTCGAAGTAATTGTTGTTGCGCACGTTGCCATGCACCGGCTTGTCGGGCAGTTGCGCCCGCCAAGAGTTGGCCGGGTCGATGATGTTCACCTTGTCCGGCTCGGAGATGATGAAGATGGCCGAGAGCGGGCCGAAGGCCGCGACCTGAGAGAGGAACAACGTGGGCCTCGCCGGGGAGGGGTAGCCAAAGGGCGGCGCGGTCACGTTGGCCTCACTGTTGCTGTAAGTGCCCGTGACCATGTAGTGCGTCCGCCTGCCGTTGAAGGGCGGGGCCGTCCGGGCAAACCCGGCGCAGAAGAACACCGCCGCCGTGCGGACCGTGGCCGAGGGCAGCGGCAGGCCAAGATACGGGGCGAGGTAGTAGATGGACTGCACCCGGTCGCCGGCCGTGTCCCCATAAATGGCGGCTTGTCCGCCGATCAGCCCTGACGTGTTTCGTCCCGGCAACCGCTCGTTGAAATCCATCATATAGAGATTCAATGCGAGCGCCGCCTGCCGGAGGTTGGAGCGGCAAGAAGTTTGCACCGCCTTCTGCTTGGCCTTGGACAGCGCCGGCAGGAGCATCCCCGCCAGAATCGCGATGATGGCGATGACGACGAGCAGTTCAATGAGGGTGAAGGCGAGCCGGTGGACGGCGAGGACTGAGCCTTTGGCTTTCATGAGTGGTTGAGGTGGTTTGGCGTTGCTGGTTTCGAACGAAATCTTGCGGGGTCGTTTCTTTTCACTGGTTGACGACTTCAGCTTCCCCGGTCTTTTGATTGATGATGAATCGCTTGCCCGGTGGAGTGACCGGCGCTGGAACGAGGAAGCCGCCCTTGACCAACTCCTCCACGCTCGCCGGGATCACCACGCGCCGGCCGCCCGATTTGACCGAGCCATAGGTCTGGGCTGCGTCGGTGATCCGCACGAGTTCACTCTCAAGGTCGATCTTCTCAAGCTCAATCGTGCTCGCGGCCTTCGAACCGGGCGTGGCGGCCACCGGCTCGCCGGGTTGGGATAAGCCCGCCTCTGCCGGGGGGGATGCCGAGGGCTTCCGCCTCCGGCAACCCGTGCCCAAGTCAGCCACGACCAGGGCACACAACAACGGGACCACCATGGTGAAACGGGCCGCTGGAAGTGATGGATGATTCATTTGAAAATTGAGCAGCGATTGCCCAGGGTGCGACACAACAGTTGTGGCTTGTTCTCCTCAAAGTGAAGCAGAGGTCAATCCCCCTGTATTTGGCAGCCGTGGAAATTCTGTTGTCAAAATTGGAAACCAGCCCGCCAACCTTGGCTTGACGAGAGCCGCCATTTTCGTAACAGATTACGTAAATGAAGCCGCCACTGACTTCCGCGCCGCCGACCGAACTCGTCCGCCGCCTGTGCCGCACCTGGGAGGCCGTGCAGCCTGTCATCGCGCGCTCGCTCGCAGCCCAGGGACTGGACGGGCGTGTGCAAGCGGGCATGGGGCTGGTCTTGTTCGCCTTGTTCGAGCAGGACGGACAACCCATCCGTGACATCGCCCGGCGCGGACATGTTTCACACGTCGCGGTGCTGCGACTGGCGCGCCGCATGGAAATCCGCGGCTTGGTCGCCTGCCGGGACTGCCCCGACGACGGACGCTCGACACGGGTGTGGCTCACACCGTCCGGCCGCGCGCTCGAAGGCCGGTTGCGTGCCGTCAGCCGTCGAAACCACGAAACGCTCACACGGATTCTGGGTGCCAAAGATGCCATCCGGCTGAACGATTTGCTCGGCCGCCTGCTGGACGGCCTGGACGCCGGGATTGGAAACGGACCACGCCTCCGTTCCCGCCAAAAAGCCGCGAGCCGGCGCGGAGGCCGTGCCGCGAAGGCAACATCATCACTCCCCCGCCGCCCCTAAACGAATTATCAATTCATGCCCCACCTGAAATCACTCCCGTCCGACGCCGTGCTGCGCGACGTGTTCCACGCCTTCCCGGCCACCGCGCGGCCGTTGCTGGAATATCACGAGGCGCTGCTGCGCGGGCCGTCGCCGTTGAGCGTGGCGGAGCGCGAACTCATCGCCGCCTACGTTTCCGGACTCAATGCCTGCGGTTATTGCGCGGGCGCGCACACGGCCACGGCGGCGGCGTTCGGCGTGGAGTCGTCGCTGCTGGACGCGCTTAGGCTCGACGTGGACTCCAGTCCGGTCGCGCCCCGGCTCAAGCCGCTGCTGCGCTATGTCGCCAAGCTCACGCGCACGCCCGCACGACTGACGGAGGCGGACGCCGCGGCGGTGTTTGCCGCCGGTTGGGACGACCGCGCGCTGCACGACGCCGTGTCCGTCTGCGGGCTGTTCAACCTGATGAACCGGCTGGTCGAGGGCCTGGGAATCGCGGGCCGGCCGGAATACTTCCAGATCGCCGGCGAACGCCTCCATCGCGAGGGCTACGCCGCGCTGGCAAATGGTCTCCCCACACCCATCGGCACGAACGCCGGCCACGTCCCGCCAATCACCACTTGACCGCCATGCTCGCCCGCGCCCTCAAAGTCTCGCTCCTGGTCGGCACTGCGCTGAACCTCATCAACAGCGGCGACCATTTGCTGACCGGGCAACTGCCGCCGCGCGCGTGGAAAATCCCTCTCACCTACGTGGTGCCCTTTCTGGTGTCGTTCTATTCCAGCGCGGCGGAGCGGCGGAAATCTACCGGCAGCCAAACTCGACGCCACAACACCAACACACAACCAAAGCAAGGAAGCCAACCATGAAACTAACCCTGTTCCCGCTGCTCGCCCTGCTCCTCGCCGTCACCGTAACCGTGGATGCGCTGACTGAAAGGAAATCCAGACAGGCACGGGTAGAGCCTCCCGTGAAGCAAGCCTCTGGCCCGCGCCCGCTGGCGGGTGGAGTTGGACTACCGTGAGCTGAAGGAGGAACTGGGGTTGGACCATTAAGAAGGTCGTCACTGGCTGGACTGTGGCACCATCACGTCACGCTGGTCTCGGTGGCGTTCGCCTTCCTTCGCACAGAGCAGGGCGCCTCAAAAAAAACTTCTAGTGTGACGCGGCCGCAGACGCGCCGGTCGTTACAAGTGGCGCTGATCAGGCTGTCGGGCCGCTGCCTCTGGTGTCAGACGCGCTTCATTGATACTTGTTTAGTCACTTAACCTAGTGTTACTAACGGAACGAGGTATCGCGTTCGAGCAAACCTGCGGTTTGGCTGTTGTCGGCCTTGCGACCGGTCTTGGGGTCGCGCAGGTTGCCGTGAAAGATGAAGCGGGTGATGTCGTGTTGGAGGATCATGCGCTCATCATTGCCGAGGCGCAGCGGCTCACCGTGGACGAGGTCGCCATGCCAGCGGTCGTCGGTGAGGCGGATGTTCGCCGGGCCGGCGAAGGGCTGCTCCCACGTCGCGGCGTCGGCGAGCCACGGGCCTTCGATGCGTTCGGCGAGGTAGCTTTGCTGGTATTGGCGCCGCTTCTTGGTCGCCGTTTCTACGCTCACACCGGTGAGGTTGAGGAAGAACCGCGTGCGGCCCTCCGCCGTGTCCTGCCGGTAGGTGTGGCTGGCGTAAAGGAAGTCGCCCGAGAGCGCGATGACGGGCTTTGACCAGCCGTGCGGATAGTCCGCCAGCTTCGTCTCCGAACGCCACAACCGCCCTTCCGACGTGGCGAGCAGATGAGCCTTGGCGTCATCGCAGATCACATGGAAGTCATTCCAAGGCTTGACCGGCTGCGTCGGATCTTCCGGCGGCGGCACGTCGAGAATGATGGGCTGCGACCAGCCTTGCGGATCGTCAATGCGTGCGTTGGTGGAAAGGCATGGCGTGTTCTGTGGATAACGGCCCGTGGTGTCCCGTGTCTGGCCGATCATCTGCCACTGTTTCCTGGCGCGAAAGAAGAACACCTGCGGCACCGCGAGTTGTCCGGTGGGCAGCGTCACGCCCGGTGGCACGACCATGCCGGGCTTGAGTTCCTTCAGCGCGAAGTATTGCGAACCGCTGGTGAACACATGCCACACACCATCTGCAAAAATGGCCGTGGGATCGGCTTGCCGCCGCGGCTTGCCGCCTTCGACTACGGGCGGATTGAGCAGCGGTGCGCCAAGTTTCCAGCGATAAGCCGCTGGTGCCTCGGCGGAATGCAGGGACGACGTGAGGGCCGTAACCGCAGCGAGTGTCTGAATGAAATGACGGCGCTGAATCATGGTGCGAGTGAGTTTAGTTGGAGGGAGGATCAGAAGGAGGATGGATTTCATTGGGTGAGTTTGCGCAGTTCATCGCTGACTTTCAGCACCACCAGCGCGTGTGTGTTCTGCGCGGTGACGAACAGGAAACCGTCGTGATAGACGAGATCGTGCGCGTCATCCTGGCCGCCGGGGAAGACCTCCGCCGAAGTGAAGCGGGCAAGTTCTCGCGGGGCGTCGGGGTCCGACACATCGATGGCTTGCACGGTCTGACCACCCGCAGCGAAAGCGACCCTGCCCGCGTTTTCGAGGCCGTTCGGGCCGTGAATGTCGGGAAAATCCAGGCTGCTACGGAGTTTCGGCTGCGTGGGGTCGGCGAGGTCAATCACGGATACGTTCGCGCGCAGGCCGTCGGCGCGGTTGATGTTTTCCCTGAGCGAGCTGCCCACATACGCGAAGCTGCCGCGTGTCATCACGCGGTTCGCGCCGGCGAGTCGCGGATGTTCCAGCTTGCCGACGAGCTTCCAATCCTCGGGCGGCAGCGCCTTGTGCGTCCTTGGGTCGGCGACGCGATAGACGGCGAGGCTTCCAGGCCGACCGTTGACACCGAAACCTTCCGGCGACACAACGACGAGGTGGTCGCCGCTCATGGCCGCATCATGCGGCAGGCCAAGTTCTCCGCTCGCGCGCGTCTCTCTCGACCCCATCAGTTTGATCGCGTCGGGCGCGGAAACGTCCACAGCAAAAATGTGGCCCTCCTTGTTCGCACCGAAGACGCTGTCACCGAGCCGCGCGAAGCCGTTGATGATGTCCACACGCGGACGGTCTTTGATGGCAGCAAGTTGCTTTGGCTTCGTGGGATCGCTCACATCAAAGAGAAACAAATCGCGTGTGCCAACCAGGAGGCGATTGCCGCCCAGCGGCAGCACCGTTTCGGCATCTTCATACGCGAGAGGCGTGGTGCTGGACCAGAGCAGCTTCGGCGCGGCCGGCTGCTTCACATCGACGATGGCGAGCGAGCCGCCTTTGTTCTTCTCATACGGGTAGATGCCCTTGGAAGGCAGCGCGCGCGAGGTGAAGCCCTTGCCCGCGATGTAGGCGATGCCATCGCGTATCTCGATGTCGTGCGCGCCCGCGAGTGCCGCCTCGTCCCGCAGCACGGAGACGGGCGTGAGCTGGGCGACTGCCGCATGACAAAGGCTGAATGAGGTAAGCAGAAGGATGAATCGTTTCATGGCTTTGTCTTGGGAGTGCTAAACCACTCCTTCATCCGCTCGCGCCATTGCTCGAATAAAGGGACGGACACAAATGGCATTTTCGGATTCATGGCGGAGTTCGTTTGGCCTCATTCCATTTCGTGAACTCGGCGAGGATTTCTTCCCGCGAGCAGCGCGGGCGCAATGCGGTGCGCACCTTGAAGCCGTAGTCCTTCACCAGCTCGGGCTTCTGAATGAGGAATTGGAAATCCCAGGCGGGGTTCGTGGACTTCAGCGCTGCGTTGGCTCCGCCGCCGCTGGGGGAGTGCGTGAAGCGGATGCCTTCCGTGCGGTCGAACATGACGATCCAGGTGAGGTCGTCGAAGTGGCCGTAGAAGAAGGGTTGGTCGAAGCGGAAGCGCGAGAGGCTCTTGAATAGCGCATCGCGGCCACCTGCGGGGAAGGTCATCTCGAAGTGGTCATCGCGATGCCGCACGGTGCTCTGGTCGTTGTGCCACTGCGTGCAGAACTGCGTCCACATGTCCTTCTGCGCGTCGAGCCCGCCGAGGAAATACAGGCTCTTGTCCGCCGGGGCGTTCATGTAGCTGGCCCAGAACAGCGAGAGGTAGCCGCGCGGGAACACGTCGCGATGCGCACGGCAGCGGAAGTCCATTTCGAGGTAATGCGGCGCGATCACGCGGAAACGCGTCCAGCTTTCGACATGAAACGTCGATGTGGGCGGCTGATGCAGCTCCGCCTCGGTGTCGTTGATTCTTGTGAGCGACATCGGCGCATTGCGCGGCTCGAAGAAGGTCTTCGAGTCTTCCAGATGCTCGCCCGTGACGATGTGCTCCAGATTCACGCCTGCAACGGCGGGCACGAAGAGGCTGCGCGTGCCCTTCGCGTGCTGCAGGCTCCAAACGCCGTTGTAGCCCGCGCGGTGCTCGCCATGCGCTGAGTTGTCGCCGATGACGGCAGTGAGTTGACCTGCCTGGAGTGTGACGTGGCTGGGAGCATCCGCCGCGAGCGCCTTCAGACCTGACGAGCAGGCAACCGCACCAACGGCGGAGGCTCGGAGGAAGTCGCGACGGTGCATGATGTGGAAGGTGCGTTTCATGGCTTTGTCCTGGGGGGTGCTAAACCACTGCTTCATCCGTTCGCGCCATTGCTCGACGATTTCTGGAGGCTGCGGCGTGCAGCCTTGATCGTGGCTGGACTCGATCCATCGGTCAAGCGCGGTGCTCATGGCTTTACGGGGAGCAGTTGCGCGAGACCCGCCGTGGCCCACGCGGTGGCGGCGACGGAGAGGAATTGGTGCTCGCCGAAAGGATCGCCGTTCTCGAAATACGGCTGCGCTTTGAATTTCACATGTGTTTCCGCCAGCCACGAGCCGTCCGCATGCTGGCGCGTGAGCAGATAATCCCGCGCACGGACGATGGCCGGGTGATCCCGCGCGAGTCCGGTCTTCACGAGCATGAAAAGAGCCTGCCCTGTCGTGTAGGTGTCGCTCGCGGTGCGTTCGCCGCCCTCCGGCCAGCCGCCGTCGGCGTTCTGCGCGGCGAGCAAGGCATCGCGCACCTCTTGTTTCGTCGCGTCGTCACCGCCGAGCTGGTGCAGACCCCACAGACGCCAGAGACGATCCTGCTGGTCGCGCAACGGAGTGCGGTCGAGCCATTGCTCCGCCTTCGCGCGCGCCGCCGCCACGCGGGGCCGCTGTTTGGCGCTGGCATACTTCTCCATGCCGATCAGGGCGAGCGCGGTGTCGGCGAATTTCGATGCCTGCATGGGCGGGCGGCGGCACGAGGCGATCCAGCTTCCCTCGCGCTGTGGCGCGGGCGTGGATTGTGTCACGGACTTGAGCCGGACCACGCCCTGGATGTGCAGGAGGTAGGTCACGGTTGAGGTGGTGGTCACGTCGGGCAGATGTCCGGCGAGCTGCAGCGCCCACAAGCCGTAGCCCGCCGTGGCCGCGCCGCCGGGCACATGGTCACCCGCATCCATGACCTCGATGCGCTCCTCCAAATATGTGTGGGAGGTCTTCGCCTGCGACTGGAGCCACGCGGCATCCAGCGGAAACCCAACGCGCACCGCCTCGGTCATGGCGAGCATCGGCAGCGTCTGGTGATGGCAGGAAATACATGTCTTGCTGGCCTGCCAATACGCCGCCGCCTGCTTGACGCGCGCCAGACCGAGTCCGACGGCGGCGTGGACGGTGTTGTTGGTTCCGGAGGTGGATTGCTTCGGGCGCGACTGTCCGGTGTTGGCCTCGAGCTCCCGTTTGACCTCGGTGGCGAGCTTTCGCATGGCGTCGCCGTGCTGGCGTTCGGCGGCGTCGGTCCACTGGGCGATGATTTCGGCAGTCTCAGGCGTGCGGCCTTGGTCGCCGGTTTCCTCCATCCACGCATCGAGCGCGTTGCTCATTTTCCGGAGGACGCGCTGGTGTTCAGGATCGGTGGAGGCGGCAAGGTTGTGAATCTCAAAGGGGTCTCCTTCCAGATCGTAAAGTTCCTCGTCAGGCAGACGCGGGGCCATCAGCGCGGCCTGCGGCGGAGTGAGGCGGCCTTGCGCGTGCAGCAGCGGCAGCAGGGGCACGACGGGAAACGTGGCGGCCTTGTAGCGATGAAGGGCGAGGAATGGTTTTTTCGGCATGAAATTGCGGACGTAGCGGAAGCGGGGGCTGCGGACGCTGCGGATGCGGTTCACGGCCTCGTCGGTGCGGTCGCGGGCGCTGAACACGAACTCGCGCTCGGGTTCGGCCTTTTCACCGAGCAACACGCGGCCGTGCAGACCCGTAGGCTTCGGTAATCCGGCGATGGCGAGGGAGGTGGCGGTCAAGTCAATCAGACTGACGAGCCGCTCACTTGTGGTGCCGGTGCGATATTGTGGCGGCGCGGGAAAATTCTTTGGCCAGCGCACGATGAGCGGCACGCGGTCGCCGCTGTCGTAACACCAGTCGAGGCCGCGCGGTTCCAGCCGGCCGTTGTCCGCGAAGAAAATGACCACGGTGTCATCGGCCAGGCCGTCGGTTTCCAGTTGAGTGAGAATCTCTCCGACACGCGTGTCCATGCCGCCGACGGAGTCGAGGTAGCCAGCCCAGTGCCGCCGGGAGATGGGATGGTCGGGGTAGTAGGGAGGCGGAGCGACGCGCAGGGGATCATTTGTCTCGGGATGGGCCTGGCCATTCCACGGATGCCGGGCGGAGGCGGTCCAGCCCTGCGGATTGCATTCCACGGTTGGCAGGTTCACCTGGGCGAAAAAGGGCTGGCGCGTCCGCAGCCCGGCCCAGTCGGTGGTGTGGTAAAGGCGCGCGGAGTTTTGCTGGTTTTGCGCCCGGTTGGCGATGCCGGCATCCGCGTCGAGTGACTTTGATTTCGCGGCCAGCGCGGGGTTCAGCACGGGGCCGGTGACTTCAAAGTTCAGGTCAGTCTTCCCAGTGCCGACTGTTTTGCCATGCATGGAGACAATGTTCGCCGTGACGTAACCGGCCTCAATGAGCCGATGAGTGATGGGCCGCACGTCGGCGGGCAGTTGATAGTGATCATGCCGGTGCGAGCGGTGATTGTGAGCGCCGATGCTCGTTTGATACATGCCGGTCATGAACGCCGAGCGGCTGGACGAGCAAACCGGCGACGTGTCGAAGGCCAGCCGGTAACGCATCCCCTCGCGCGCGAACCGGTCGAGATTGGGCGTGCTGACCTGTTTTGCATACGGCGAGTCCGGGTAGCACCCGAGGTCCGGCCCCATGTTCTCGGCGGTGATCCAGAGGATGTTGGGCTGTTTGGCGAATGACGGCTGGCCAAGGACGAATGCCGAAAGGAGGCCGAGGAAGAGGATGTGTTTCATGGTGGATTGGATTGTTATTACCGTGCGGTTATTGGGTCATTCACTTCGTGCGGCTTTGTCCGCACCGCAAACCTCGGCGGAAAGCTGAAGAATTTCGCCGAGTTGCAGCCAGAGTGCGCGGTCTTACTGCATCTCCGGCACATCGACAAATCCGGGGACCAGTTCCGGGTGTCCGGCCATCGCAGTGGCGAAGGCTTCATCCATGCCGTCGCGCGTGGTGCCCAGCGTGGGATGGACTGCCGCCCGGCAGGAGTGAGGTTGATGAGGAGGGGCAGCTTGGTCTTGGTGGTCTGGAACGCCACGAGCACGGCGGGCTTGTCCGCGGCGCTGAGGATGGCGCTGATGCGATTGTAGTTCGGCATGACCTTGTAAGTTGTGTTGTTTGGTTGTGAATCCCAAGTCAGCGAAGGCGAATCCCAGGTGAGAGGAGCGGGCATGGGGAAATGGCTTGGCTCATGGCTGCGTGACCCTCAAGCGCCTGGAGCAGTGGGTGCATCAAGCAATCAAATCTTTGATCACCGTGCCGCCAAACTGGCTGAGCTGCTTGAAGCGGCCTGCGTGGTAGTAGGTGAGTTTGTTGTCATCAAGTCCGAGCAGGCGAAGAAGAGTGACGTGGAAATCACGGATGTGCGCCTTCCCCTCGACAGCTTGCATCCCAAGGTCGTCGGTCATGCCGAGCGTGGTGCCGGCTTTGCAGCCGCCACCCGCGAGCCAGATCGTCATCGCATTCGGGTTGTGATCGCGGCCATAGGCGGTGCCGCCACGCACACCGTTGTCGGGCGTGCGGCCAAACTCGCCGCACCACACGATGAGGGTGCTTTCCAACAGGCCGCGTTGCTTGAGATCGGTGATGAGTGCGGCGATGGGCTGGTCCACCCCGCGCACGAGGTTGCCGTGGGCGCGTTCGATGAAGTCGTGGCTGTCCCAGGAGCCGTTGTAGAGCTGCACAAAGCGCACGCCTTTTTCCACGAGCTTGCGGGCGAGCAGGCACTTCCGGCCAAAGGAGTCGGTCGCGTCCTGGCCGATGCCGTAGAGTGCCTTCGTCTTCGCGTCTTCGTTGGAGAGGTCGAGCGTCTCTGGCACCTGCGTCTGCATGCGAAACGCGAGTTCGTAGTTGTCCATGCGCGCGGCGAGTTCGTCATGGCCGGGATGCAGCGCGGCGTGCTCGGTGTTGAGTTTCGCAATGAGGTCCAGGTTTTTCCGCTGCCGCGCGGCGCTCACTCCGGGTGGCGGCGTGAGGTCAAGAATGGGCGAGCCTTTCGCGCGCAGTTGGGTGCCCTGGAGGATGGCGGGGAGATAGCCGTTGCTCCAGTTCGCCGCGCCGCCCTGCGGATAGCTCACCTCGGGCAGCACGATGAAACCGGGCAGATCTTGATTGAGCGTGCCGAGGCCGTAGTTGACCCATGCGCCGAGGCCGGGGTCGCCGCCAAAACGATTGCCGCAGTTCATCTGATACATCGCGGTCGGATGGTTCACGCTGTCCACGTTGCAGCCGCGGAAGAAGCAGAGGTCATCGGCCACGCGCGCGAGATGTTCCCAGTTCTCCGCCATGTCCGCGCCGCTCTGGCCGTGCTTGCCGAACTTGAACGGGCTTTGCACATAGTAGCGCTTCCCGCTTTCCATCGCGGACTTCTGTTTTCCTTCGCGCACGAATTCCTTGAGATGCAACTTCGCCAACTCGGGCTTCGGGTCGAAGGTGTCTATATGCGACGGCCCGCCTTCCATCATGAGGAAGATGACGTTCCTCGCCTTGGCCGGGAGATGAGCCGGTTTCGGCGCGAGCGGGTTCTGCCTGGCCTCCGCCGCCAGCAAGGAGCTGAACGCGACGCTGCCGAGGCTAGCACCAAGGCCGTAGATAAACTCGCGGCGCGTCGGCGCGTGCAGAGCGCGAGTGCCCGCGCAAGGGAAGCAGGATTTAACAGACATAAGCGAATTCGTTGGAGTTGAGGAGTGGGAGGCAGACATCCGTAGGCGCGATCACCGCGAGTGGTGCATTGACGGTCGGCAGGAAGCCCGGCGCCGGCGGGACGCAACGTGTGAAAATCGAAACCGATGAGTTCATGGCTGGTTGCGGAACCGTGTTTTGTAGTCGGCGGCGAGTTTTTTGAGCCGCGCCAGATCGGCGGCGTGGGCCGGTTGGTCCGCAAGGTTCACCCACTCGCGCGGGTCGGCCTGGACATCGAACAATTCCTGGCTGCCGTTGGCATTTTCGAGATAGCGGAATCGTTCGGTGCTCACGGCCAGACCAGCAGGTTTGCCCTGCGGGGCGACCATCGTGTAGCCGGCGTGCTCCCACGGCGCGCCTGGATTCACGAGCAGCGGGGTGAAGCTGCGGCCCTCGACGCCCGCCGGTGCGGGCAGGCCGCAGAGGTCGGCGAGCGTGGGATAGAGATCGAGAAATTCGACGACGCGCGAACAGCCGACGCCCTTCGCCTTCCCCGGCGCGGCGACGAGCAGCGCGGTGCTCGCGGCTTCGTTGTAGAGGACGCCTTTGCCCCACCATCCGCCACGCGAGCCGAGTAGGTAGCCGTGATCGCCGAGCAGCACGACGATGGTGTTGTCCCAGAGCTGGTGCGCATCCAGCGCGTCGAGCACACGGCCAAGCTGCTCATCCATGAAGGTCACGCAGGCAAGATAGCCGCGCAGCGCCTCACGGGAGTTGTGGTCAGGAACAGGCTTCTTGATGCTGGGCATCTTCGGCCCGCCGATTTGCGGCAGCGGCATCTTGTCGGCGGGATAGAGGTCGAAATACTCCGACGTGGCGAGGTGCGGCAGGTGTGGACGACGGAAGCCACACGCGAGGAAGAATGGCTGCGCCTTGCCCGCGTGTTCCGCGATGAGTTCAGCGGCGCGCTTCCCGTTGCGCACGTCAATGAGCTTGTCCTTGCCGCCGTTGAGAATCGAGTAGGTCGAGCCTTCGCCGTCACCGAAGGTTGCGCCACCCCGCCCGAACTCGTGATGCGCGACGACGTTCCCGGTGAGGCCGAGTTTTTCCAGTTCCGCTCCTGTATAGACAATCCTCGGACCGGGCGAGCCTTCCTCCGTCACGTCCCAGCACTCCGGCACATCCGCGCCGATGTGGAAGACCTTGCCGAGGCGGGCGGTGAAGTAACCGTTCGCCTTGAAGTGCTGCGGCATGAAGATGGCGTCCTGCAACTGCGGAGTGCGGGTGGCGCCTTCGTTGCCAAGCCTCCCCGTGCTCTCCGGGCGGCGTCCGCTCATGAACGACGTGCGCGACGGCATGCAGACGGGATACTGGCAATACGCGCGGTCGAACCGCAGCGCGCGTGCCGCCAGCCGCTCGACGTTCGGTGCCTTCGCGAGCGGGTAGCCGTAGCACGGCAGCGTCTTCGTGAGGTCGTCGGCGATGATGAAAAGGACGTTGGGTCGCGCGGGCTTTTCCGCCGTGTGCGCGAGCGGCACGGCCGAAAGACAAACGAGGGCGGAGAGGATTCGATGGAGGTGTTTCATGACAATAGGTCAGTAGAGGTAGGCGAACTCATTCGAGTTCAGGAGTGAGAGGCAGACATCGGCGAGGGCGCGGGTGCGGGCGGGCACATCGGCGGGTTGAAGATCGGGGACGAAATCGGCGTAGGCGTGCAGTTTTTCCTGGAAGGAGAATTTCTCGCCGCTGTTCTCCTCCACGACATCGCGGCGGACTTCGAGCGGTGGCGGCGAAGTGACGGGTTTGTCGTTTGCGATCAACGCCTCAATCTCGCGCCAGTGGGTGAGGCAGCTTTGCAGGGCGGCAGCGCTCGGGGAGCGGGAGAAAATGAGTTCAAAGCAGCGCACGATGACTGCCTCGTCGGTCTTCGATTCCTTCATCACGCGCGCGGCGAGTGAGAGTGCCCGGGCCTGGCTGAACTGGCTATTGAACAAGCTAAAGACCTGCGGTGTGACCGTGGAAGCGTCGCGCCGCTCACACGAAAAGTCCGGGGTCGGCTGATTGAACACCTCCATCTGCGGATCGGCCAGACCACGAACCTTGAGCGCGTAGAGCGAGCGACGATGGCGCTGCGGTGGCAGCGGATTGGGCACCCACGCGGCAGCAAACGTGCCCATGACCCGGCGCGGTTGCATGGCGACTTCGAGATTGATCTCGGGACGATTCGGAATGCCGCCGAGCATCGGATTGAGCTCGCCCGTCGCGGCAAGCATCGCGTCGCGCAACTCTTCGGCGGTGAGGCGACGCGGCCTGAAGCTGGCGTAGCTGGTGCCGGCGGGGTCTTTCTCGGCGAGTGTTTTGAGGTTGGGGTGCGTTGCGCTACGGCAATACGCCTCGCTCGTCATGATGTGCCGGTGCAGTTCCTTGAACGACCAGCCCTGCTCGACAAACGTCGCCGCGAGCCAGTCGATCAGCTCGGGATGCGTGGGCTTTTTACCCGTGCTGCCGAAGTTGTTCGGGTTGCCCGCGATGGGTTGATCGAAATGCCAGAGCCAGACGCGGTTCACAATCGCGCGCGTGGTCAGCGGATTGTCCGCACTGGCCACCCATTCGGCGAAGGCTTTGCGGCGACCTTCAACCTCATCGGTGATCGGCGTCTTCTGCACCGCGCCGAGCACTGTGAGCACACCGGGTTTCACTTTTGCGCCCGCAGAAAAAGGATCGCCGCCGATGTGGATGCACGAGTCTTCCAGCTCACCGTCAGTCATGCGATTGGCGGGCATCCGCACGGGAGCACTGACGGTTGTCACGTTGGGAGTTCGACCATTATAGACCGCCAGCGCGAATGGTTCAAAGCGGTCAAACTCCCACTCCAGCCGCTCCAATCCCTTTCTCGATGCGTCATCGTTGCCGTAGTCCTCAGGGGTGAAGCGGTATTTCTTAGGCGGGAACTGATCCTCGGGCACCCCCTCTTTCAGCAGGAGGTTGCGCGTCGAATTGAAGACAGCTCTGAACTGGCGCGGATTGCCCCGACGGATGGACGTGCGCGCCTGCTCGACGGCGGTGTTCCACTTCCCCGCGTCCACGCCCTTTTCGCGGAACCATTCTCCGGACGCCCGCAGTTGCTGCTCATCAAGCCGCCGCTGGGTGGCGATATAGTCCGCCGCGCGCCGTTCGAGATATTTCTTCTCCTCAAAGCCGGCGGTGTTTTCCACCGGCAGAAACGCCGCCGGCCGCTCGGAAAGCTGTGTCGTGGCAAACACCGCCTGAATCGAGTAATAGTCATGCGTCGGCACGGGGTCGAACTTGTGGTCGTGACAGCGCGCGCATTGCAGCGAGTGCGCGAGGAAGGTCTCGCCCACACTGTTGCTCACATCATCGAGGAAACGCTGGCGCGCGACCTTCGGCACCTCCATCGCCGTCAGTTCCCACGGCCCCATGCGCAGGAAGCCGGTGGCAATGAGCATCTCCGGGTTCTGCGGGTCGAGTTCATCGCCCGCGATCTGTTCGCGCACGAACTGGTCGTAGCGTTTGTCGTTGTTGAAGGAGCGCACGATGTAATCGCGGTAGCGCCAGGCATTGCCGCGCTCGTAGTCATTGGCGAAACCGGAGGTGTCCGCGTAGCGCGTCACATCGAGCCAGTGCTGCGCCATGCGCTCGCCGTAGTGCGGGGATGCGAGCAGACGCTCGATGACTTTCGCAAACGCCGCCGCATCCGGCAACGGGTCTTCCACGAACGCTTCGAGTTCCTCTGGCTTCGGTGGCAGGCCGGTGAGATCGAAGGTCGCGCGGCGAATCAGCGTCACACGATTCGCCGCCGGGGCCGGCTGGAGTCCCGCAGGCATCCTCGCGGCGATGAAGGCGTCGATTGGATTGCCTTCGCCCTTCGGCGGCACCGGTTTCTTCACTGGCTGGTAAGCCCATAGGCCGTCGGGCTTGTATTTCCGATTCGCCCACTCCGGCGACAACGCCCCCACGGTCTTCACCGAGACGCCATCCTCCGCCGACCATCTCTCCGCGTTGGCTTTCGCGATGATCCGCACCCGAGCCTCGTCCGGCCACGGTGCGCCGCCCGCGATCCATTCTTTGATCCAGCCGATCTGCTCCGCGTAGAGCTTGTCCGCCTCCTTCGGCGGCATCGGCTCCCAGTCATCGCGCGTGCGCATCACCGCGAGATACAGCGGACTCTCCTCCGGCTTGCTTACGGTGAGCGCGGGCTTCTTGCTATCGCCGCCTTTCAGCGTGGCCGCGAGCGTGCGCAAATCGAGCCCGCCTTTGATTTTCGCCTCATCCTTCCCGTGGCACGCGAGGCATTTCTCGTGCAGCAAGGGCGCGATGCGGCGCACGAAAAGATGCTCGCTTTTTTCATCAGCAGCGGCCGCGAAGCCGCCAAGAAACACGGGGACCGTGAACGCGATGGCGAGCAGAGTCCTCCCGAAGCGCGAGGGCGTAGCACTACCGTTCGCATGAAGAATGAACGTGGTCATGAGTATTGATGAGGGTGGGTTCTGAGGGCGTGATCTATTTCTTGGTCTTGGCCACCTTCTTGGCGCTTGCCTTGTGGTTCTCGAGACCGGGGAACACGGGTTCAATGAGTTCTTTGTCCCAAACGGTGAGGGCGGCGGCGAGGCGCGAGGCGACCGTTGGTTGGCCGTGTGCGAGATCCTGCTTCTCTCCAATGTCCTCCGTGAGATGGTAGAGTTCATCTGGTTTGCCTCGCACGCGCACAAGCTTCCACTCGCCTTCCCGGACAGCGAACTGCCCGCCACTGCGCCAGAACAAGCGCTCGTGCGGCACGCCAGTTTTCTCGCCGGTGAGGAAGGGCATGAGATTCACGCTGTCGTATGGGCGATCTGTGGGCATCGCGACACCGGCCACTCCCAGTGCTGTGGCAAACACATCCACCGCACTCACTGGCCGACCCTCGGTGGTGCCGGCGGCGAGGCGACCCGGCCACGACATCACGAAGGGCACGCGGAAACCGCCCTCATAGACGGTTCCCTTGGCCCCGCGCAACGGAGTGTTGTCCGCGCCGTTGACGGTCGCTGGTGGTCCGCCGTTGTCGCTGAAGAAAAAAATCAGCGTGCGTTCTTCCTGTCCGCTCTTATGCAACGCCGTCAGCGTCTCACCGATCGCGTCGTCCATCAGGCTGACTTGCGCCGCGTATTTCTGGCGGAGCGGGTCCTTGATTGAGCAGAAGCGCGCGAGCCGCTCGGGCGTCGGCTCCATCGGATTATGCGGCGCGTTGAACGCGAGATAGAGGAACCACGGTTCTTTATTGTGCCGGCGCACGAAAGCCGCCGCTTCGCGTCCGAACGCCGCCGTGAGGTGCGCCGGTTCCTCGAAGGCCACGCCGTTGCGCTCAAGGGCCAAGGCGTTTTCGACCGTCTTGCTCACCGCCCAATCGCGATAGCGGTGCCCGCCGCCGATGAATCCATACGTCTCCGCGAAACCCCGACGCTGCGGCGCGAACTCCGGGGCAGCGCCCAAATGCCACTTGCCCACCCAGCCAGTCGCGTAGCCCGCCACTTGCAGGCGTGCCGACAGCAACGTCTCCGTCGTAGGCAACCCTTCGCGATGATCGGCGGGATCATAAAACACGTTCCGCTCATGGCCGAAGCGTTGTTGGTAACGTCCCGTCAAAAGCCCCGCGCGCGATGGACTGCAAAACGAATGGGTGACGTAACCGTTGGAGAAACGAATCCCCCGCGCGGCGAGCCGGTCGAGGTGCGGCGTGACGATGTCGCGCGAGCCTTGGAACCCCGCGTCGGCGTAGCCTTGATCGTCGGACACGATGAGCAGGATGTTGGGTCGAGGTGTGTCCGCAGCCACGATCATGCTCGCGGCGAACAGCAGGAGTGTGAGGGTGAGTTTCATGGGCGGTGCCGCCGGGGTTGGTGAGCGGACGATTCAGAGCTTCACGACGCGCTGGCCGGCTTTGCCTTTCGGCTTTGGTTCGAGGGCGGTGATGGTTCGCGCGTCCGGTTTGTCACGGCCGATTTTCACGGTGTGCCTGCCGGCGGCATACACGCGCGGCTGGAAACGGGCGCCTTGCGCGCGGACGGTGTAGAGGATTTCTCCGCTGGCGTCCTCGATGACTTGCACGACGGGATTCACCGCGCCTTCAAAGACCAGTTCGGGCAGCCAGCCGGCGACTTTGCGCCCGTCATTCGCATCCATCGCAACGGTGATGGGCCAGCCGGGGAACTGCGCCTTGTCGCCCTGTTTCGCGTCGGAGAAGCGCGGCCAGCACTCGAAGGTGATGGTGCGCTTCATTTTATCGAAGCGTGCGATGCCATAGCCGTCGGCGCGCTGCCTTTCGTCGGCGATGTCGGTCGGGTTCGCGTAGGCGAGCATCGAGATTTTGTTGCCGAGGCCGTCGTGGAAATCGCCGGTCCATGGGAGCGGGCTGCCGGGCACGGAATTCGGGCCGGGCTGCTCGTCGAGCGGATGCCACCAGCGGCCATAGATGGTGTTCACAAGCGCGGGGCTGGTGAAGCCGTAAGGGCCATCGCCAAACTCGGAGATGCCGTGTTTCACGGCGACGGCGAGGTGCTGGTCGCCGCAGAGATGCACGGCCCAGGCGCGGCGGATGATTTCGAGCGCGCGGCGTCGCGGCGTCTGCGGCCAGCCGTTGCAATCGAGGTCGGCGAGCAGGCGGTCGTTGCGCTTGCCGTGCATATGGACGGCGCCGCAAAACGCGGTCTGCGAGAGGATGGCCTTCATCTCCACGCCGATCCAATCCTGCGTCCAGGCGTCGAGCCATTTCTCCTGCCGCGCGCCGAGCAGTTGCAGGCCGGGCACGTCCACGGTTTTCGGGTCGTAGCCGGGGTCGTTGATATGGTCCGGGCGCGGGCCCATCGGCGGGATTTTCCCAGCGGGGCCGGACTTGAACTTGCGGTCCTCGACAATGGCGAAGTCCACGCCGCCGACCCGCAGGCTCGTGAAATAGACGGTGATGCCGCGCTCCACGGGCGCGGGGTCGGGCGAATCGGGCAGATTCCACGACTGCTGGCGCTGCACCTGGTTCACATACTCGACGGGGTAGCGATAGCCGCCGTCGGCGTCGCCCGGGATGGTCGAGCGTTTGCCATTTTCACCCCACAGATTGCCGTGGCCCACGTCGTGATCGTCGGGGATGCAGATGGTCGGTCGGTCGCGGATGATGTCGCGGAATTGCAGGCCGAACTCGATCCAGCCGGCGGTGTGCTCGGTGTGCCGATATGTCTGGTCGCCGCCGAAGAACAGCAGGTCGGGATTCTGCCGCCGGAGGTTGTCGAGGATCTCCGGACGCTGACCGGTGGTGCGGCTCGAATTGCACGACATGTTGGCGACGACGATGATTTCCTTTTCCACCGGGTCCCGCCGGATGAGCCCCTGGAACATCGCCCGCTCGCCGTGCCGCACGCGATACGGCGCGTCGCGCGTCGCGTCCCATTGTTCGAGGCGAAAGTGCGCGTCCCAGCCGGGATAAATCACCGCGGCCTTTGCCACCTCGGTCCACTGACCTGCGCGCTGGAGTTCCAGCCGCACCTCGCACGGCTCGCCGGGTTTGAGCGGAAAAAGTTGCGCGCTCATTTTCAACACGCCGCCCTGCTGCGTGTAGAGCGCGAAGGCGACGACCTCGTCGCGCGGCACGTCCATTGGAGGCGGCTGCGGCTGTCCGTCGCCCTTGCCTTTGCCCTTGGCTTTACCCGGCACCGCGGCGGCGGTGCCTCTGGTCCACCATTCGCCGGTGGTGAGCGATTCGAGGTCGGGAAATTCCTCCCCAAACGCCTGTGCGGCATTCTGTGCGGAGACGATGTTCGGCGCGACGGCGAGCGCGCCGAGGCCGGCGGTGGTGAGTTTAAGGGCGGTGCGACGGGTGATTGGTTTCATAACAAGTTCAGTGGTTTGAGCCGGTGGCGTGCAGGGGAGGCAAAGCAGGAGTTTCACAATGTGCCGCGATACCCCACAGCGAGCAGCAGAAGCGAGGAGTTGGTGAAGGTGTGGTTCATGGTCGAGTTCGGTGTTCAGCGGAGTTCCAACCGTTCACGCCTTTCTGCCGAGAATACGGTCGAGCGAATCCGAAGTTTGCCAGATGAGCGCCTCGGGAATGTTCGCAAAAGGGGTTTGGGAACGGTGGCCTCAATTACTTTCTTCCCGCGGCTTTTTTTACCGACCAGATGCGCAGCTCGTCAAAGTGCGCTTCATCCGTCGGCTCATTGCCCCAAGTGCTCAGGCGGAGGTTGGGTTTGGTGGCATGGGACAGCCCGGGACTTTTCAAATAGCCGACCGCCTTGTCATCAATCGTGACGCGCATCTGGTCACCGAAGATCTCGATGCCGAGGCGATACCACTGGCCCTGCTGGAGTTTGACCGAGACCTTCACCGTGGCCTTCTCCGCCAGCCGGTCGCCCTCGGCTTTCTTCTGCGGGTCGCTGGACTTCCGCAGTTCGTAGATGTCGTTGCGCATGACACCTTCCTTGTCGTCGTAGAGCGTGATGCGGTTGGGCTGGACTGTGACGCGGCTGATGTGACCGGCGTGGGTGCCTTTGAACTGGATGTCGTCACAAGCCACGTTGAAGGAGCGTGCGCCGACCAGGCGGAACTTGAGTTGGATGAAGACGTTGCCATCCGGGAGCGGGATGGTTGCGCCGAGCGTTCCACCGTGGTCGGCGCGTTCCTGATGCCCTTTGAGCACGCCTTCGGCCACAGTGAAGGCTGGGATGGGCGACTTCAAAGCGGGGCCGAGGCCGACACGCTCGAAGTCATCGGAAAAGACCAGCGCGTCCTTGGTGCCGAGAGGCTGGGTGGGAACGTCGGAGGCGGAGACGAACGTGCCGCAGGTGAGTGCCGCGAGTGCGAGGTGGTGGTGGATGTGTTTCATGGTTGGTGTTCTTGGCGTGGCTTGAGCGTTGGAGCGAGGTGCGGATGGCCTTGGCCTTGGTCGAGCGGTCCTACTCGCGATTCGATGCAGGTGAGTGTTTGCGTCATGGAGAGGGCTTCACGCCAAGGCTTTCGAGACGCCTGGCTCCGATGGTGATGCCGATGCTCCCTTTCACCACCGGCAGGTCTTCGAGCTTTGTTTCCAGGTGTGTGATCCGCTGGGCGGATTTTACCTGAGGCGTGAGCGTGATTCTCACCTGGGCGGGTTCGTCACTCTGATTCCACAGGCGGGTCACCAGCCCATGCTCGATCCCATCGTCATGAATCTTCAGCGCCCACAGGAGCACATTCGGATCACTGATGCTGAGGAGTGAATGCTGCTTCTCTGGATAGGCATCGCCGTTGTCGTTGCTGATGATCGGTGCCGTGACAAAGGGATTCTGGTGTTCGAGTGCGAACTTCATCGCGGCGGTTTGGCTGTAGCCGCCGTGAGGCCGGAGGGCGAAGCGCTGGAGGAAATGGTGCTGGCCGTTCTGCGCCGGGATGCCGAGGCCAGGTCCGTCCACCTGGCCACCGGCGAGGAAGCTCAGTTGGGGCGTTGCGGTGTCGAGCGTGCTGGTCGTGCTGTTGCCGAGCCGGGCAAAGGCGAGGTCGGGATTGGAAAGGGTGATGCCGCGCCTACCGGCGCTGATGTCGGCGAAGTGATTCACACTGAGGTAATCGTAGCGTGCGTGCGTGTTCGCGTAGTCACCACCCTGCGATTGTGGTTTGTCGAGGATGACCGCGCCGACTTCTTCGGTGTGAACGCTCGGTTCGTTTAACGCGAGGCTGAAGGCCCAGTGACGCACGTCGCCGAAGTTTTCGTTGAGTTCGTTCTCGATGTCCACGCGGTCGCTTGCGCGATAGAGAGTGATGTCGGTCGTGTGGGCGAGTCCGGCCTCGCTGCGTGCGCGCACGGTCACGGACACGGGTCCGCGGTTCACAATGCGTAACGGCTCGCCAGCGTCGGAGTCGGCGGTGAAGTCATTGAGCCTGAGCCCGCCGATGGTGGCGGCGAGTTCGGTATTGCCGTGACGCTTGTCCACGAGGCTGCTGATGGCTCCATCTCGCTCGATGAAGAGCTTCAAGGCTTCGTTTTCCAAAATGTTGCCGGAGACCGCAGCGGCGTCATCGGTGGTGGCGCTGCCTTTGCCGGGGACGATTTCATAAACCTTGTAGCCCGCGCTGGGCACATCGCTGGCGAGGATGCGGAGGTGGCGGGTGCCGTGGAGTCGGACGAGTTGATGCGGCACGTCCTTCCCGGTGGTGGCATCACGCACATGCACGTCAGCCGAGCCGAGGTAGGCGAAGTCCGCGTGCTGCGTGCGTGACCTGCCGAGCGGATTGAGCACGAAGAAACGTTTGGCCTTGTCAGGTCTCGGAATCATGCCGCCGAGCCGGATGACGGACTCGCCGAAGATGGACTCCACATACGACTCGATCTGTGTGACGAGGAGTTCCTGCCACGCGGCCCTTTGCGGACGTGAGATCGGGCCGTCAGCGGTCCAATTGTGCTCCCAAAACAAGCCGATGGCGTGGAACGCACGATCACGGGCCGCGCTGTGGCGTTGCATGAAGGAGGGATGTTTCAGGCTGACGAGCGCGGCGAGCAGTTCGGCGCTGCGGAGCTTCTCCACGGCCCGTTTCGCCCGTGCGGAAGTCTCCGACATGGACGCCGAGTAGAGGTCCCATTCGTTGCCGTAGGTCACGGCCTTGCTGGGCAGGGATTCGCCATGGGTCTTCTCGAAGTCGGCAAAAAAGTCACGCTCGTTGGAGACGATCACCTGCCGCGACTCATCGCTCATCTGCTGGGCGATGCGGTGAAACGGATCGCGATAGGGCGAGGACACCAGCTTGTGCAAGCCAGGCACACCCGGAACCTCGGGCGGCGGCTTCACCCCCGATTTCCGTGCCAGGTCATCGCCGCCAAAGCCAAACACGCCCGCCACCCGATACGGTGCCCGAGTCTTTGGGTCCACATAACGTGCGAGGAAATCTGGGTCTCGATCCACATGCTCGATGGCAGCGACCGGGTCGGTGGCCTCGAAGTAACCGCCGATGTCGCCATCATGTGAATACCATTTCAAGAGCAGCCGCTGGCCGTCCTTGCCGGTCCACCAATAGATTTCGTGCTCTCGCTCGCCCAGCGCTTTCTTGTCCATCCGCGTGGCACAGGCACACACCCCGCGCCAGGAGTATCGCGCACCGCTGCCCGCAAACAACGAGGCGAGGCCCAGCGGCAGCGTTTGATTCTCCATCGCGATGGCCATGTCGAACTTCAAGCCATGCTGCCGCTCCAGCCGCCCTGCATAATACATGCCGCGCAGCACCGCCTCCACCGGTTGCCCGCCGTAGCAGGACACAAGTGAGTTCATCGGCACGCTGATGGTGCCGTCTTTGATGCGGGAGATGAGCCGCGCAAACTCCGCCGGAGATTTCCGCTGCTGATAGGCCCAGAGCCAATAACTGCCATCGCAATTGAAGCGATGCCGATACGAAGGCGCGTTGGCAGCAGTCTCATCGGCGACCCTCAGATGGTGATCGAGCATCTCGACAAACACCCGCTCATAAGTGTCCGCATCCGCCGTCCACATGAAGTCCGTGTGATCATCCTCGGCGAGATAAATACGTTTTGGCTCTGCGGACCATGCCGCGCTGGCCGATAGGATCAGCGTGAGGAAAAGGGCGACCAGTTGGTTTTTCATGAGGTTCATCATTAGCGAGACTCCGAGGCCTATTCTGTGAGCAGGAGCAGGAATGCTTCCGCAGCGTGCCAGGTGTGCGGCGGCGAGATCTTTTTCTTCACCAGGTGCGGCGACACAATTTCCAACCCGGCGTAACGGGCCTGGCTGGCGTTTTCCTCCCAGGTCAGCGGATAGTCGCGGTTGCTGAGCGGGCTTTCCCTCGTTCTGTGGAAATGGTCGCAAGCCCAGCCGAGATACGGATACGGTCCACGGTTGTCGTTGTCCTTTCCGGCAACGTGCTGCTCGCGGTAATCCATCCAAAACAGGGTGCTGTAGGGATCGACGACCTGCGGGATGACATAGTCATCAGGCAGGCCGAGCGCACGGAGGCCGTATTTGAGCCACTTGGTCTGATAGACGGGATGCTCGGCGAAATCAGACCTCCCGACGATGTGTTTGCCGGCGGCGGTGGTCTTTTCAAAGCGCGGCACTTCGGCGAGCACCTTCGCCACGAGCGGGTGGTTTTTGTCCGACACCAGCGAGACGAGGAAGAGCGCCTGGCCGAGATTGTCGGCCTCGGTCTCGCCGTTGTTGTTGCGGTCAAAAGGCTCGCGGAGGCCGAGAATCCAAGGCTTCAAGAGGTCGAGGTTGCCGGTTTCCTTGAGAGCGAGTGCCACCATCGCGCCATCGCGATACCACGGTTTTTCATAGACAAAAAAGTTCGGCATCGGCCCGGCCTCGACGAGGTTCACGAGCAGCTCCTGGTGCAGGATCCGCAACACCAGCGGGTATTTTTTCCCGGCGAACTCCGGCAGCTTCACCGGAGATTGGGTTCCTTTCAGCGCGCTGCGCCGCCCGTCCTCCTCCAGCCACACCGCCTCGGAATCCTCGTGCAGTGTGACCGTGCCGCCGTCCTCTGTCTGGAGTGAAACCGAATAGTCGGGCGGCACGATGATTTCACGCCGCACTTTCCAGCGATGGAGTTCGCGCCCGGTTCTTGCCTCGAAAAGAATGCCGTCGCGGTAGAGCAGCTTCGTCCGGGCACCCATGCCAAAGAGGAAGAAACTCACATCAGGCAGGTCGCGTGTGCCGCCGTATGCCTTGCGGAGGGCGTCCAGTTGCACCCGGTAGTCCTCCAGTCTCTGTGCGGACGACTCAACGGTGTGCGTGGGCACCGGTAGAGCGGTCGTGAGCACAGCCTTGAGCTCCGCGAGAACCTTGCGCTCCTCGTCGTCGAACTGTTCGAACAGTTGCTGCTCGCGCAGGTCGAACGAACGCCGGGGGTTGCCGTCGGGCTTGTCGCTCTGGTCGCCGTTGTGGAAGCACCAGCCCGCCGCGCCTCCAGCCCGTGCGCCGTTCAGGTCGGTGATGAAGTCCGCTGCCTTCGGGTGCCACTTTGCCCAACCGCTGCGGAGCGGCTCCTGATAGTGCAACGGCACGGCACGCCCGATCTCTTTCATCCACGCCAGATACTCCCGCGACTTCGCCGCAGTCTGTGCAGGAGACTGCGCGTGGCGTGGGCGATGCGGGCTGATGAAGTCCACCTGCACCGTGTTCAGATACTCGCGCAAGTCCTCGCGACCGATGTCGCCCGAGTGCGAAGCCGTGATGAGCCGTTGCGGGTCGATCTGCTTGGCCACGTCCCTGAGTGTCTTGACATCGGCGAGGCTCGTGAAGAATTCGGGGATGTTGCGCTCGTTGGCCAGGTCCAGATACCAGTTGCGCTGGGGCTTCAGTGCCGCGACCAGCGTTTCCACGGCGCGGCGATGCGCCGCCAGTGTCGGCAACCGGCCTGTCCCCGTCGTGCCCTTGTCGCGCATCAACGTCACGTCCACCGCCATGCCGCGCCGGTCACATTCGGCGATCAGCCAC
>JBEBFV010000590.1:0-3151 GCA_040081795.1 Limisphaerales bacterium | reverse complement strand
GGTGGGGGTTTGACAAAGAGTTTGTGCGCTCCCAAGGGCAGGGCCGCGTTGCTGCGCGGCCTCCGACTACGGGACAGCGCGAGAGGGGAAAGATCAGACTTCGTGGCCGTTCTCCCGCTCCCTGGCCCTCTCCCAGCGGGTAGGCAACTCGTGACCAATCAGTTGTTTGTGATGCTTTCCGTGGATGCGTTCAACTTTCGCGCAGAACCCACCGGCTGCGTCAAACACTATTTGCGGTAGCCGGCGAGACGGAAGTAGAGGTTTGCCAGCCAGGTGGGCAGCCAGCGCTTCACCGAGAGCTTGAAGGCATGCCAGAGGTTACGGCGGAGAAAGTAGGGCGTCAGGAATCGCCGGTAGGCAGGCGTCGCACAGAGGATTTTGAAGAGGGGCCAGCCGAAGAGGTATAGCTCGCCGCTGCGCCGGATCAGTTCCACCACGTCCGCGCACTCGGGTCCGGTGAGACGCTCCATCAGGTGCCGGAGGACTTGCTGATGCACGAGCACCTGCTGGCTGCCGGTCTTGTAGTAGGACGTGGGATGCACGTAGAAGATCGCGAGCGGCTCGGGCACGAAACACGCGCCGTCGCGGAAGGCCGAGATGTAGCAGCCGAACCAGTCGGAATGCCACTTCAGCTCCGGCACGAATCGCCCGGCCCGGATGTAGGCCACGCGCCGCATGATCGCGGTGTTGGGCGCGATGTGCAGCCGCCCTGCCCTGCCCAGCTCGACCAACCGCTCAGGCGAGAGGTAGCAAGGTTTGTCCCCCATGCTCACACCGGCGTGCCAGTTCATGCCCGAGGGCACTTCGCGGAAGTCGCTCACGGTGCAGCAGAGTGCGGCCTTGGGATGCTGATGCAGGAGCGCCATGGATTTCTCGAACAGCGTCGGCTGCGTCTCGTCGTCCGCCGCCGCGAAGTAGATGTAGTCGCTCACAGCCAGTTCGATGCCGCGGTTCACACCGTAGATCACGCCCTGGTTCTTCTCGTTCCGGTGCGGCTTGATGACCGGATGCCGGCTCGCGTAGTCCTGGATGAGCTTCCAGCTTTCGTCGGTGGAGCAGTCATCAATGACGATGATCTCCTGCGGCTGGAGCGTCTGCGCCAGCAGCGCGTCCAGGCAGCGCGGCAGGAGCGCGGAGTGGTTGTAGTTCGGGACGACGACCGAGAGCGAAGGGGTTTTCATTGTCGGCTGGGACCGGAGGAAAGGCCATGCGCTCTCGCGGCCTCAGAGGATTTTCAACTCCGGCATCGGCACGATGAACTTGCCGCCCTGCGCCGAATACTTCTGGTGCCGCCGCATGATCGGCTCGTAGTAACGCCAGGCCATCACCACCACCGCGTCGGGCCGGCGCTCGTAGAGGGCCTCGGAAGGCAGCACCGGCAAGTGCAGGCCGGGGCTGAACGTGCCTTGCTTGGCCCGGTAATCATCCACGAGGTAGTCAATCAGCCCGCCCATGCCGAAGTGATACACGAGCGTCGTGGTCGTCGCCGACGCGCCGTAGCCGGCCACGGATTTGCCCTCGGCCTTGAGCTTCTGGAGGACGGCGAGCGTGCCGGCCTTCGCGCGTTCGATGCGGGTGTTGAACGCGCGGAACATCTCGGGCTGGTCGAGTCCCTGTTGAGCCTCCAACGCCAGCAGTTCGCCGACGATGGGCGCGGCCTTCCTCGGCCCGCCCGCGAGCTGGATGGTGTAGCGCAGCGAACCACCCTTGGTCGGCACGCGCAGCACGTCCACGAGTTCCAGGCCGTGCCGCTTGAAGAACAGCGCCACCGGCTTCACGGCGAACGACGAGATGTGCTCGTGGTAAATGAAGTCGAAGACCATGTTCTGCACGAGGTCGCCGAGGTAGTAGCTCTCGAACACGAACACGCCGTCGGGCGCGAGCAGCTCGCGGATGGCGGCGGCGATCTCGTCGAGGTCGTCAATGTTCGCGATGACGTTGTTCGCGCTGACGATGGCCGCCGCGCCGCGCTCCTGTCGGATGCGCCGGGCCACGGGCACGGTGAGGAACTCCGCCAGGGTCTCCACGCCCGCAGCCGTCGCGCGCGCCGCGATCTCCCGCGCCGGATCCACGCCGAGCACCTTCATCCCGCGCTTCTGATAGCTCTTGAGCAACGTGCCGTCGTTGCTGCCGACATCAATCACCAGCGCGCCAGGCGGCGGCTGGATGCGACCGAGCACTTCAGCCGCGTAGTTGTCGAAGTGCTCCACGAGGCCGAGCGAGCTGACGGTCTCGTAGATGTAGTCGAGGTAGATGTGCTGCGGCTGCACCACGTCGAGCAGTTGCGCGAAGCCGCACTCGCGGCACAGATACAGGTCGAGCGGAAAGCTCGGCTGAACTTCCTTCGTGCGCAGATACGAGTCAGCCAGCGGCGTCGGCGTGAGCTTGAGAACGAGATCCAAGTTGCGGCTGTGGCAAAGGCGGCAGTCGTCTCGATGGGTGGCTAGGACGCTCATGAACGGCGGGCGGAACGCGGACGTATGGTGGATTTGGTTTCGGCGACGAGGCGGGCAAGGCTTTCCTGCCAATGCAGCGACAGGCCGCCGTCCACCGCAAGATTCTGGCCGGTAACGAACGACGCCTGCGAGCTGCACAGGAACGCGATGACGTCCGCGACTTCCTCCGCGCGGCCCATGCGGCCGAGCGGCGTGATGCGGCGGTAGAGTTCCTGAAGCGCCTTGTCCTTCAGGAAGAAGTCGCGCGACTCCTCCTTGAGCACGGTGCCCGGCGTCACGCAGTTCACGCGCACGTCCTCCGGCCCGAGCGCCACCGCATAGCAGCGCGCAAGCTGCACCAGCCCGGCCTTCGCGACGTGGTAACTGGCGGGCTGCTCCGCCGCGACGAGATGGCTGGCGTGCGAAGCGATCATCACCACCGCGCCCGGCTTGGCGAAGCGGCCGCGCAACTGTTCGAGAATGTTCCGAGTCGCCGTGAGCGAGACATCCAGTTCGCCCTGCCAGGCGTCGCCCTCGCCGCGAAACCGCTGGAGGAAAATCACGTTGGCCACCGGGCCGTGAGCCTTGAGCGCACGCGCCAGCACCGCCTTCAAACTGCGTGCGTTGGTCAGGTCCACCTTGAAAGTGTGGACGCCCGCGAGCTTCGCCTCCGCCGCATCACGCCGCCCCAGCACGGAGACGGTGTGCCCCAACTC
>JBEBFV010000163.1:0-11861 GCA_040081795.1 Limisphaerales bacterium | reverse complement strand
ACACGGCGGCGCGCTGGGGACAGACGCGCCCTACCTTGGGCTACGGAGTTTTCCTGAGCGCCTGGGCGGTCTGCCCGTTTGCCTGTGGGCGGAAAATCTGATTCAGTCAGGGCGGTGTTTCGTTCGCAACCATCGCTCCTCGGCTTCTGCCTCGCGCTCGTCTGGCTGTCGCTCGGCTCGCTCGCCCACGCGCAGAGCGTCACGAGCTTTGTTCCCACCAGCGGCTCGCCGGGCACCACGGTCACCATCACCGGCACTGGGTTCAGCTCGGCGACCCAGGTCAAGTTCGGCAATTCCTCGCCCGCTTCGTTCGACATCATCAACAGCACCACCATCAGCGCCGTGGTGCCTGTGGACGCTGTGACCGGCTCCATCAGCGTGACCGCCGGAGCCACGGCTTCGAGCGTAGGTATCTTCACCGTCGCGCCCCGCGTGGACAGCTTCACCCCAGCCATCGGAACCGTCGGCAACTCGATTCAGATCAACGGCGCGAACTTCAACACCACCCCGGGTCAGACCACCGTGCGCTTCGGCGGCGTGCTGGCGACGACCGTCAACGTCACCGCGCCCAACCTCCTCTTCGCCACCGTGCCTAGCGGCGCAGTCACGGGGCCGATCTCTGTGTCCATAACTGGTGTTGGCACCAACACCACCTCTACCAACTTCGTCATCTCCGGCACAGCCATCATCACCGGCTTCACGCCCAGCCTCGGGCCGACTGGCTCGGTCGTGGTCATCTCCGGCGGCGACTTCACGGGCACGACGGCCGTGAAGTTCAACGGCACCAACGCCGCGAGCTTCACCGTCACCGCCGCGTCCCAGATCTCCGCGACGGTTCATGCGACCTCCACCACCGGCCCCATCTCCGTCACCACGCCGACGGGCACCGTCACGAGCAGCAGCAACTTCGTCGTGAGCGGGCTGGCACCCATCGTCACGGGCTTCTCGCCCATTGGCGGCAAGGCGGGCGATCCCGTGGTCATCACCGGCATCAACTTCACCACGGCCACCAACGTCACCTTCAACGGCGTCGCGGCCACAGGCTCCATCACGTCGGACACGCAAATCTCCGCCATCGTTCCCGCCGGCGCGACCACCGGCCCCATCCGCGTCATCAACCCCGCCGGCACGAACGCCACCGGCAGCAACTTCATCATCGGCCCCTTCATCACCGGCTTCAGCCCCGTGTCGGCGCAGGTCGGCTCGCAGGTCGTCGTGGACGGGCTGAACTTCCTCGACGTGACGAATGTCGCCTTCGCTTCGGCAACCGGCGGGTTCACCAACGCCTCAGCCGTCTCCATCGTCGCGGCCACGCAGCTCCGCGCCACGGTGCCGGTCGGGGCAACCAACGGCCCCATCCGCATCATCTCGCCCAGCGGCACGAACGTGACCAGCAGCAACCTCACCGTCTTCGCGCTCGCGCCCGTCATCACCGACTTCACGCCGACCAACGGCCTGCCCGGCTCGTCCGTGACGCTCAACGGCGCGAACTTCCTCGGGGCGACCAACGTGAGCTTCAACGGCGTCGCCGCCACGTTCAACGTCTCGGCAGACACCCAGATCACGACGACTGTCCCTGCCACCGCGACCACCGGGCCGATCTCTGTCACGACTCCCGGCGGCTCAGTGACGAGCAGCGTGCCGTTCTATCTGCCGCCGCGCCTGACCACCGTCGCTCCGACCACGGGCGTGGTCGGCACGACGGTGACGCTCACGGGGACGAACTTCACGGGCGTTTCCTCCGTCACCTTCGCCGGGGCGAACTCGACCGTCATCAGCGCGCCCATCACGAGCCTCGTCGCCACGCAGATGACGGTGCTCGTGCCGACCAACGCCATCTCCGGGCTTGTCACCGTGACCACGCCGGGCGGCGTCATCGCCAGCTCTGGCAACTTCACGGTGACGCCGCGCGTGGACAGCTTTGCCCCACTGCTCGGGCCGGTGGGAACGACGGTGACAGTCAGCGGCCGCAGCTTCACCAACGCGACAGCCGTGCGCTTCAACGGCATCAGCGCAGGCTTCTCCTCCGTGACCGACACGCAGCTTGTCGCGGTGGTTCCCTCGGGCGCGAGCACCGGGCCGCTCACCGTCGTCACGCCGGACGGCACGGGTGCGGCACCGATCAACTACACCGTCACGACCAGCCCAGACCTGACGGCGCTGCAAACCAACTCGCCGGCCATCGTCGCGTTCGGCTCCAACGTGACCATCACGATCACCGTGACGAACAGCCGGTCGTCCATCGCCAGCGGCGTCACGCTGACGGACACGCTGCCGACGAGCTACACGTTCGTCTCAGCGACGAGCAGCCAGGGCACGCCGACGTTCCTGAACGGAGTCGTCACCTGTGCGATTGGCGCGGTGACGAACGGCCAGGCCGTGACCGTGACCATCGTCGCCACGGCGGCGGTCAACGGGCTGGCGGAGAACCGCTTCACGCTCACACTGACCGAGAGCGACTTCAACAGCAGCGACAACTTCGGCTCGCTCTACATCCCGGTGGTGACGGAGGCGGAGCGCACCCTGTCGTTTGACTACACCACCGGCTCGACGCTCTTCGTGCTGCACTGGCCGTTGAGCGCGGTGACCTTCAAGCTGGAGTTCAACACGAACCTCGTCTCGACGGGAAACGTGTGGACCGTCGTGCCGCAGGCCGTCGTGCTGGTGACGAACAACGCGGTGCTGTTCAACTACGTGACGAACGACGCCACGTTGCCGAGAAAGTTCTACCGCCTCCGCGCGCCGTGATGGCGGTGCTGTTCAGCCGAGGGCTGCACAGTTAAGGTCTCGTCACCATGAACTGGGTCCATCTCCATCTCGCGCTCAACCATGTCCCCGTGCTCGGCGCGCTCTTCGGCGCGCTGCTGCTCGTGGTCGGGTTGGTGCGGCGGAGCGATGAGTTGCAACGCGTGAGTCTGTGGGCGCTGGCGTTGCTGGCGGCGGTGTCCATCCCCATCAAGTTCACCGGCGACTTCGCGAGCGAGGCGCTGGCGGCGAAAGCCGGCGCGGTGGCGGTCGTGGTGCTTGAACCCAAGCTGCTCAACGCGCACGAACAAGCCGCCGACCAGGCCACGACGGGCGTGTTCCTGCTCGGCCTCGTGGCGGCAGCGGGTCTCTTCGCGGCGCGCGGCGGCAGGGCTTTGCCCAAGTGGGCGGTGGTCGCCTCGCTGGTGCTGGCGCTCGTCACCTTCCTGCTGATGGCGCGGACGGCGAATCTCGGCGGGCAGTTGCGGCACCCGGAGATTCACGGGGGAGCGAACCAACAGCGGTAGGGCGCGGTGTCCTCACCGCGCCGCCGAGGCGTTCGGATGCCAAACCGGCGCGCTCGGACAGACGCGCCCTACCCGCCGCTGGTTGAGCGGCACCTACATCACCTCCGCCAAGTCCACCAGCCGGCTGCGCTCGTTCACGGACTTGGCGGCGGCGGCGATGGTCAGGCATTTCCGTGCCTGCTGGAATTCGCCTCCACTACGACGGCAGTGCCGTAGCACAAGACTTCTGTCACGCCGGGGGCAACTTCTGTGGCATCGAATCGGACGGCGATGACGGCATTGCCGCCGCGGTCCCGAGCTTGTTGAAGCATGAATTGAAACGCATCTGACCGAGCGCGTTCACAAAGCTCCGTGTAAAGTGTGATGTTGCCGCCGAAGAGCGTTTGGATTGAGGCACCAATGTTGCCGACGATGGAACGGGAACGGACGATGATGCCACGCACCACACCGAGTTCCTCAACAATCATGTAGCCCGTGAGCGTGTTCGCGGTCGTGGTGAGAGTCCTCTGCTTGTTCATGGCTTGGGTCGCAGACTACATCACCTCCGCCAGCTCGACCAGCCGGCTGCGCTCATTCACGGACTTGGCGGCGGCGGCGATGATGGCGGTGACTTCGAGGATTTCCTGGTGCGGCACCGGCTCGATGCGGGTCTCAGCCATCTTCAGGAAGACATGGCTCATGCGGAAGATTTGATAGTGGTGGCCGAACCAGTAGTTGCCATCAATGGCGGGGGTCCACTCGTGGGTCTTCTTGGCGAAGTGCGCGGTGGTGCTGCAATAGGTGGGCGTCACGTCGGGCCGGCCATACCAGACCTCGGCGGGCATGCGGTCGTCGTAGGTGATGAGGGCGTGGCAGGTGGCTTCGCGGGCATACATGGAGACGGCTTTCACGCCGGCGCCGCAGAGGGTCATGCACATCCAGACGGGGTGCTGGCCGTAGATGAACCAGCTCGGGTAGCTGTAGCCGCCGCCCTGGCTGGCTATGACGTATTGGAGGGTGCCGAAGTCGCCGCTGGCCTTCATGCGGAGGGCTTCCTCGGTGCCCCATTGGTGGCGGTAGAGGCTGGAGGACATGAGGGGGGCCTTGTGCTTGCGGGCGAAGTCGAGGATGCGGCGGGTCTCGATGACGGTGCCGCCGATGGGCTTGTCGCAGAAGGTGGGCAGGCCCTTCGCTAGGCCGGGGGCGCAGAGGTCGAAGTGGTCCTCGCCGCGCCCGCTGGCGTCGCCGACCCAGATGGCGTCGGAGTTCTTCACGAGTTCGTCGAGGGTGCGGGCGACTTCGACGCCGGGGAAGCACTCGGCGAAGGCTTGGGCGCTGGCGGGGTCGGCATCGTAGTAGGAGGAGATGACGGTGTTGTCGAAGGGGAGTTTGGCGAAGTCTTCCTTGGGGTTGCGGAAGTGGGACTTGAAAAGGTCCACGGGGCCTTTGGTGAGGTGCTTCTCAATCATCTTGAGGTCGATGGTCGGGTGGAAGCCGTGGGCGAAGTGGAAGGTGTGGCCGTTGCCCTTGTGGGGACGGCCGCCCATCGTGGCGGAAATGACGCCGATGCGCATGGGTTTGGCGGGGCCGTAGGTGGTGAGCGGCCCGGTGGCGGCGGAAGCGGCGGCGGCAAGGGCGGTGGAACCGGTGGCGGCGAGGAAGTCGCGGCGGGAGGAGGCAGCGGGAGAATTCATGAGTGCAAAAACCGACGCGCTTGCCAGCGCGGAAGTTCACTCCTACTTTTCCGCGCCTATGGAAAATGTCGTCATCATCGGTTCGGGCTGCGCGGGTTGGACTGCGGCGCTTTACACGGCTCGCGCGAGCTTGAATCCCATCGTCGTCACGGGTGCGACGCCCGGCGGCCTGCTCACGACCACGAGCATCGTGGAGAATTTCCCCGGCTTCCCTGAAGGCGTGGACGGCACGGAGCTGATGATGAAGATGCAGGCGCAGGCGGAGCGCTTCGGAGCGCGCGTGCAGTTCGGCTCGACGGTCGAGGCGGTGGACCTGAGCAAGCGGCCGTTCGTTGTGAACATTGACGGCGAGAAGGTGGAGACCAAGGCCATCATCATCGCCACCGGTGCGGGCCATAAACACCTCGACGTGCCGGGCGAGGCGGAGCTGGAGAAGAAGGGCGTGACCTATTGCGCGACGTGTGACGGCGCGCTGCCGATGTTCCGCAACCAGGCGCTCGTGGTCGTGGGCGGCGGCGACTCTGCGTGCGAGGAGGCGACTTACCTGACGCGCTTTGCATCGGTGGTTTACCTCGTGCATCGCCGCGATTCGCTCCGCGCCTCGAAGGTCATGGCCGAGCGCGCGTTGTCGAACCCGAAGCTCAAGCCGGTCTGGGACTCCGTCGTCACCGAGGTGCTCGATGTGTCGGCCGGTAAGGTCACGGGCGTGAAGCTGAAGAACCTCAAGACCGGCGCGGAAAGCCTGCTGTCCTGCGCGGGTGTGTTTGCGGCCATCGGGCATTACCCGAACACCCAGCTCTTCAAGGGGCAGATTGCGCTCGATGAAAACGGCTACGTTGTTCGCGCGAAGGGTTCGCAGACGACGGTGGAGGGCGTGTTTGTCGCGGGCGACTGCTCGGACCATGTTTACCGGCAGGCCATCACGGCGGCGGGCATGGGCTGCGCAGCGGCAATTGACGCGGAGCGGTATCTCGGTTCGTTAAACCAGTGAGGCACATATGACACCAACCCAACGCGAAGCCATCCTCGCCGAACTTAAAGGCGGAAACAAAATTGCGGCCATCAAGCTGTGCCGCGAGGCGACGGGGATGGGTCTGGCCGAGGCGAAGGAGTGGGTGGAGAAGCTGGAGACTTCGCCAGATGCGCCGCTTTCGCCGGCACCGGAAGCAGGTGCGCTGTCACCCGTTGCCGAAGCGCTGTTCGCAGGAAATAAGATTCTTGCCATCAAGCGCTACCGCGAGCAGGTGACGCCTGTCGCGGGGCTGGCAGAGGCGAAGGAGGCCGTGGAACAACTCGAAGCCGGGCTGCGCACGCAGCACCCGGAGAAGTTCAACTTCCTGGCGAGAAAAGCAACCGGGACGGTCTGTGCGCTGGTCTTCGGTCTCGTGCTGGTCGGCATCTTCTTCTGGGTCATCTTCGTGCGATAAACTGGCATGACGCCCACCGAACTTGCCGAGCGTCTCGCCGCGCCCAACCCGCCGCGTCTGCTCGACGTGCGGCAGCCGGACGAGTTCGCCATCGTGTCGCTGCCGGGTGCGAAGTTGATTCCGCTGAACGAGCTGCCGGAGCGCGTCGGCGAGTTGGCGGCGTGGCGGGAGCAGGAGGTTGTCGTGTATTGCCATCACGGGATGCGCAGCGCGCACGCGATTGGCTGGCTGCGGCATCAGGGTTTCACCCATTTGCACAACCTCACCGGTGGTGTTGACCGCTGGTCGTTGGAAGTGGACCCGAATGCGCCGCGCTATTGAGTCGTCTGCAAACGGTCCCGAAAAGGACGCAGACGTAGTTTCAACTTCTTTTCGGACGGCATTGCTTTAGAAATAGCTCATGAGTGAACGGCGGGCGCGAATTCGTCGCGCGACCAACGAGACGCAAATCAGTCTCGACCTGAATGTGGATGGCACTGGGAAGTCCGCCATCCGCACGGGCGTGCCGTTCTTCGACCACATGCTGACGCTGTTTGCGAAGCACGCGGTCGTGGATCTCAAGCTGCGCTGCAAGGGCGACCTCGACGTGGACGCGCACCACACCGTGGAAGACAGCGGTATCGCGCTGGGTCAGGCGTTTGTGCAGGCGCTCGGCGACAAGAAGGGCATCCGGCGTTATGGAACGGGCTTCGACCCGAAGAATCCCTTCACCGGCGAGGCCTACGTGCCGATGGACGAATGCCTCGCGCGCTGCGTGATTGATTTCAGCGGGCGGCCCTTCCTCGTGTGGCGCGGGATGGATGACCTCTCGCAGAAGAAGATTTCGCTTGCCGAGCGGACGCAGGACGCGTCGAGCGCGTTCCGGTTTGGGCTGGCGCGGGAGTTTTTTCAAGGCTTCGCGAACGAGGCGCGTTGCAACCTGCATCTGGAATTGCTGTATGGCGGGGAGCCGCACCACGTGGTAGAAGGGCTGTTCAAGGCCTTTGCCAAGGCGACGGACTTCGCCTGCCAGCGCGACCCGCGAATTGCCGGTCAGATTCCGAGCACCAAAGGCAAACTGTAGCCGAAATGCCGCAGCCGACTGATTATACGACGACGCTCGACGTGCAACTGGTTGCCGCCTCGCAGGCTGGCGACATGCCTGCGTTCGAGGAACTGGTCGCGCGGCACCGCGACAAGATATACGCGCGGGCGTTCAGCATGATGCGCAACGAGGAGGAGGCGATTGATCTGGCTCAGGAGGCGTGGGTCAAGGCCTGGCAGCGGCTCAAGCAGTTTCAGGGTGATTCCAGCTTTGCGACTTGGATGACGCGCATCGTCATCAACCTATGTCTGGACCAGCTCCGGCGGCAGAAAAGGACACGCGCGGAGTCCATCGAGCAACTGGATGAAGAGCTCGGAGGAGTGGAACGTCAGATGCCGGTAGTTGCGTCAAATCCGACGGAAGGACTGGAACGCGCCGAGCTGCGAAAGCGGATAGACAAGGCGATGACCCAGCTCTCCTACGAGCACCGCACCGTGCTGATTCTGCATGAGTTCGAAGAGATGGAATACAAGCAGATCGCAAAGGTGATGAACTGCTCGATCGGGACTGTGATGTCCCGGCTATTTTACGCGCGGCGGCGCTTGGCGTCGCTGTTGCAGAGTTTGAAGAAAGAACAACAAAGTTAAAAATGAAGGCAGTTATGAACACGGAAATGAAGTTGCAGGCTCTCTTGGACGGCGAACTCGACGCTCGTGAGACGCGGGAAATCGAGGCCCTCCTCACGCAGGACACCAAGAGTGCCGCGCTGATGCAGGAGCTTAAGTGGACCAAGGGTGCCATGGTCGGCAATGAGGCCGAGGTGAAGCTCCCGGAGTCCCGCGAGTTTTTCTGGAGCAAAATCCAGCGTGGCATCGAAGCCGGGGAAAAGCAGGCCGCTGCGGCTCCTGCCGGGCGCGCCTGGTGGCTCAAGCTGCTCTATCCCGCCACCGGTCTGGCCGCGATGGTCGCGGTAATGTTCGTCGTCAGCGGCGGCCGCACCACCGACGACGCCGACAGCGAGAGCGTGCCCGAGGACGTGAACGCCGTCAGCTTCCGCTCTGAGTCGGAGAAGATGTCCGTGGTCTATGTTGCCGACGAAAATGGCAACTTCAGCCCCGTCAGTGAGGAAGTAAAAAATGCGCCTGAAGCCGACAAGTAAGCCGTCGCGCTGGCACTTCCTTGTCCTGCTGTTGGGATTGGGGTGGGGTTTGCTCCAAGTCGTTGCCGCTTCGGTGCCGGTGGAGACCCGCGTTCAAGCTGTCCTCGTCTGGGGGACAGACGAGGCCAAATCCACAGCCAAGAACCTCAAGGAAGTGGACGCCAAGCTCCGTGAAAAGCTCGGCAAAATCTTCAAGTGGCAGAACTATTTCGAGGTCAGCCGCAAGACCGCTGGTGTCACCGCCGGGAAGCCGCATACGCTCAAGTTAAGCGACGACTGTTCCGTGGAAATCAAGATCCTCCCGGAGAATCTCGCGGAGGTGAAGCTCATCGGCAAAGGCAAGACCATCGTCACCCGACGCCACTCCCTCGCCAAACCCGACGCCCTCGTCCTGGCTGGCGACGACAAGAACAACACGGCTTGGTTCGTGGTGTTGAACTTCAACTGAGCCGCTGCCCTGCGGTTGGTTCGCGGCGTGGTTGATTCCCCGTTCTGATTCCTGTTGTCGCGGGTGCTGACCTCCCTCCAACTCCGGAGCAACTTGACTTTCACTTTCCCCAATCCCTTGAACAGAGTGCTCCGCTGGCACCCTAGTAATGGTGGTTTTGCTGGCCGATGTGCCCGCAAATAAGCGTTGTCGGCGGAGGGGTTTTTCGGTAGTTTTTCGGGCGTCTCGAAGTCAGGTTGACGCGCCGTTTCCAAGCCGTGTTTTCCCGGTGAGTTTGCCGCAGTTTGCGACGCTATTTTACCAAACAATGTCCGAAGAATCCCAGACCTACGACGCCTCAAAACTAAGCCAGCTCAAGGGCCTCGAAGCCGTCCGCAAGAAGCCCGGCATGTATATCGGCGGCACGGACGAGCGCGCGCTCCATCACTGCGTCTCCGAGGTGCTGGACAATTCCGTGGACGAGCATCTGGCCGGTCACTGCGACCGGATTGATGTGACCATCCATCTCGATGGCTCCATCTCCATCCGCGACAACGGGCGCGGCATCCCGGTGGACATCAACAAGGACAGCGGCCTGCCGGGCGTGGAGTTGGTGCTCACGACATTGCACTCCGGCGGCAAATACGGGCAGGGCGGCTACAAATTCTCCGGCGGCACCCACGGCGTCGGGGCCAAATGCGTGAACGCGGTGAGCGAGTGGTTCGAGGTCGAGGTGTCGCGCGACGCGCAGGTGTATCACATGGAGTTCGAGCGCGGCAAAACGATGAAGAAGCTCGAGGTCATCGGGAAGTCCAAGGCCAACGGCACACTCATCACGTTCAAGCCCGATGCTGAAATCTTCAAGGAGACCACGGAGTTCAAAACCGAAATCATTACGCAGCGGCTCCGGGAGCTGGCGTTCCTGAACAGCGGGCTGGAGATTTCCTATCTCGACGAGCGCAAGCAGACGGGCGAGCGCGAGGTGTTTTACTACAAGGACGGGGTCGTGGAGTTCGTGAAGCAGCTCAACAAGAGCAAGGCCCCGCTGCATCCCAAGCCGATTGCGTTCAACAAGGAGACCCGGCAGAAGAACGAGGACAAGGACATCGAGGTCCATGTCGAAGCTGTGCTGCAATACAACGACAGCTACAACGACCAGGTTCTCTGCTACACGAACACGATTCACAACCCCGACGGCGGCGCGCACCTGACCGGCTTCCGCAGCGCGGTCACGCGGGCCATCAACCAATACGCGAAGTCCAACGAGTTGCTGAAGGACAAGGATCCGCAAATCACCGGCGACGACGTGCGCGAGGGGCTGACTGCGGTCGTCTCCGTGAAGCACAGCGACCCGAAGTTCGAGTCGCAGACTAAGGTGAAGCTCATCTCGCCCGAGGTGGACGGCATTGTCGGCTCGGTGGTGTATGAGGGGTTGATGAGCTACTTCGACGGGAACCCGCCCATCGCCAAGCGCATCGTGGACAAGGCGCTCAACGCCGCCCGCGCGCGCGAGGCCGCGCGGAAAGCCCGCGAGGCCGTGCGCAAGACGGCGCTCACGGGCGGTGGGTTGCCGGGCAAGCTGGCGGATTGCTCCGACCGCGACCCCGTCAACACCGAGCTATACATCGTCGAGGGCGATTCAGCAGGCGGTTCCGCCAAGCAGGGCCGTGACCGGAAGTTCCAGGCCATTCTCCCGATTCGCGGCAAGCTCATCAATGTCGAGAAGGCGCGTCTGGACAAGGTCCTTCAGAACAACGAAATCCGGACGATGATCACCGCCATCGGCACGGGCATCGGCGATGGCGAGGGCGAGGGGGCGTTCGACCTGAACAAGCTCCGCTACCACAAAATCATCATCATGACGGACGCCGACGTGGACGGCTCGCATATCCGGACGCTGCTGCTCACGTTTTTCTACCGTCAGATGACGCAGCTCGTGAAGCAGGGCTTCGTCTATATCGCCCAGCCACCGCTCTACTCCGTCACGCGCAAGAAACGCACGGACTACGTGGACGACGACAACCAGCTCAACCGCATCCTGCTGCAAAACGGCACGGAGGAAGTGCGCTTGAAGAATCTCGCCGACGGCCGCGAGTTCACCCCGAAGCAACTGGAGGAAATCCTCACCCTGCTCGAGTCGCTGGACAAATACGCGACCTTCATCCGGCGGCAGGGCGGTGACTTCGCAAACTATGTCGAGAAGCGCGACGCGGAGCACGCGTTCCCGGTCTATCTCATCAAGGTGCGCGAGGGGAACGACGAGACGGTGCATTACTTCGACAACCTCGCGGCAGTGGAGCAGTTCAAGACCGAGAATCCCGACCTCTACGGCGAGGGCGAGGCGCGTGAGCAGGCGGAGAAAGGGCGCAAGCAGTCGCGCCGCGCGGTGGGCGTGGACTTGCACCTCGAGAGCAAGGCCATCGGCGAGTTGCTCGGCAAGCTCGCGAAGAAGGGCCTCGCCGTGGACCACTACGCCGCCCAAGACGCACCGCTCTTTGAGCTGACCGAGGGCGAAGGCGAGCGCGCGACCGTGAAGCCGCTCTTTTCCATCCCCGAAATCCTCGAGGGCGTGAAGACGGTCGGCAAGAAGGGCATGCAGATTTACCGCTTCAAGGGCCTGGGAGAAATGGACGCGAAGGAACTCTTCGAGACCACGATGAACCCCGTCAGGCGCAAGCTCCTGCGCATTGACCTCACTGACGCCGTCGAAACCGAGGAGATGTTCGTGCGCCTCATGGGCGACGAGGTCGAGCCGCGCCGGCAGTTCATCGAGGACAACGCGCTCAACGTGCGCAACCTCGACGTGTAACCACTTTCAGCGACTTCCCACCGCACCGCCCAAATGCCCGACGAGAATCCCCCCACTCCCCCGCCCGCGC
>JBEBFV010000162.1:0-11922 GCA_040081795.1 Limisphaerales bacterium | reverse complement strand
TCCGTGACCAGCGCCTTGAGGTCCGCGGCGGAGAGGTCGCTGTCGCGGGTGGCTTGGCTCTTCTGCTTCCGTGCCTCGAGCATCTGCTCGAACTCCGCGGAGAAGGCGCGCATCTGGGCGATGATCTTGTCCGGCTGCTGGGAGATGCTCTCGACCATGCGCGGGGTAAGCTCCGGCTTGCGGCGGATCAACTCCACCGCCGCCACGATGAGCGAGAGGTTGTTGTTGATGTCGTGCCGCGTGGTGGCGAGCTTCTCGTTAAGCTCGGAAACCTGCTCCGGCGTGAGCGTGACGGGGGTCTGGGGCATTCCCATGCGGAGAGATTTGCTGGATTGGGACGCGCAAGGCAAGCCCGCTTCCGCGCGGCTCAGAGCTTGTGGTCCGAGGGCTTCACGCCCTTCTTGTAGCCCTTGAAGGAATACATCGAAGGCTGGTAGTCGCCGATGTAGTCCACGTTGGCCTTCGCCGGGACTGCGATGCCAAGGCCCCAGAAGACGCTGTTGACGACGAGCCGACGCGTGCCCTCGCTCTGAAGGTCCGTGGCCGCGCCCATCGTGGTGGTGAAAATCTTGTTCACCTTGCCGGCCTCGTTCCTCACTTCACGTGTCCACGCGACGGGCATCATCGGGCTGTTGACTCCCTGCTCCTGCTTGTCGGACGCGCGCTTCTTGACGTAGTCGGCGGGCGGGTCGGTGGGCTTCATGCCCTTGAGCACCTGGCCGCGCAGCAGGATCTTCGCGTCGGCGGGCGGGTAAGCCTCGTAAGTGTCGGAGTCGGCGAAAATCTGGCCGGTGCCCTTGAGGATGGGATGCTGCTCCGCGCCCGGCTCGATGACGCCGAGCATCGCCTCGACCTTGTGCCGGCCCCAGTGCGAGACCCACGTCTCGCCGAGCACCTGCTTGCCGAAGCCGCCCCTGTTGCCGAAGTTCCACTTCTCGTAAGGCCCCTTCAGCCCGTTGAAGGCGTGCGTGCTCGTGCGCAGCGCGATGAGCGGCACGCCCCGGTTCACGGCTGCTTCGAACTTCTTGTTCGCCTCGTCATCCCAGTGGCGGAAGCGCAGCAGCATCACGATGGCGTCGGCGGAATCCAGCGCGCCGGGGTTCGAGAGACTGCCGCCCGCGTCGGGGTTGATGATCCCGTCCGCGTCCACGGAGAAAAGCACCGTGCATTTGAAGCCGTGGCGCTGGCTGAGAATCTTGCCCAGCATCGGCAAGCCCTCCTCGCCGCGATACTCCTCGTCGCCGGCGATGAGCACGATGTGCTTGCCGTTGCCGGGGCCGGCCTTCGGCTCGTAGGTGACCCATGTTTGCTCGGCGGCGGTGGCGGCAGCGACGAACGAGATGGCGAGAAGCGCTCCGAAGGCACGACGGGAGAGTTGGGAAGTCAGTTTCATGTTCAAGTTGGGCGTTGGACGTGGGCCGGAGAGTAGGGCTTCGCGCAATTCCCGCAATGCTGTTCAAGCGATCTGCGGTCAGCAGCCGGCGATCATTCTTAGGACGCAACTCTTCGCGCACTTCTGACTTCCGGCCTTTACCTCTCGTGCCTCGCCCGCTACGACTCGCAGCCATGAGCCCGCCGCTGCCGCCTCAAATCCGCGTCGAGTCGAGTCGCCATGGCCCGCGATATATCCTGCCGCCTCGCGAGACCGGTCCTCTCAAGTTCATGGCCGTCTTCATGATCGGGTTCGGCTGCCTTTTCGGCGGGTTCGCTCTGGTTTGGAGTCTCACCGCGCTGGGCATGACGCAGAAGGACGGCTTTCAAATCGGCGGCGTGCTCTTCGCGCTCTTCGGCGTGCCGTTCGTTGCCGCCGGGTTGGGCATCATCGGGCTGGGCGTGTTCGGGTTGTGCGGGCGGTGCGAAATCGAAGTCACCTCCGGCGAACTCATCGCCCGCGAGCGCGGCGGGCCTTTCTGGTGGACCCGTCGCATCCCGCTCAAGGACATTCAGCGCTTCACCCTGGCCGCCGATGCCCTGCGCATCAACGACCAGCCCGTGAAGTCCGGGCCGATGTCCGACGTGGGCGCGCTCAGCGCCGAGGTCGGGGCAGCCAAGCCGCGCCTTGTCCTGCTGGGCTACCCGCGCACTTGGACCGAGGCCCTCGCCGCGCGCCTGACTGCGGACCTCGCGGCCCAAACCGGCGCGGCCCCGCTGCAAACAACCGTCACGCAAACCGATCCTGCCACGGGAAGAGTTTTAGTGAGCGGCGACCGCCTCGACCCGCCTGCCGGGACCGCCATCCGCGTCATGGAGCAGGCCGGCGGCATCGTGGTGCTCGTGCCGCCGTCGGGGTTCAAAGGGGTCTCGCGCTTCCTGCTCGGCTTTTCCGTCTGCTGGTTGCTCATCTCAACCATCTTGAGCAGCGGCCTCGTCGCGGCAGCGATTCAAGGGAAGGAGGACAAGCCGCCATGGTTTGTGTTCGTGATCGCCTTCGGGTTTGTCCTCATTGGCCTTGGCATGCTGGCCAGCGCGCTCAACATGGCCCGCCGCAAAGCCAGCATCCGCGCCTCTGGCGAGGAACTCATCCTCCTCCAGCAGTCGCTCTTCGGCTCGAAAACCTTCAAGCGCAGCGCCAGCGAACTCGCCGCCATCCGCGTCGGTGACAGCGGGATGGCCATCAATGACGTGCCCGTGCAGGAGCTTCAAGTCCACACCGGCGACAACACGAAACACGGCTTCCTCTCCAACCTGACCAACGACGAACTTCACTGGCTTGCCACGCACCTGCGTCACGCCACTGGCGTCGGCGAAGCGCCGGGCGAAAGTCCCGAGCCGCCGAAGCTGGCGACATAGCGGGGCGCGGCGTTCACGCCGCTTCAGGGTGCGAATCGCCACAGCCAGTCGCTTGCGCCCGCCCGCCCGATCGCTGAAGCGGCGTGAACGCCGCGCTCCACTTGCGTTTGCAAAGCCGCCCGCCATACTCGCCGCGCTTTTCGCATGAGCACACTCAACTTCGCCATCATCGGCACCGGCGGCATCACTCTTCAGAATCATCTGCCCGGCCTCGCGCTGTGCAAGGACGTGAAAGTCCACGCGCTTTGTGACGCCAATCCCGCCACGCTCGAAACCGCGCGCCAGCAGACCGGCGCGCCCGTCACTTCGACGAAGTGGGAGGACATCGTCAGCCGCGACGATGTCCACGCGCTCATCATCGCCACGCCGAACGCCTTCCATCCACCGGTCGCCATCGCCGCCGCGCGCGCGGGCAAGCACGTCCTGAGCGAGAAGCCGCTCGCGCTCAATGCCGCTGACGCGCACGCGATGGCGGACGCTGCGGAGAAAGCGAAGGTCCGCCACATGACCGCGTTCACCTACCGCTTCGTGCCGGCGATGCGTTATCTGAAACATCTCGTGGACCAGGGCGAGCTCGGCACGCCATATCACTACCGCTCGTGCCGCTTGCAGGACTGGGGCACGCGCAATGTCGGCTGGCGGCAGCAGAAGAAGTTCGCGGGCACGGGCGAGATTGGCGACATGCTCTCGCACCGCATTGACTTCGCGCACCATCTCATCGGCCCGATGGCGCGGCTGGTGGCAAACTTGAAGAACCTCACGCCCATGCGCGGCGGCGCGCCGAATGACACCGACGACTGGGTGGCGATTCTGTCCGAGTTCAAGTGCGGCGCGAGCGGTGTGCTCGAAAGCTCGAAGCTCGCAAGCGGCACGAACGAAAGCTGGCGCAGCCCCGACCGTGTGGAACTCAACGGCAGCGAGGCGAGCTTCAGCTTCACGACTGGCTGCTGGAACGAGCTTCAGTTCGGCAAGGTCGGCGGCCCCGGTCTCAAGGCGCTGCCAATCCCGCAGGAGTTCTACACATGGCCCGGCAGCCCCCGTGACCCGGGCGTTGGCGATCCGCTGGTGAGCTTCCGCTACGACCAGGCGGTGGAGTTCGTGAATGCCATCCGCGAGCAGCGCGCGTGCAGCGTGACTTTCCACGATGGCGCACGGATGCAGGACGTGACGGACGCGGCTCTGAAGTCCGCCGAGACGAATCAGTGGGTGGATCTGGGTTGAACGCCGCGCGATGGCGGCCCGGGTTTTTGATTGAGGCGGCGGCGCGGACTCGTTATGAATGGCCCATCACCCGCGCCGGGGCCGGACGCGGAACACATCTGAGCCGACCATGAAAGACATCCTGCAACGTTTCAGCCTGGAGAGCGTGAAGATCAACAGCCAGACGATCAGCATCGCGGTGCTGCTGTATTTCATCCTGCTGGGCTGCACGATCTGGAGCATCAACGTCCAGCCCTTCAACAAGAAGGAGAAGTCCTTCTGGACGTTGATCGTGGTGTTCCTCGGGCCGTTTGGCATTCTCTTCTACCTCCCGACTGCATGGCGGAACGCCGCCACCGGATCGCTCTCCTTCTGGCGCAAGCCCAAGCGCGGGCAGCCGCACTAATTCCCTCGCCGCTCGAGTCATGCGTCCCCCCAAGCGCCGCTGGAAGGCCCTGCTGGGCAGCGCCCTCGCGCTGGCCGGTGTGGTCTCTGCACGCGGGCAGTTTTCCAATCAGCAGAGCAGCCCGGCAAATCCGACTTTCCGGCCCGGCGGTTTGCGCGAGGGTCTGACCACCACGTCCCTGAACGAGAAGCCCGACTCCGATCTGGGCGGCGCGGGCACGACGGATTCCAGTCTCGTGCGCGATGCCAACGCGGCGCAGGAGGGTTTTTTCCGCAGTTTCCAGAACGGCATTTTGCGCATCCCCAAGATCGGCTACGGCCAGGGGCAGTTCCGCGTGGCCGCGCCGCTGGGGCCGACTGCGGGAATTCCGCTCTTCGGCTTCGCGGGCAAGCCGGAGGACGCAGAGTTCAAGCTGGGCAACTTCTACCTCGACGTCTTTTCCCTCAGCGGCTCGGTGCTGTGGAGCGACAACATCAACCTCGTCGAGGTGGGCAAGGAGTCGGAGGAGATCGCGGTGGTGCGGTTGCAGGCGGCGCTGATGTATCAGGTGAACGAGGCGATGCGGCTCTCGGCGGCGGGCACGCTGATCTGGCTGCCGTTCAAGCCGGACATCGGCTTCACCGACCCGCTGGCGGACTACTCCTTCAGCCTCGCGCCGATCTTCCAGTCGCAGTTCACCTACGACATCCCGTTCAACAAGGTGGACTTGCAGATGGTCGAGGATTTCACGGTGCAGAGCGGCGGCTTCGGCACGGGCCGCGCGTTCGACCTTCTGGAGCGCCAGGCGGACGACCTCGAGGACCGCGCAGGCCGATACAATTACCGGGACACGCAGTCGCAGGGGCCGACGAACAAGCGCTTCCGGTCCTCGCCGTCCTTCCGCAATTCGATCGGCGTCAACGTCAGCACGCTGCTGCCCACGGTCACGCGCTTCACGGTGGGCTACGCGCACGAGAACATCTGGCAGGCGCGCGACAGCCTCGGGCAGCAGAGCAGCTCGGACTCGTTCACGGCGGAACTGCGCTCGGAGCGCGAGAACCTGCGCTTCAAGCCCTTCTTCAACTACAACGCCCGCCACCAGAACAACCGCTTCGGCTACGACTCCTCGATGCGCGGCGGCTTCGCCGGCCCGATCACGCCCTACCTCGATCTGCGCGCCGACGTGGGCTACTACCTCGCTGGCGACGAATCCGGCGAGGGCTACACCTGGTCGGTGGGGCTGCTCCACCGCCCTCGCGAGCGCTTCGAGCACGAGCTGAATTATCTGCGCACGATCACCTTCCCTGACCGCTCAATCGTGACGCTCGTGGGCTACCACGCCCAGCTCCAGGCCAGCCCGGACATCATCCTGGAGGCAGGCGCGCTGGAGTCGAACGTCGAGCCGATTGACAACCCGAACAATTCCTTCGGCGGAAAAGAGTTCCGCGCCGAGGGCCGCGTCAACTACCGCGTGCTGGACCGCATCGTCTCGCGCTTCGGCTACGCCTGGACGCACGGCGTGGGACGGGGCGGCGCGCCGCCGCTGCGCTTCGACCAGCACACGATCCGCTTCGAGCTGGTGATCGCGCACACGACGACCTTCGAGTCCTCGTTCTTGTTCCAACACGAGTTCCGCGACTCGAACCGCGCGCTCGACAGCTATGTGGAAAATGTCGCCTCACTCACGCTCACGAGAAAGTTCTGACCCGCTCAAGCCGGCAGGCTGGGTGCAAAATGTTTTGCCAATCGGCCCTATTGTATGGCATGAAGCGCGGCGAATTGAGCTAGCCCGAACACCTTGAGCATGGCGGACCGTAATCGGCTCACTAAAATGACCAGCCAACTATTGCGCGCAGCGTGTGTCCTGACGCTTCTGCTCTCGGCCCACGCTCCTTCGTTTGCCGCGGAGCCGGCACCCACGCAGGCGCAAGTCGAGGCGGTGCGCCGCCAGCAGCTTCAGGCGCTGCAAAAGGGTGACTTCGCCGCCGCTGACCGCCATGCCAGGGAAGCCGCCGCGCTCGAAGCCCGTCTCAGCCCGGCAGGCGCAGCGACCACGACGGCCGGAACAGCCCCAGCTCCGACCGGCCCGGTCTCAACTTTCTACTCCGCTCCGCCCGGCAGTGCTGCGGCGGCACCTGCGGGCAGTTCCACCTTCTTTACCCCGCCCTCGCTGTCCTCAACCACACTGACCGCGCCCGCATCCACTTCGCCTGCGGCTGCGCCAGCTCCGAGATACACGCCGCCCGCGCCTGCTGCATCTCCCGCTCCGAAGGCTGCTGGCCCAACTCGCACGACCAGCCCAACCACCTTCACCCCTTCGGGCACCGCCACCGGGTTCACACCCGCCGCGCCAGCTCCGCGCACGACGGCCTCCACTTTCGCCCCGCTGCCGGCCCCGACTCTGGCCGAGGAACCGCGCCCGACGGATGTCCCGCCCGCCGTGCTGGAGCTGCGGGCCGCGCAGGCCGAGCTAAATAAGCTCGAGGAATTCCGCATGGCCGAAAGCCTCACCACCCGGCGCGGCGCTGCCAGCACTTCCGAGCCAGCGCGCCCGGCCACGAGCGCGTTTCCGACCACGACGGCGTTTCCGACCACGTTCGCCCCGACGCTCACCCCGTCCGTGAATCTCGCCGGCGGCTCCGATGAGTTGCGCCGAAAGCTCGACGACAACACCCGACGCAAGTCCGAGCTTCAGTCCGAGGCCGAGCGCCTTTCCCGGGACGGCGCGGATTGGGAAGCCCGTTACAACGCCGCCAAGGCCGAGCTTGCCCGCCTCGAAGCCGAGAACAAGGGCCGAGACCGCCTCCAGGCCATCCGCGATGAGCTAACCCGCCTCGACGCCGACTCCACGCGCCTGATGCAGGACATCGAGGCCTCGCGCGCCGACCAGGACCGCCGCGCCCGCGAGATGCTAAACCGCAGCACGCCGTCCACGATGGTGACATCCATCCGCGCAGACCGGCCGATGGTTCCCTCCTCCGCCGGCACGCCGCCCGCCGAGCCGGAGCGCAAAGGCCCGCCGACGTTCAGCAAGGCCAGCTCCTTGCGCAGCAGCTCGAGCAGCGGGGGCGATGGCAACCTTGTCCGCACCGGACGCTCCAGCGGCGACGCCACCGCCATCCAGCGCGACCTCGACAGGCTCACGGAGAGAAAAGAAACCCAACTGCGCGAGATGGACGAGGTGCAGCTCAAGTTCCAATACGCCGAGCGCGAGCTGGCCATGGCCGCCCGCACCGGGCAGCAGTCGGACATTGACCGCATCACGAAGAACAAGGTCGACCTCGACACGCGCTACAAGAATGCCATCGCCGAGATGCAGCGCTTGGACGCCGAGATCCAGTCCAAGGTCAGCTCGCTCCGTGGCGCGATGGGCGGCACCGACCCCGACCAGATCAACCCAGGCGATACGCTCCAAGTCATCGTGGCGGAGGACGATTCGTTCAACGGCATTTACAAGGTCAAGGTGGACGGAAACATCCTGCTGCCGCGCGTGGGCAAGGTCGCTGTCGGCGGCAGGGGCGCAACCGAGGCTGAAGCGGCAATCAAGGCGGTGCTGGAGGAGACGCAGTTGAACAAGGCCACCGTCACCGCCGAGTTGAAGGGCAAAGTCACTTCCGACCTGCCGACCAGCGACCAGACCGTCGTCATCTACCTGGCCGGCGAGTTCATCACGCCCGGCCCGCTCAAGATTCCCGAGGGCGTCTCCCCCACGCTCATCACCACCATCATCCGCTCCGGCGGCATCACGCCCTCCGGCGACCTCACGCGCACGAAGCTGCTGCGCATCGAGAACGGACAGGGCGCGGTCGAGGAAGTGAATGTCGCCGCGATCCTCTCCGGCAACATCCCGCCCACTGACATCGCGCTGAACCCCGGCGACATCATCATGATCCCGGCGCTGGCCCCGGTGGTGTATGTGACCGGCAACGTGAACAAGCCCGGCACGCTGCGCCTCTTCCAGGATGAAACCCTCACCGGCTACGCCGCCATCCTGCGCGCCGGCGGCTTCTCCCGTTTTGCCAACCTGAAGAAATGCACCGTGATCCGCGACCTCGGCAACGGCGAGAAGATCCAGATGCCGCTCAACGTGAAGGAAATTCAGAAGGGCCTGGCACCTGACATCGTCCTGCAGGGCAAGGACGTCGTCCTGGTGCCGGAGAGCTTCTTCAGCTTCTGAGGCGGGAGCGGACGACAGGCATGAAGTTCAACTACCAGTGGCAGAGCAGGCAGCAGTGATTGACCGATGACTCCAGGCGAAAAAAAACGGAAAACGGACTTCACGGACGTGGTGATGTATATCGCCATCGCCACGAAGCACGCGCGGCTCATCGTCCTGCTCATCACCCTGGCGCTCGCCGGAGGGCTGATCTTCTACATCTTCAGCCGGCCGGTTTACTTCTCCAAGAGCATCATCCGCTACACGCCCATCGGCACCGGAATCACTTCCAAGGAGGGCCTCTTGGAGGGCGAGCGGGCAGACCGCTTCTCGGACGACAAATGGCTTAAGCAGTTCGACGCCGAGCACATCCTCGTGCGTGTGGACAAGCGCCTCGGGGACGAGGTTGGAGCCGCTCGGGCCGGCAAGAGCGGCCGCAAGCAGGTGCGCGCCGTGTGGACCACAGACCGCAACGTCGAACTGAATGTGTGGTGCTACATCCCCACCTGGGTGACGAAGTATCCCGAGATCATGCTCGAGGAATTCCAGAAGGAGCAGGATGAGCGCGCCCGGGAGTTGTATGCGGCCACTGCGGTCAAATACACCAATCAAATTGCCGAACTGACCAGGCGGTGGGAGGCGCAGTCGGCCGTCGAGAACAAGGTGAAGGAGAAGTTCGATCCGGACCGACTCAAATACGACCTGGCACAACTGCAACTCGTGCCGGACCAGCTCGCAAGGTATCGGGAGCGCATGAAACGCTGGAGCGAGGTCCGCCAGAAACTCCTCAACCCCGTTTACACCACGGCGGAGCGGCTCGATTTCATCTCCACGATTGACTACAACGTGGACAACACCGTGCTGCTGGAAGTGGACAAGGACACAAAGGACCGAGTCCCCAGGAGCATGCAGCCGTCCAACGGCACCGTCATCATCCGCCCCCAATCCCGGACAGACACGGACAACGTCTATGAACTGGAGCGCAACATCCGGGAGCTCGACCGCAAGATCAAAGATCTGTCAGTTACTCTGAAGCCCGGCAACCCCAGGCTTCAGGGACCGCTCAAGCAGAAGCAAGCGCTGGAGAAGCTCTTGGACGAGGAGTTGCGCCGGGCAGAGGGCAAGTTCCTCTATCACGGACGATTCCTCGCCAACAAAGTGGCCGACTTGGAGGCGCAAGAACCAGTCTGGCGCGAAAAACAGAAAGCCTACGACAAGTATCTGCTGGACATGAACCTGATCAAGCAGGGCGACTACCGGTATGATCAGAAAATCATCGAGTTGCAAAACCGCATCACTGAGGCGGAGTTGGCCATCAACAACCAGCGCGTGGCGCTTTCCTTCAAGGAGTTCGATCTTCCCATCCGCGACGAGATCCCCATCTCCCCGAACCGCCTCAAGATCGTGCTCATGTCCCTCGCGCTGGGCCTCGGCCTCGCCCTCGGCATCCCGTTCCTACTCGAGTTCATGGACCAGACGGTCACGAACATGGAAAAGATGGAGGAGATGACCAACATGCGCGGCCTCGGCCTGGTGCCCGACTTCGAGGACGACATCGCCGAGGCCTACCCGCTGATCTTCGATGGTGCCGGCGTGGACAATCCGGACTTCATCGAGAACTTCCGCGTCATCCGCACCAACCTGCTTTCCAGCGCCGCCACGTCGAAGTTCCCGCAGGTCATCATGGTCACGAGCACGTCGCCCAAGGAAGGCAAGACCGTCGTGTCCTCGAACCTGGCCATGTCCTTCGCGCACACCGGCGAGAAGACGCTCATCATTGACGCCAACCTCCGCCGTGGCATCCAGCATCACCTCTTCGGCAGCCGCTCCTCCCCCGGCCTGAGCAACATCCTCGTGGAGAAATACGACGTGCTCGACGCCTGCCGCCCGACCACGATGGAGAACCTCCACATCCTCCCCTGCGGCGACCAGTTGGAAGGCGACATCGAGCAGCTCGGCTCGCCGCAGTTCGCGGCCGCCATTGAGAAGCTCCGCAAGGTCTATCAGCGCATCATCGTGGACGCCACGCCCGTGCTCGGCCTCGCCGAGACCAGCGTCATGCAGGGCGCGATGGACGGCGTCATCCTCGTCATCTGGACCGGCCAGACGCCCACGCGCGCGGTGCGCACGGCGATTGACATCCTCAACGACAACCACGCGAACTTCTACGGCTTCGTGCTAAACCGTCTGGACCTGATGGCGACGATGAACCGGTTCCACTACTACTACTACACGAACCACTACTACAACCGGTATCAGAGCCTCACCCGCACGCAGGACGAGGACCGGAATCAGCCGCGTTGAAGCCAGCCTCGCATGAGTGAGTCGCCGCAGCCGGTCGCCTCTTCCACGCCCCCCGGCGTCTCGGTCGTCATCTCCGCCTACAACTACGCCCGCTTCCTCCCCTCCGCCGTCGAGTCGTGCCTGACGCAGGACTACCCGAACTTCGAGGTGGTGGTCATTGACGACGGCTCCAAGGACAACACCCGCGAGGTCATGGCACGCTACGGCCCGCCGGTGCGCTACGTTTACCAGAACAACGCCGGCCTTTCCGCCGCGCGCAACACCGGCATCCGCGAGGCCCGCTTCGACTACGTCTGCTTCCTCGACGCCGACGACCTCCTGCTCCCCACGCACTTGAGCGACAGCATGGCCGCATTCGCAAAGCTGACGCCCGACTACGGCCTCGTCGCCTGCGACGATCATCTCGTGGACGTGGACTGCAAGCCGCTCCCGTTCACCGTCCATGTGCCCGTGCTGCCGCGCGAGGTCACGCTCAAGGACATCCTCATGCGCACGCGCTTCTCCCCGACGGGTGCGGTCGCGCGCAAGGAGGTCTTCGCGCTCTGCGGCGGCTTCGACACCACGCTGCGCAGCAGCGAGGACCGCGACATGTGGATCCGCATCGCTGCCATGCGCCGCATCTGGCACCAGGGCAAGGTGCTCGTCCTCATCCGAAAGCACGGCAACAACATGAGCAACAACGCTGACCGGATGAAGAGCAACATGGCGGCTGTGCTCAAGAAATCCTACGACGCCCAGGTCGTGCCGAAGTCGAACGTCTGCTTCTGGCTGCAAGTCTTCAGCTACTGGCGTTTCCAGACCTCGCTCATCTACAACGGCATCAAGCAGCCTGCTCGCGCGTTTCGTGATCTGTTCATCTCCGTGCTGCTCTGGCCGTTCTTCCTGAACCCGGCGGCGAACGGCAACCCGCCGCTCTTCCGCCTCCGCTCCTTCGTCCGCTACACGCTCAACGCGCTGCGGGGAGAGGTGAAGCAGTAGGGCGCGTATGAGTCCGCGTGCGTTGCGAAGTCGGAGGCCCGTCGGCGCTTGCGTGTTGCGTGTTGCGTGTTGCGTGATGGCGGCAGGACGCGTTCGGAGCAAGTCACGC
>JBEBFV010000161.1:0-11925 GCA_040081795.1 Limisphaerales bacterium | reverse complement strand
ACCCTGCCCTGCCCCATCTGTGAAAATCTGTGTTCATCTGTGGCAGAAATTATCTCCGCTAGTTCGTCAGCTCGCCCTTCTCCAGATGCACCGACCGCGACCCAAACGCCGCCGCCTTCGGATCATGCGTCACCATGATCACCGTCTTGCCTGCGCTGCGGCTCAACGCCTGCAAAATCCCCAGCACCTCCTGCGCGGAATGCGCATCCAGATTCCCCGTCGGCTCATCCGCCACAATCAACCTCGGGTCCGTCACCAGCGCGCGCGCGATGGCCACCCGCTGCTCCTGTCCGCCCGACAACTGCCTCGGTAAATGATGCGACCGGTCGCCCAGCCCCACGAGATCAAGCGCCGTTGTCGCCAGCCGCTTCCGTTCGCGTCCGCCCAGCCGCGTGAGCAACAACGGCAGTTCCACATTCTCGAACGCCGTCAGCACCGGGATGAGATTGAACGACTGGAACACAAACCCCACGTTCTGGTTCCGCCAATCCGCCAGCCCCGACTCATTGAGCTGGCCCACGTCCACCCCTTGCACCAGACATTGCCCGCCAGTGGGACGATCCACCCCCGCGATGATGTGCAGCAACGTGGACTTCCCCGACCCCGACGGCCCCATCAGCGCGAGGAACTCCCCTGCCCCGATGTCCAGCGACACGCCATTGAGCGCCGTCACCTGGATGTCGCCCTGCTGATACACCTTCGAGAGGTTGCGGATGCTCACCACGGGTTCCGTCATGCGCGCGGAGAAATACGGCAACCCTGCGACGAAAGCAAACCTCCCGCTGGCCCGTAGCAGCCGACGTGAGGAAGCTCAAACTTCGATCGGTCAGCCGCAAGTCAGAGACTCGTCACCTCCCCGCCCGCGCCTGCATCCTCTACTCCGCCTTCAGCGAAACCGTCCTTGTCCTAGATTCGCACCTTGAACTCCTCGCCGTGTTTCAGTGACATCGCGAAGCCCGCCATCAGCTCCGGGATTTGTTCCAAGTCGCGCAGGTTCACCATCTCCACCGGCGAGTGCATGTAGCGGTTCGGCAGGCTGATCAGCCCACTGGCGATGCCTCCACGCGTCCAGAAGATCGCGTCCGTGTCCGTGCCGCTCGTCGCGCTCGTCGCCTCGTGCTGCAATGGAATCTTGAGCTGCTGCGCGACCTGCTCCAGCCGTTCCACGACCGCCGGATGGTTGCACACGCCGTGCGTCACCGCCGGGCCGCCGCCGATCTTGATGTCCCCGTGCAACTGCTTGCTCACCGTCGGATAATCCGTCGCGTGCGTCACGTCCACCACCAGCGCCACGTCCGGCTTGAGCGAATACGCAATCTGCCGCGCGCCAAGCAGACCGACCTCCTCCATGATGTTCGAGACGAAGCAAACCTCCGCCTTGAGCCGTTTGCGCTGCGGACGCAGCAGGCGCAACGCTTCCGCCACCGCGAATGTCCCGATGCGGTTGTCAAACGCCCGCGCCACCGCCAGATCCCCACGCAGATGCTCGAACTCATTCGTCATCGTGATCGGGTCGCCCACGCGCACGAGTGACTGTGCGTCCGCCTTGTTCTCCGCACCGATGTCAATGAACAGGTCCGCGATCTCCGGCACCTTTCGCTCCTTCTCCAGCTTCATGAGATGCGGCGCGACATTTCCGATCACGCCCTTCACCGGCCCCTTGCGAGAATGCACGACCACGCGTTGCGCCTTGGCGACGATGGCGTCCACCCCGCCGAGCTTGCGCACCCAGATGAATCCGTTGTCATCGATGAAGTTCACCACGAGGGAAATCTCATCCGCGTGCGCCGCCAGCATCAGCCGCGGCCCGCCGCCCTTGTTCAGCACGGCGACGCAGTTTCCGTAAGCATCGGAGAACGTCTCGTCGGCAAGCTCCTTCAAATAATCGAGCCAGACCCGCTGCCCGCGCGCCTCGTGGCCAGAGGGGCTGGGCGTGTTGACCAATTTTGTGAGGAAGGACAGTGATTCAGAACGCATGGAGGCGGAGGTTAAGCAGCCACCGTCGTAGTCGCAACCTTCAGGTTGCGCGTTCAGGTTGCGCGACCTTCACTTGGCTGCTCCCTCTGATCTTCCCGCTTCCAGCGTGGAAGCCGGGCCGTGAACCAGAGTTCAATCTTCAGCAACCAGTTTTCAGTCATGGCTCGCCAATCGCCAAGGAGTCTGAACACTGGTCACTGAACACTGATTACTGAACACTCGCTGCTCATGCACCTGCACACGCTCCTCGCTGCCACGCTTCTCACCGCCTCAACTCACGCCGCGAACTGGCCGCAGTTTCGTGGCCCCGACGCCACCGCCACTGGCAACGCGAAAGCTCCCGTCCACTTTGGGCCGAAGACAAACCTCGTCTGGAGCACCGAGCTTCCGCCCGGCATTTCGTCGCCGATCCTCTGGGGCAACCGCATCTTCCTCACCGGCGTGGACAACGGGAAGCTCGTCACGCTCGCGCTCGACCGCGCGACCGGCAAAGTGCTTTGGAGCACGCCCGCGCCCGCCGAGAAGCTCGAAGCCACGCACCGCATCGGCAGCCCCGCCGCGCCCACAGCCTGCACGGACGGCGAGCGCGTGGTCGTTTACTTCGGCAGCTACGGCCTGCTCGCGTATGACTTCGCGGGCAAGGAACTCTGGCGGCATCCGCTGCCTGCGCCTGTCGTTGAGTTTGGGGCCAGCAGCTCGCCCATTCTCGTCGGCGATCTCGTGATCCAGCTTTGCGACAGCGACATGGATTCCTTCATCATCGCCGTGGACAAGCGCACCGGGAAGCAGGCGTGGAAGACTGCTCGCCCCAGTCACCGGCGCGGCTTTGCGACGCCCTTCGTCTGGCGGCACGACGGCATTGAGGAACTCATCGTCAACGGCTCGTTGAAACTTTCCTCCTACGACCCGAAGACCGGTGCGCTGCGCTGGACCTGTCGCGGCATGGCGCGCGTGGCGAACGCCTCACCCACCGCTGGCGACGGCCTGCTCTTTATCGCGAGCTGGAACGTCGGCAGCGATGCGAGCGACAAGCTGGTGCTGCCGCCGCACGCCGAGTTCCTCGCGCTGCACGACAAGAGCAAGGACGGCAAGCTGGCGAAAGATGAGTTTCCCACCGGCCCATTCCGCGACCGTTTCAGCCAGTTCGACCTCGACAAGGACGGCCTCGTGACCAAGGCGGAATACGACGGCATGGGCGACCAGTTCGTGCAGGCGGAAAACGCCATCTTCGCCATCAAGCCCGGCGGGCGCGGCGACATCACCGACACGCACGTCGTTTGGAAACACAACCGAAGCCTGCCCTACGTGGCCTCGCCGATCTTTCATCAAGGCCGCGTCTATTCCGTGCGCAGCGGCGGCATGGCGACGTGCCTCGATGCGAAGACCGGCGAGCCAGCCTACCGCGACGAACGTCTCGGCGCGCTGGGCGATTACTACGCGAGCCTCTCGGCGGCGGATGGAAACGTCTTCGCCATCTCCCAGAAAGGCACCGTGACCGTCTTCAGCGGCAGCAACGCGCCGGAGGTGCTGGCACGAAACGAAATGGGAGAGACCGTCATGTCCACGCCCGCGATTGTGGACGGGAGGATTTACCTGCGGACGGAGAAGCGGCTGATGTGCTTTGGGAAGTAAGTCCGGGAGCGGTGGTTCTCCGCTCCCTTCAGGCAAGCCGCCGAATCGGCAGGAAAATTATGGGCAGGAAGATTTAATTTTCCTGCCAAATCGGAGACTTCAGGCCGGGCGCAAACCACCAGACACGAGGCGACTGACCAAGTCGCCCGGCGACAGGGCAATTTCTTCGCGGGTCTTCATGTGCTTCAGCTTCGCGAGAACGGTGCCATCGGCCTGCTTTTCCAAACGGACCGTGTGGGTGGCGTTGAGATCAAGGGCGCGCTTGAACTGCTTGTCGCCTTTCGCGGGCGTGAGGCTGAACTCGGTGGCCAGGCCGGCTTCGCGAAGTTGCTGAACAAGGCGGAGCGAGTCGGCGCGCAAGCCTTCGTCCTCGATGAGCACGTAGGCGGCGATGCCGGCGGTGAACTGCGGGAGCAGGCCGCGCGACTTGAGCAGCTCGAAGAGCACCACGTCGCCCATGCCAAAGCCGAGCGCGGGGAGATCCACCTTGCCGCCGCTGACCTGCTTGATGAGATGGTCGTAGCGTCCGCCGCCGCAGATGGCGCGGAACTCGCCCTTGATGTCGAAGGCCTCGAAGACCGGCCCAGTGTAGTAGGCGAGGCCGCGAATGACGCCGTAGTCCACGCGCACGAAGTCGCGCAGACCGCGCGCGGTGAGCTGGTCGAGGATGAGTTGAAGTTCAGCGTTTGGCTGACCGCCGGTGATGAAGGCCTGGACTTCCTCCAAATTGAACCCGAGCGGCGCGAGCAAGGCGGCGCTGTCCTCGGCGCGCGTGCGGTCGAGCTTGTCCACGATCTGGAAGAAGTCGTAGGCCTTGCTCGCGTCGGAGCAACGGCTGGCGAAGAACTCGGACCACGCGTTGCGGCTGCTCAGGCGCACGACGAAGTCCGCGCTGGTCAGGCCGAGTTCACGCAGCGAGTCAATGAGGAGGGCGATCAACTCGGCGTCAGCGGCGCGGTCGTGCTCGCCGATGATGTCGCAGTTGAGCTGGAAGTGCTCGCGCTTGCGGCCCTTTTGCTGCTTCTCGTAGCGGAAGAGCTGCGGGATGGAGAACCACTTGAACGGCTTCTTGTAGGCGCGTTCCTGCGCGGCGGCCATGCGCGCGAGCGTGGGCGTCATCTCCGGGCGCATCGCCACGGCGCGCTCGCCCTTGTCCGTGAAGTTGAAGAGCTGGCCGACGATTTCCTCGCCCGACTTGTTGGTGTAAAGCTCGAGCGGCTCCAGCGGCGGGCCGTCGTATTCGCGGAAGCCATAGCGGCGGGCGACCGCGCGCCACGTGTCGAAGATGTGGTTGCGGGCATCCATGCTCCACAACTCGTCTTTCGTCGGCGGCAGCGGTTCGGGATAGAAGTCCCGGAAGCCAGGCAGTCGTTCCATAGGGTCGGGGACTATGCGGGGGTGGAGAGAAGCGATAAAGGAGAAAAACGGCGACTGAGCCCGCCGGTTTCATCCGCTACTTCAGCTTCTCGATGAAGGAACGGCACTCCTCACTATTGAAGAAGTCGCGCGCTTGCCGTTGACCATGCCGGTGCATCATGCCTGCCGCTGGCACGAGAACGCCGAGGAATCCGATAGTTGCACCCATCAAACCACCGCGCTCTCCAGCGACAGAAAACCCAGCGACTAGACCGCCGATGCTTGCCGCAAACAAAGCGGCTACAAATGCAGCACCATAAAGCCCTTCACGCCGTTTGGATTTCTGACCGAAGCCAAGGCTCGCTTTGTAGAAACAGAACGCGGCCACAAACGCGCGGTGTCTTTCTGGGATGTGCGCCAATTCCTTGCGGTGGGCACTCCCCTTCATGTGTTTGGCAATGACAGCAATTGCAGCACGGTATTCCAGCGGGACATCAGCCAACTCGGGAGGAATGACGATGGGTTCGGACGGATTCATGCGGCGCGTGGGTGCCCCTGCCGGTTGATGGTGTCGAAACTATTTCTGACGTGGCTGCTTGTCGAGCACCAGCACGCACCACCTACTTGCCAGCCGGCTTGCTCACGCCCGGCGGCGTGACCAGCACCCCGCGGAGCTGCCCGTTCTTCGTGCGCGCGAGGCAGAGGACTTGCCCCGTCTCATTGAGGTCCGTGGCTTCGAGGAGAAACCAGCCGGAGTTGGGCGGGAGGAACTGGTTCAAGTCCCACATCTTGCCGTCGCGCCAGAGAAAGGCGCGGTTCTCGCCAGTGGCAAGCTGCGCCGCGCCGACGATGTGCTGACGGTTGTTGATGGCATTGGCGAAGGAGCCGGGACCACCGAGCGTGCCGAGGTCGGACATCTTGCCCTTGGTGAAGAGAAACGCGCGCGATTGCCCGGCAGCGTTCTGAGCAAAACCGACGACATCGCCCGCCTCGTTCAAGCCGTTGGCCTGGCTGATCAGGCCGCCGAGTGTGCCGAGGTCGCGCATCTTGCCGCCGGTGTAAAGAAAGGCGTGGCGAAGCTGCTGCGCAGTCTCGGCGACGCCCGCAATGTCGAACGCGCTGTTGATGGCGTGGCCGTAACTGTTCCGCCCGCCGAGCGTGCCGAGGTCTTCCAGCTTGCCCTGCCGCCAGAGGAAGGCGTGGAACGCGCCGTTCGTCGTCTGCGCCGTGCCGGCGATGTCCACGCGCTCGTTGATGCCGAAGGCGCGGCTGTTCGCGCCGCCGAACGTGCCAAGCTCGATGTGATTGCCCTTCTGCCACAGGACTGCGCGGTCCACCTGACGGCCGCCAGCCTGCGGGAGCCGGCTCCAGCCTACGGTGTCGCCCAGCTCGTTCAGGTCGCTGGCGAAGGTCAGCACGCCGGGCGGGCCGAGTTCGTGAAACGCATTCGTGCGGATGAATGCACGGCTGACAGGCCCATCGCGTCCCGGCATCGAGCGCGTGCCGACGGCCACGCCCGCGCGGTTCAAGGCGCTTGGCTTGTCCGCAGGGGCGCCCAGCACGCCGAGGTCCGTGATCTGGTAGAAGCTGCCCTGCCCGTGCGCGACCGCCGCGCTGAACCCCATCGCGATGGCAAGCAGCGCGAAGCAGGCGCGGGCGGATCGGGAGGCTGGCACACGGAGACCTTGCCAGAATCAGACGGCTCACGGCAAATACAGCCAAGACCTGATTGTCCGGGCGAGCGGCGGCTCACACGCTGCCGCCGTTCCCAAACCATGCGAAGTCCGACCCAAGTCATCCGCTGTCTCGCGACCGCCCTGCCGCTGGCGCTCCTCACCGGCGCTGCTCCCGCACCGAAAGCGAAAGGCCCCGTGCCGGAGCCGCCCGCCACGGCGGCCGCGACGGATCGCGTGGACGCGGCGGTGCATGGAGGCGTGGCTTTCCTGCTCACGCAGCAGCAACCGAACGGGGCGATCTCGGACGCGGCCAAGTATCAAACAGCGCTGACCTCCCTCGCCGCTCTGGCGCTCACGGGCGCGGGGCATACGCCGCAGGACAAGACGCCGGAAGGCGTCTCGTTGCGCCGGGCGATCCTCTTCGTGCTGCGCGCGGATCGGCAGACGGCCGACGGTTACTTCGGCTCGGCGGACACATCCATGATGCACGGCCACGCGGTGACGACACTGCTGTTGTGCGAGCTGCTCCGTCGCTCCACGGACCCGGAGCAGGAGGAACTCATCCGTCGCAAGGCAGGGGCGGCGCACCAGTTCATCCTTCGTTCCCAAGGCGCGATCAAGGCCGCGCGCGGCGACATCGGCGGCTGGCGCTACCTGCCCAACGCAAACGACTCCGATGTGCCCGTGACCGCGTGGCAATTGCTGTCCCTGAACGCCGGGACAAAGGCAGGTTTCACCGTGCCTCCTGCGGCGGGGCAGGCGGCGGCGCAGTATTTGAAGAATGTTTATGCCTCGGCCTACGGAGTGTTTGATTACGGGCCGAAGCCGATCTACCTCCCGGTCGCCACCGCTGGACGCCAGTGGACCACCACCAACTCCGGCAGAACCATCAAACTAGTTTCGCGACGTCCGTATGCGATTGTGAACGGGAAAGTCTGCTACTCCTGCCACAACGAGTATGGTCCGAAACGCACGAACGTGGTGGATCACTACATCCCGCCCAGGCCCAACCAGTATCGCCTGCCCGACTCCATGCTCCAGCCGCCTGTGGAGCGAAATCACTTCTCCACCTCGGCAATGGGACTTCTCGGGTTGCGAATCTGCGGCCAGCCCAATGCGCCGGAAGCGGGTGCTGCGGCGACTTATTTGCTCGAGACGATGCGCGCCGACCCAACCGCACGCATTATCGCGAACGGCTCTTGGCCGTTCCATGCCGTGTTCTTCAACACGCTCGCCTTGCAGCGATACGCCGAGCCGCACGCCTCGCTCGCGACGCAGTTCGCCGAGCGGAACTTCGTGGTAGGCCAGTCGCCGGACGGCTCGTGGACGGACAACTTCGAGGGCAGACAGATCGGCCGCGTGTATTGCACGAGCCTCGCCCTGCTCAGTCTGGAGGCGAAATACCGACGGTTGACGATCTACGAACCGCTGTGATCGCCGCGTCCATCGAACGAAACCGGGCGCTACTGGTCGCAACATTCGCAACCTTTGACCACCGCTTGTCGTCCTAACCGGCAAGAAACGCGCATTGCCTATGAACCCCCTCGAACACCAGGCCTCGCTCCCCGACTTTTTCCTCACGCGCCGCCAATGGCTCGCACGCTTCGGCATGGGCATGGGCGCGGTGGGCCTTGCCTCCATGCTCGGCGAGGAGGCCCGCGCCGCAGACCTCAACCCGCTCGCGCCCAAGAACCCGCACTTCCCCGCCAAGGCCAAGCGCGTCATCCACATCTTTGCGCAGGGCGCGCCTTCCCATGTGGACACCTGGGACCCGAAACCCGCGCTGGTGAAGAATGACGGCAAGGAAATCCCCGGCGCGGGTGGCGTGGCGTTTGGTTCACCGTTCAAGTTCACCAAGCAGGGCCGCTCGGGCATCGAGTTCAGCGAAGTTTTCCCGAGTCTGGCGAAGCACGCCGACTCGATGGCCGTCGTGCGCTCGCTCCACACGGACATCCCGGCGCATGACGTGGCGACGGTCTTCATGAACACCGGTTCGCTCCGGCTCGCCAAGCCCTCGCTCGGCTCGTGGGTGCTTTACGGTCTCGGGACGGAGAATCAGAACATGCCCGGCTTCATCTCGCTGCGGCCCGGCGGCGGCGCCCCCGGCGGCGCGCAGAATTACCAATCGGCCTTTCTCCCGGGCATCTTTCAGGGCTCCAGCATCAACACACAGGCGCAGTCGGTGGAGCAGATGATTGAGAACATCCGCAACAATTACCTCGCGCCGAAGGAGCAGCGGCGGCAGCTCGACCTCGTGCATCAGCTCAACGCGATTCACAGCAAGAACTTGCAGAAGGACGCGCAGCTCGAGGCGCGCATCGAGGCGTTCGAGATGGCCTACAAGATGCAGACAGCGGCGACGGACGCGTTCGACATCAACAAGGAGCCGGAGAACATCCGCTCGCTCTACGGCACCTCGGCGCAGGGCAAGCAGCTCCTCGTCGCGCGGCGACTTGTCGAGCGCGGCGTGCGGTTCGTGCAGGTGTGGGCCAGCGGCTGGGACCATCACAACGACCTCGAAGACCGACTGCGGGCGAAGGCGGGCGAGATTGACGGCCCGGCAGCGGCGCTGCTCACGGACTTGAAGCAGCGCGGGATGCTGGACAGCACGCTGGTCATCTGGGGTGGCGAGTTTGGCCGCAAGCCCACGCGGGACAAGAACGGTGCCGACGACCCCGGTCGCGACCACAACAACCGCGCGTTCTCGCACTGGCTTGCGGGCGGCGGCGTGAAGGGCGGCGTGACCTACGGTGCGACGGACGAGTTTGGTTCCATGGCGGTGCAGGACAAGGTCCATGTCCACGACTACCACGCGACTCTGCTGGCGCTGATGGGCTTCGACCACGAGAAGCTGACGTATCGCTACAACGGCCGGGACTTCCGCCTCACCGACAACTTCGGCCATGTGGTGAAGGAGATCATTGCCTGAAGATGGAATGACCAATGTCCAATGACGAAATGACCAATCAATGCCCAATGCCCGCTAGCGCGCATCCGAGCGCCTCCCTGCCTCGTTGGTCATTTGTCATTGGTCATTCATTGGGCATTGGAAATTGGGCCTTGGTCTTTCCCCACACTTTTTCGTCATGAAACGCTCCATCCTCCTCCTCTCCGTCATCTGCCTCGGCCTGGGCGTCGCTGCCGCCGCCGACGCCAAGAAGAAAAAGAAGCAGCCAACTCCCGCGCCCGCGCCTGCCCCGGCAGTGAAGCCCGCGCTGCCCGCCGCCAAGCCGGCGGCTCCAGTCGCCCCCGCCGCTGCGACCGCAGCCGCCACGCTCACGGCACAACAGTCCGCGTTCTTCGAGGACAAGATTCGCCCGCTGCTCGCCGCGCATTGTCTCAAGTGCCACAGTGCCGCCGAGGGCAAGACCAAGGGCGGCCTCGCACTCGACTCCCGCGACGGCACGCTCAAGGGCGGCGATTCCGGCCCCGCCGTCGTCCCCGGCAACCCGGACAAATCCTCGCTCATCCGCGCCGTTCGCTACACCGACTCGAATCTCCAGATGCCGCCCAAGGGCGAGAAACTTTCCGACGCGCAAATCGCCGACCTCGTCGCGTGGGTGAAGATGGGCGCGCCCGACCCGCGCACCGGTGCGGCCAAGGGCAAATATGCAAACGCCGCCGAGCGCAAAGTTTGGTGGGCCTTCCAGCCGGTCAAGAAGCAGGAGCCGCCCGCCGTGCAGAACAAGTCCTGGCCCGCGAGCCCGGTGGACAATTTCATTCTCGCGAAGCTGGAGGAGAAAAACCTCAAACCCAGCGCGCCCGCCGACCGGCGCGTGCTCGTTCGCCGTCTCTACTTCGACCTCATCGGCCTGCCGCCTACGCCGGCGGAAGTCGAGGCGTTCGTGAATGACAAATCATCCACCGCCTACGAGAAGCTCGTGGACAAGCTCCTGGCCTCGCCGCACTACGGCGAGCGCTGGGGCCGGCACTGGCTGGACGTGGCGCGTTACTCGGACACCGTCGGCGACCCCGCCAAGCGCCGCGAGTCGCCCGCGTATCCGTTCGCGTGGACCTATCGCGACTACGTCGTGAAGGCGTTCAACGACGACAAGCCCTACGACCAGTTTATCCGCGAGCAGATTGCTGCCGACAAGCTGCCGAACAACAAGGACCGCACCTCGCTCGCCGCGCTGGGCTTCATCACGGTGGGCGACCACTTCGATGGCAACCGCGACGACATCATCAACGACCGCATTGACGTGGTGACGAAGGGGTTCAACGGCCTGACCGTCGCGTGCGCGCGCTGCCACGACCACATGTTCGACCCGATTCCGACGAAGGATTACTACGCGCTTCACGGCATCTTTGCGAGCAGCGAGGAACCAAAGGAGCTGCCCATCATCGCCACGACCGACCGGGTGAAGTATGCGGAATACCAGAAGGAGAAAGCCGCGCTCGACAAGGCCGAGGCCGACCTCATAGCGCAGGCGAAGGCCGCGAAGGCCGCGAAGAACAAGGGCAACGCCAAGAAGGAGCTTCAGAAGCAGGCGCAGCAGCTCACCGTGCAGGGCGACCGCCTCGACATGACTCATCCCGGCGCGCCCGCCCGCGCGATGGCGTTGCAGGACTCAGTCCAACCGAAGGATTCGCCGGTCTATATTCGCGGCGAGAAGGACAACTTGGGGCCGCTCGTCCCGCGCCGTTATCTGGAAGTCTTCCGTTCGCCGACCGCGAAGCCGTTCGCATACGGCAGCGGGCGGCTGGAACTCTCCTATGCCATCGCGAACAAGGGCAACCCGCTTACGTCGCGCGTGATGGTGAACCGCGTCTGGCAGCACCACTTCGGCGAGGGGTTCGTGCTTACGCCGGACGATTTCGGCACCATGAGCACGCCGCCCAGCCACCCGGAGTTGCTCGATTATCTCAGCACTTGGTTCATGGACAACGGCTGGTCCGTGAAGAAGCTGCACAAGCACATCGTGCTGTCCGCGACCTACCAGCAGGCCAGCACGGACAACCCGCGCTACGCGCAGCTCGACCCGTTCAATCGCCTCCTCTGGCGGCAGAACGTGCGCCGGCTGGAGTTCGAGCCGCTGCGCGACTCCATCCTCGCGATGGCCGGCTCGCTCGATCGCACGCTCGGTGGGAAGCCCGTGAACCTCGGGGGCGGCGGCGGCGACAACGCCGTCAAAGACAAGAAGGGTGGTGGCGCGCTGCGTCCGCAGGGGAGCTACTCCACGCGCCGCACGCTCTACGGCTACATTGACCGCGCGAACGTGGCCGAGGTGCTGAACCACTTCGACTTCGCGCAGCCCGAGATGCCCAACGGCAAGCGCTACCA